>MNDE01000133.1 GCA_001914785.1 Acidobacteria bacterium 13_2_20CM_57_17 | reverse complement strand
CACCGAGATCGGCCAAAGCGATCCACAAAAACACGCGCGCTGACTCTTTTGCTGAGAGCGCAATGGGTTTCCTCACAGCTTCAACCGTAGGGTGCGGCACCCAGCGGGCAACGAGAAAAGTCCGTTTGAATTTTGACCCCGATTCTCACGAATAAGAAATTCAAACGGACGAGAAGGGCGGACAAAGCACTGAGAAAGCCACCCCCAAGACCCAGGTTCAAAAGACGAACCTGGGGCACCCTGCGGCTCTCTGTGCTTGCCACGAGGAGCGCAGTGATATTCCCCTCCACGATCCTGATGAGCCCTGAGGTACGAAAGAAGGATGGCAAGGTAAACTCGCCGCTACAGGAAGCGGAGAAGAAAGACGCTTCGGCCCTACAACGTAGGGGATGAGCGGTGGTGAGGTTTTCGATTAGCTGCTGAAGGAAAAAAGTGCCGGGGCAGCTCCGCTGAGGGGCCGAGGCACCCCGGCTTTATCCCGCCCGCCTCCGCAGTGAGCGAGCAAGGAACTCGTCGAGAAACTTTAGCGCCGCAAGGAAGCGAGTGCTCCCCTTCCCAAAAACTTTTATTTGTCTTCGTCGCCGCGAAGAAATTCGTAGCGCTCGATGGCCGCAACCACGCCGACGGCGCCTTCATCGCGCGGCTCGGTGCGCTGCACGCGGCCAAGGCAACGGACGCGTACCGGTCCAGCCATGGTAATTTCGTTGGGAAGCGTCAGAAGAATCTCGACGGGCGAGCCTTCCTTGACATCCTTGGAAAGGAAAAAGTAGACGCCGCGCGAGCTGACGTCCCGGGACTCAGTGCTGGTCTCGCCAACGGCGGCACCCGATGTCCAGCGAACGGTCAGGGGCAGCCGCATGGAAAAACGCTGAGTGGTGCGGCGTTCGGAACCCGTCAAGGAAGTCCTCCTGATCGAAGGTAGAGTGTATCCGGGTAGGGGCCAGCTAACAATAGGACTCAAGGTACAAAATCGATTCAAAGCGGAGAAGTACCGACGTACTAGAACGAGTCCGAAAACTAGAACTGTTGATTACGTGAAATTTCGGTTTTGCGCTCCTTCTCAAGAGTCTCGCTAATCGTAACAAACGACAGGACATTACGCCCAAACTCGCTAGAATGGTCGAAGTGCAAATGGCCGTCTCCCTTCGACGCGAGCGAAGCGAAGAAGTCGAGGCACAACCGGTGTCGCGCGGGAGATGGAGGCAGTATGGAGCAATACGTATTTGTACGTCTGCATGCACGGCAAGGGGAAGAGGGTGCCGTGGAGGAGGCTTTGCGCGAAGTGATGGGGCCTTCGCGGGAGGAGGCCGGTTGCCTGAGTTTTCACGCCTTCCGATCGATGCGGGACCCGCGGCTCTTTTTCATTCATTCCCAGTGGGCGGACGCAGACGCATTCCAGAAGCACGCGGAATTGCCGCATACCGTGCGATTCCTCGAACGCATGGATGCGCTCCTCGATCAGCCGCGCGATGTGACCAGGACCGAGATGATCGAATGAAGCGGCGGTGGCGAACCGCCATCCAGTCCCGCGCGTTGAGCAACTCCATCAAAGCGGGTGCGGTCCCAAGTATTCAGCTCCTACAGAAGGTCGGGGTTTCGTCAGGGACAGGTAACAACTGTGAGAGTCACAGTTTGTGCCTGGCCAGATTGAGGGACAGCCGAATCACCGGCGCCCACTGTTCCGGTGAAAGTCCCCGTCACATTTGTTGTTCCACTAAATATCCCTGTGCTTGTGTCCAAGTTTATGGAAATCCACGCCGGCGAACTAAATCCAAAGTGAATCGGAGGAACCCCGCCCGCCGTTGTAATGGTGAAGGAGTAAGGCTGATTTGCGCAAGCGTTGGGCCAAGTCGAGGGACTGGTGATCACGAGTGGTTCAGCTATTTGAAGCGAATATTGAGCGCGCGCAGTCTGGGGTGGATTTCCAGAGTCAGTGGCCTTGACTGAGAACGCATAGAAACCATCTGTCGTAGCAACACCGTCGAGCAGACCCGAAGAGTTCAGGGTCCAGCCCGGTGGCAAAGACCCGCCGTCAACGGACCAAGTGACGCTGCCCGAACCACCCTTTGACATGAACTGCTGCTGATAGGAGACTCCTCGTGTCGCGCCGGGACCCAAGGTAGTCGAAATCGTGAGAGGCTCGATAACCCCGCTGATATTCAGATAATACTGCATGTCCGGACGGGCATCGCCGCGCCAGTCAAAGACATGTAGATAGAACGTCGTCTGCGTAGTCTGGGGCCCGGGAACTTGGAAATCGAGCGCCGAATCGAGAGTAGTGGCGTCCAAGTCGTCGTTAAGGCACGGCGAGACATACGTCGGCTGACCGCAAGTCTGCATGCGCTGGCCACTCCCGTCCAGAACCTCTAGAACGCTGTCGAGCGTGTTCGCACCCCAGGAACGCTGTGCAAACGTTTCAGCATGAACCAAGCTTCCGCCATTCGCGACAAGTCTGTAATAATCCGTATCGGGGTTGGGAGTCAGCGCGTTGATTGGATCGAGATAGGGACTGATGGAAAGCGGGATGGGGATTTGGACACTGGCGCTGTTACCTAGAGGCGTAGCCGTAGCGATGGAATCGTTGCGCCCAAGACCCTTACGGATTTGAATAAAAGCATTAGCTGTGGCTGTTTGCATCGGGTTGCCGGAATCGGTTCCCATGGCCACGAAGTTGAAGGTGCCTACCTGCGTGGGAGTGCCATCAATGTATCCTGTCGCCGGATCTAGGTTCAGACCTGGAGGCAATTGACCTGAGGAGATGCTCCATGAGTAGGGAGGTGTTCCACCAGACGCAGGAATCTGCGAATGATAAAGCACATTGACGGGAGCCGGCGAAAGGGGGTTCCCGAAAACGCTCAGGAGAGTTGGAACTACGGTTAGCGTCACTTGCCGAGTAAGGATGTACGGGGGAGTGCCCGAATCGGTTACTTGTAAGACGAAAGTCGAGGAGCCGAGTTGGGTTGGCGTGCCGACAATATTGCCAGCCGGTGCAAGGGCTAAGCCCGACGGCAGGGAACCTGAAATAAGGATCCAACTGTATGGGTAGGAACCTCCGATAGTGAAAAAACCCGAATTGTAAGGTTGGCCGATGTAGGCCGGTGCGAGGCTCCCGACAATTTGCATTTGCTCGGCAATATTGAGAATACCTTTGCCGGAATCGCTTTGCATAGCGGAATTGGAATCATTTACAGATACGGTGTAAGCAAATCCGCCAAAATTGCTGGGCGTACCTGTGACCTGGCCGGACGTAGGATCAAGAGAAAGCCCCGCAGGGAAATCGCCGGAAATGGACCAGCGAAGCGGTGCGGTACCGTTGACGGCGGTAAAGGAATCTGAATAGACCTGATTCTGGCCGCCATTCTTCAAAGCGGCCTTAGTAATGGCTAGAAGCGTATCGACAGCGATGGTGATGTCCATCGTAGCGGTCTGCGGAATTGTGTAATCCTGAGCTTGCACAGTAAAAGTGAAGCTACCAGCTTGCGTGGGAATTCCGGAAACTAGAGCATTGTTGAGGTTGAGCTTGCTTACATTCAGTGACAAACCCGGGGGCAGTTGGCCCGCAGACACAATCCAGCTTGCGATGGCAGAAGAACCCTGGCCAGTGATTGACAGTAAATAGGATGCATTGAGGTGCGCTGGTGGAGGACTGACCGGATTGATGGTGAGCTTCGCCCAGACTAGAAAGTTGAACTGTTTGGAAGTGCTGGCCTTCGCATCGGCAGCTTGAATCGTAACCGGACCCGGGCCTGCTGTAGGTGTTCCCGAAACGATGCCGGTTGAAGAATCAAGGGAAAGTCCCGTCGGCAATTGTCCGGAAGTAATGATCCAAGTCAGAGGACTGGAGTTGCCCTGAGCCTGGAGCGTCAGCGTAAACGGAACGTTCTGGACGCACTGCAGATTTGAATTGGTCGTAATTGTTATAACTTCAGCGGGCGGAAGCGGGGGTGGCGGTTCGATTGAACTGGAGCCGCCACCGCATCCGGCGACAAAAACAAGAAGACTAAGCGCAGCAGAGCTGATCGGCGATTGTGGTCGCCCCTTCAAGACAACCTCACAAGCCAAGGCTCGCGCGAAGTTCGAAAGACAAAAGGAGCTTGAGGAATTATGAGCAACACTTTCCCATCTTCAAATTGATCAAAGCGCGGGGGCGTCTGGTTAAGGATGAAGTTGATGTTGCTGAGCTTCTGTCCAGCCTGGACCGTCAGTGGATCCTTTTGGGTGGTATTGTCGAAAGCCGATTCAAATTGGTGCCAGTATTCGTACGCGCCATACGTAGTGGCAGGAGGATCAAGCGGGCCAACACTTGAACCGCCGACGAAAGAAGCGTCAAGATTCTCGGTTTGAACAGTGTACGTCCCAGGTGGAACGGGAATCTCGTAATAACCAATCAAAGCGGGATCACGGCTCCCCAACGAACTGCCCCCGGTATTAGTGCCGGTGATTGACTGGCCTGGATTCCCGGTAAATTCAAAACCGGACACAACGGATACCGCGATGCGCTTGGATTCATCCTGTGTAGTCGACGGATCATCGACGCGCCGAGCGATAACATTTAAACCTTGAACATGGGTAATGCCATCCGAGAAGAAAACAAAACCGCTGATGGTTCCGAAGTTGGACGAATAGGTGGCGTTCGGATACAGTTTCGAGATCCATGCAACATCGTCGGGCGCAAGAATTGGAAGACCAGCCGATTTTCGCGATTGGCAGAACTCGACTGGAAACATCAGCGGCAGCCCTGCCAGCTCGTCGACGGGACAGTTCCCCAGAAATCCGCTCTGAAACAGATCCAGATTAATCTGCGAATGGCCGAGTCCTGAGAAATGACCCATCTCGTGGGTGATCGCCTCATCGAACTGATCGGCTGTCAGCTCATAATTCGAAGAGTTAGGATCGTTGACGCCATCCTGGAACTCCCCGTTGAGAAAAACTAAAGCTGAGACGATGTGACCAGCCAGAGGGTCCAATTTACAGGTTCCCGAGAAGCCGATGACCAGCGGACTGAGACCCAGGGCACGGAGGAGAGAGCCATCGGCGTCGAAGATGACTGGATTTTGGGTGCCACTGTTGCACAAGCCCTGGACTGCATTGAAATCCTGAATTGTCTTCACATCGCCGTTTGATGGAATTCCAACACCGGAGATTTGTCCCGCATAGGAATAAGTAATTGATGTCGTGGAGACAGACTGCCAGTTCTGGAACAAATTCTGGACGCGGGACACGCCCTGAGAATTGGTGACGACTACTTGGCCACCGGGACTCACGCTAAGGGGTCCACCGTCCACGGTGTAGCGAATCGGCTTGGACATATCCCAAACGAACGGTTGTCCCGGATTTGTCGCGGTGGCGCCGGTAACCCGGAGCGGGCCGCCAGCATCAGCAAATCCGCCGAGGAGGATGCATGAGAGAAGGAGCGCTGCCGCGCGTCTTTTCACTTGCGTGCTCCGATCAGCGCGTGAACAGCTTCTTCAAACGCATCGAGAGGAACCTGACCCGAGGGCTGTTTCATCATTTCTGTTACCGACTTGGAAAGAGTCAGACCCCTTGCACTGGCCTTGCTTGCGACCTGGCTGAACAAACCTACGTTGCCGCGGCCGTTAAGAGCGTATCGGTTCCCTTTGGCATCGCGAAGGATACGAAAGCGTCCTTGTTCGAGGCCCACGGGACTTGTCAGACCATAAGGCGAGATCGGATTCAGAAAGAGCAGAAGTTCGCCGGCACCCTTGTATCCGGCAAAGACCGGCAGGTCACGGTCATCCCAAAGATACTGGCGAAAAGTGAGTGTAGAGGTTGCTTCGCCCTTCAAGACTTTGCCGACCGTAAGCGTAACAACAACAGTCTGAAGATTTGAAAATTGAGGATGAGGCTCAAGTCTAGCCGACGTCACCTGGCCACGGACAACGGTTTGAGCATTCTGAACCAGCGTGTCCAGATCCGCCGGCGCGCTGTAGGCGCCATCCTGAGGGTGACCTGGTGAAGCCAGTGACAGCAGCAACACTAAGAAGGAGGTGAGCACTCGGGCCAAGGCAACCGTCGTAGTCAAAATCGTGAAGTACCTCATGATTCTATACAACTGAATTCTGTCAAAAATCCTGGAGCCGGGGACGCGGAGGAAAGTAACTATGATAGATAGGACTTAAGCAGAAGCAGGTGAATACCGCAGAAAGTGCTACGGTAAAGACCTTAACCCGCAATAAAACCTACGAGCGACGAGGAGGGATGTACGTTCACACAAAAGGCTCCATGTCATGTTAGCCCACGCTCGTGTCGAATGGCTTCGGAATGCAGTTACGATTGGTCGATCAGGGTAATGAATGGGCCCAACAGAGCCGACGCCGCGCTACGACTGGTCTATAAGCCTGTGATGAATCGCGTACAACGCCAGTTCGAGGCGGTCGGAGACGCCGAGCTTGTCAAAAATATTGTGCAGATGGTTTTTTACCGTTTGTTCGGAGATGAAAAGTTTTTCGCCGATTTCCTTGTTCCGGAAGCCCTGTGCAACAAGCTGAACGATCTCTTTCTCTCGGTCGCTGAGCAAAGGCTTTTCGCGGCGTGGGCCTGCCTCGCTGGACTTCGAAAACGCCTTCATCACTTCGGCGGTCATACGATTGTCAAGCCAAATTTCGCCGGCATGCACGCGATGAATGCTCTTCACCAAGAGATCCGTTGCGGACTGTTTTAGCACGACGCCGCGGGCGCCAAGACGCATGGCACGAACCACGTCGCGATCGTCTTCCGCGGCGGTTAAAACGACGACCCGTGTGGGCAACGTATCGAAATTGACTTCTTCGAGGACGGCTAGGCCATCTTTGTCCGGCATGCGCAGGTCGAGGAGAAGGATATCCGGTTTGAGCTTGGCGAGGAGCTTGATGCACTCCGCTCCATTCTGCGCTTCGCCCACAATGGTGATGTCTTCGTCGGAATCGAGAAGTTTTCTTAGGCCGTCGCGAAAGATCGCATGGTCATCGGCTAGTAGTACCCGTATCTGTTGTTTTGCTGTTTTGGCCATATGTATGTCAGGGTTTGTAAAGCAAACCCTGAAACTTAATTTATGTCAGGGTTTGCAAGTACAAACCCTGAAACCCGTCAACCGAGCGGAACTTCTATCGTTAAACGCGCTCCATGCCCCGGGTTTGACTCTACAGTCAAAACCCCACCCACGGTACGCGCACGCTCCTTAATGGAAATGGGACCCAAGCGCAGCCGATCTAATTCGTCTCCGGTAAACCGGCCGGCGAAGCTAAACCCCTCGCCATTGTCATCTACTACGAGTACTAGACGGCTGTCATCCTGCGACAGTTTTACCACGACATGGGAAGCCTTGGCATGCTTTTTTATGTTGTTAAGTGCTTCTCGGTAAATCTGGAAAATCTCGCGGCAAACGCGGTCCGGAGCGCGTAATTCGGCGGAATCGATCAGCAAATCAAGGGCGACCGTGGATTCGTTGCGATAGCGCTCGGCGAAGCCACGCATCAGGTCAACCAGATCCGCGCTCTGCACGCGCAGGGGGCGGAGATCCGTGACCGTCTGGCGCAGCTCCGCACCCTCGTTCCGAACGGTTTGCTGGAGGCTGGCAAGGCCACTTACGGCCTGGTCAGGGGCGGCTGGCAGGCGGCGCCGTAGGACATCGAGCTGTATTTCGATGCTTAGGAGGGTCTGGAGAATACCATCGTGGAGGTCGCGGGCGATGCGGCTGCGCTCGGCTTCGATAGCCCGGGCCCGTAAGTGCCTCAAAAGAAAGATGTTCTCCAAGGCAGGGGAGACGTGTGCTGCGATGCTCTCGAGCCAGGCTAAGTCCTGCTTTTGGAATGGCTTGCGGCCATTTAGAAGAAAGATTCTCCCCGTTGGCTGGCCATTCTGGTCGAAAGCTACGGTCACAAAGGAGTTCACTTTCAACTCCTGCTGCGCCGGACCGGGCAGCCGAGGCAAGTTCTTGATAGCCCTTCCGTCGCGCCGGTCCCAGCCAAACCCGGAACCAGGCCCTGCTAATGAGTTCCAGCAAATGGTGGCGTCCATGTCGTCCAGGAGGAACCCGTCCGTGCGCGACAGGGGCATACTTTCTGGAACGAGACGCTCGCTTTCTCCCGACTTCAGGCGCCAGAGAAAAATGCGCTCAAGATCTGTATCGCGGTAAAGCAAGAGAGCCTCTTCCGCGTTAAAAGTGGTCGCCAGTTCTTCCAGGAACATGCGCAGCGATTCTGCCAATCCCTGATCCACTTGCATCGTTGCGCTGATGCTCGAGAAAAACTCAATTTGTGAAGAGAATCGGCGGTTGCGATCGCCCAGAAAAGCGAGGCCTGCCCCGACCGCAAACGTGCCCGTGGTGATGCCAAGCCAGGAGACGACCCGCATCCAATGGATGTCGCCTTTCACAGCCGTGAGCAAAACCAGAATAAGGGAGAGCGCCCCGGCAAGCGGGAGCGTCAATTCCACGCCCCAGCGAATGCCTGCGGCGTAACACAGAAACATGTACGGAAACCAAACCGGTACAGTGGATGGGCTGATGTACATGAAGAAGCCCAGAGCCAGAAGATCGCAGGCCAAGGGCAAATGCCAGGAACGTTTGCGCAATAGGCGCTCTAGTTGTGTGACCAGGAGCGCGACAATCAGATAGGCGACCAAGAATGAGGCTGAGCGGCGCCCTCCGCGCGTCGGCGGCTGTTCGAGAACCGCGAGCAGCGCCAGTAAAACAAAAATCGGGCGCGCATAAACAATCTGCCGCTCGAAATGCTGCTGGTCAGTTTGATGTGGGCTCATGCGCGGAGACGCGTGTCCTGTTAAATTAGTCTAGCAATACGCAGGAAGTTCGTGGCGCCGTCGTTTCCTGGCTGCAACCTGAAAGATAAGTCTCGCGGAAGCGCGATGTTTCGCGAACAGAGCGCTTTTGGAATTGTTTGGCATTGCCTCCGGAGTGGACGCCGGGTCAACTTATCCGCCTACTTTTAGGCGCGCGGGAATTAGCGTAAACTAAAGAAGTTCTACGGATGGTGGGAGTAGCTCAGCTGGTAGAGCGTCGGTCTGTGGCTTGCACGGTAGAGTACCTTAACACGCTGAATCGGCACCGCTTATCGTGCAAACTTCATTCCTTAAATCATCCCCTCTGATTGACCCCTCAAGATACGCAGAAACCCCCATAAACACTGGCGATTTTTTACCGGATCGCTGGCGCGAGAAGATAGGTGCGATACAATTTGGCCCGCACTGGGCTGCGAAACGAAAAGGAAACCAATGAGAAGAGCAAAGGCCAGCGGCCCGCGCGACTTGGTTCCGGCTTCGGTGTATTCTCTGGAGTGGGATCGATTCTCAGCCCCCGAACGTCGTAGGAGACGAAAAAATGAGACCGGACATTCTCGTTCGCAAAGGCATGCTCGCCCTTGCCCTCGCGGGACTGATGACAGCGGGTGTAGGACAGGCTCAGGGCAAGGATACTGCCAAGGCCAAGGAAGCCAACAAGGACGTCAAGAAGAACACGAAGCAAGCCAGGTGCACCAAAACCCACAAACCAAAGATTAAGTCGTGGCGCGACGAAATACGAAAAGGGCCGTTCGGTTAAATGCCGAAAACAGCCCTTTAGTATCACAACCTAGGAATGTCCCATGACCCCGGGCAACTCAAAGCAAATCTGTTTCCGCATTAACGAAATGACCGCCGAAAAAATCCAACGGGCGGTGACAGAGAAAGTATGGAACTCGGCCCGTTCTGCCGCGAACTTGTGAAATGGGCTTTCGCGCACTACAAGCAAGCATCCTCCCTATTCATCCTCAAACAAGCTAAGGTGACTACGCCGCAGCATCCCCGAAGGCGGGATGCACGGCTTCCGACATGGGCGGGTATCCTTCTTGGTGGAGAACAACACGCCCGTTGAGGTGATCAAGTCATGGATCGGCCACGGATCAGAGAGAATGGTTAGGCGCTACACGCATCTTCGCCCACAGTATCGCTCGCGTGTTTTAGCCTCAATTCCCTCTCTGATTGGCAATAAAATTGACGTGATTGACCCATTGACCCCCTTTTGCACTGGCCAAAAAGTAGCGTAAACTGTTTGTTGTCAGTCAGTGGTGGGAGTAGCTCAGCTGGTAGAGCGTCGGTCTGTGGCACCGAATGTCGCGGGTTCAATCCCCGTCTCCCACCCCAAACATTCTGCACTTGGTTATTTCTCTCTGAAAATTACGCGGTTTCCGCATAACGTTTCGCCTGTTCCAATTATCATTGATAGATAATTCCGATGAAGTGTCGCGGTCTACTCTTCGATCTGGATGGCGTCTTAGTGGATTCGACGCCTGCGGTTGCGCGTGTGTGGGCGGGCTGGGCGCGTGAGCGCGGGTTCGACCCTGACAAAGTCGTAAGGGAAGCGCACGGGCGGCCAAGTATCGCCACCATACGGGAACTCCTGCCGCATGCCGATCACGCCGCCGAAGACCGCGAAGTCGAACGCCGCGAAATTGCCGACGTCGACGGAGTTATCCCTTTGCCTGGGGCGATGGAGTTGCTTCAAGCGCTCCCTTTACGGCGCTGGGCGATCGTCACCTCCTGCACTCGGCCGCTGGCAGGAGTTCGCATCGGAGCGGCGGGCCTGCCGAAACCCAGGCATCTGGTCACCTCAACCGATGTGAAACATGGCAAGCCAGACCCTGAGCCCTATCTGAAAGGCGCACAATTCCTCGGTGTACCCGCAAGCGACTGCATTGTCATCGAGGATGCTCCCGCCGGAATTCGAGCCGGCAAGGCAGCAGGAGCGCGCGTTATCGCCCTGCGCACCACCGCGACCGACGACGAACTTCAGGAAGCTGGCTCCGACTGGATTGTCGATGACTGTGCTGCGCTTTTTCTGGATTCCGCGTCAGCGGACCAAGACTTCTTGCTTCTCGGCCGCCGAACAAAGTAGTGCGTGCCCTGCATAACCTACCCGTTCGTACAGTGCTTCTCAAGAAATTAAGCGTGAACCTTCACTGGTTGTGGGTGTCAGTTCGCCTACAATACAGTGTCACATTGAGAAGCGTTTTTGCTGGAGTTTGCGCGTATGGCCCTCGTTTCTCGGGCCTCGCAAGGACACAATTCAAGCCATGGAAACACTAGCCCCGACGGTGCCGCCACCGGCTGCCCCTACTCAGGCATCAGCACCCTCGTCTGCGCCTGCCGTGCAAAGGACGATTCATACAGCACAACTCGTCGCTGCCATGTTGAAGGCCAGCCCGCACGTCAGCGACCTGATTTTCTCGCCCGGCCGCGCCCCGCAAATCGAAGTCAGCGGCCAGCTCATGGAGCTCAAATATAAGGGCCTGGAGTGTCTCAGTTCTCAAGACACTCTCTCGATTGCCAACGACATCATGGGGAAGAACGAGACGCCTATCCGCAAGCTCGAGCAGAACGGCTCCGCTGACCTTTCCTATGGCATAGCCGGTGTCGCGCGTTTTCGCGTGAATATTTTTAAGCAGCGCGGAAGCTGCGCCATTGTAATGCGCGTCGTTCCGGACAAGATCCCCGGATTCGAGGAGCTGCATCTGCCGGAGGCTCTGAAGGAAATCGTCGATCTGCGCAACGGCGTCGTGCTTGTGACAGGTCCAACCGGTTCCGGCAAATCTTCCACTCTCGCTGCCATCCTCGATAGAATGAACGCGGAGAAGGCTTACCACATTCTTACCATTGAAGACCCCATCGAGTTTCTTCATCGTCACAAGAAAGCGACCATCCATCAGCGCGAATTGCATTCGGACACGCCAACCTTTGCGTTGGCTTTGCGCGCGGCCCTTCGCCAAGCGCCAAAAGTCATTCTTGTCGGTGAAATGCGCGACCGGGAAACCATTGAGATCGCTCTGGAAGCTTCGGAAACAGGTCACTTGGTCATGTCCACGCTGCATACCATTGATGCGTCGAAGACCGTGGAACGCATCGTTGGAGTTTTTCCCATGGCCGATCAACAAGCCATTCGCACACGTCTCTCCAAGGCGTTCCGATACATCGTCTCCCAGCGTCTGCTTCCGCGGAAGGATGGCAAGGGACGTATCGCCGCGGTGGAAATCCTCAAGTCCACGATGCGCACGCGCGAGTATGTTGAGAAAGGCGAAGCCGAAGGCAAGTCGCTTCTCGATGCCATGCGCGATGGCAGCACCGAAGGCATGCAGCACTTCGATGGCGAGATTGACAGGCTCGTTCGCGCGGGAATCGTCGACTTTGAAACCGGACTGACGTATTCGACCAATGCGGGAAATCTGCGCCTGGAAATGGCCGATTACCTCGAGGATCGCCCTAAACAACAATCTGCACGCAAACCGGCGGCTCAGGATCCCAACCACACCACCGAGATCGAAATCGAACGCTAAATCAGCCGTCCCATTCTCTTCGAGCTGACTCCCTAACTTGGTTGCTTTCTAGTTTTTCGGCCGCGTGCCACAATTCAATACTGAAATCTTGCATACTCGATGGGTGCCTTCATTGACATTCTGTTGATGCGCGTACCTCCTGTGCTCGGCGCGACCCTGGGCATGGCCTTTTTTTCTTCGCTTCTTGCCATATATCTGCCGGGTTTTATTTCAAGGATATTTCACGCAGTTGAATCTCGTCTATCCCGCTTGGCAGAACGCACGACGCTTGTGATGGTCGCCGTGTTCTTCATCGTCCTCGGTGTCCGGATTGCAGTTCTTCCGCGATTGCACGTCCCTGTTCCTGGAATCCATGACGAATACAGCTACCTGCTTCTCGGGGACACGCTTGCTCGCGGCCGTCTCGCCAATCCGCCTCATCCCATGTGGATCAGTTTCGAATCGTTTCACGTGAATTGGTTTCCCGCTTATGCGTCGAAGTATCCGCCCGGGCAGGGAGCCGTCCTAGCGCTTGGTCAATTGCTGGGCCATCCCTGGATCGGCGTGCTCTTGAGCGTTGCTGTCATGTGCGCCGCAATTCTCTGGATGTTGCAGGCCTGGCTTCCGGCAAGGTGGGCACTCCTTGGCGCCGCGCTGGCCGCGTTGAAATTCGGAATCGCCAGTTATTGGATGAACAGCTACTGGGGCGGAGCAGTCGCCGCCACTGGCGGCGCTCTAGTGCTCGGCGCAATGCCGTGCATCATACGCCGCGCGCGCACCCGCGATGCTTTGCTGCTTGGCCTGGGAATCGCCATCCTCGCGAACTCCCGTCCCTACGAGGGTTTGCTCCTTTCTATCCCCGTCGCAGGCTGGTTCCTCTGGTGGCTCGTAGGAAAAACAAAATCGGCCGCCCCGCCGCGCGTGCGCGTCGTCCGCGTTTTCGCGCCGCTGGCCATTGTTCTGCTGCTGACCGCCGGCTTCATTGGCTACTACAATTGGCGGCTGACTGGTAACGCCCTCCTCTTCCCTTATGCCTTAAACTCGCGGACGTATCGCACGACCGGGCTATTCTTGTGGAACCATCCTAAAGAGCCGATTCAATACAACAATGAGCAGTTCGAGGATTTCTACAACGGTTGGGAGCGCGAGGATTATCGCAATACCTGGCCGGACGTTTGGAAGGTTACAGTTGAAAAATTGACGCGCAGTGGCAGTACCTACTTCTGGTGGGGTGCTTTGCTGCTTTTGCCGGGATTGCCTTTTGCTTTTTTCGATCGCAAGATGCGTTTTCCGCTTCTGATGTTTCTACTGGGAACGTCCGGATTCCTGCTTTTGATTTGGTCCATGCCACATTACGCCGCACCCCTGACTTCCTTAATTTTTCTCCTTCTCGTACAGGCGATTCGCCACCTCCGAACCATCCGTCCAGGTGGACGCCCGCTCGGCCACGCGCTTTCCTGGGCCGCCATTTTACTTCTCGCGACAAATGTTGGTTTCTCCGTGCAGCAACATGTCTGCGACCATTTGGACTGGGCCTGTAAGGGAGACCCCAGCCGCGCGGTTATTGCAAAAAAGCTCGCTGGCACCCCCGGCAAGCACTTGATCATGGTGCGCTACGAAGAAGATCACAACCTCCACGACGAATGGGTCTACAACGGAGCGGAAATCGATACGGCCAAAGTTCTATGGGCGCGCGAACTCGCTGCTGAACAAAATGCCAGGCTCTTCGCATATTTTAGAGATCGCCAGATTTGGCTCGTCGAACCCGACAGGGACAACACGGAATTAGTTCCCTATCAAGCGCCGCGAACTTCGCCTCCAAAGTAGCGGCAGGAGGAAATTATTGAGTCATGGCCGGCGCCGTGGAATCGAGAATTATCTTAAATCGTAGTCGCCGATGAAAGTTTCGCGGCTGATGCCCAGCATGCTCAGGAAGAAAGCGGCAAAAATAATTTGTAATCCGAGGAACAACCACATGGACCAGAAGAGTACCTCCCGGATTTCGTGCAGCTCCCCGAAACCGCTCGCCGCCCACTTCCAGGTAATCCACGCGCACCCGGCAAATCCCATCAGAAACAGTCCGCCTCCCGCAAGCAAACCCGTCTCCAGAGTCACGCTCTTTAGGACACGCCTCAAGGAAACGGAATGCCGGTCAAACCGGTGCGCGTAGCTGAATACTTTTGCGAACGCCCCGATCGAGAGAATCTGTACTCCCAGCAACGTGAAGATCACTCCGAAAATCATGGTGTGAATGTCCAGCACCACGTGGGAAGAAATCTGGCGTGGTCCCCGCAACAGCCAAAACACGAGTGCGAGCCCGGCAAGCACCAGCGAGCTGCCCGGCAGCAGGAAAAGCCAGTTCGGCGCGTACAGCAGCATGAACCGCAGGCTGCGCCAGCCGTCGCGAAAACTGCGGAGATGCGGCGCGCGCCCGCGCTTGTCCGGCCACAGAACGATGGGGATCTCTGTCATGCGGGCCCCGATTTGCGCGGACTTGATGACCATCTCCAGAGCGAATTCCATCCCTGAACTTCGCAGGTCCAAGCGGTCGTAGAGGCTGCGCGTGAGTCCCCTCATGCCGCAGTAACCGTCTCCGATGTGCGCATGAAACAAAGTATTGAGCACAGCCGTCAGGCCGGGATTGCCGAAGTACTTGTGAAGAAGCGGCATGGCCCCCGGCTTGATCTCTCCCCGGAATCTGTTGCCCAGCACGATGTCGTTGCCCTCGCGCAGCTTTTCCACGAATCGCGGCACGTCGCTGAAGTCGTAGCTGTCGTCCGCGTCACCCATAATAATGAAGGGACCTCGCGCGCCGGCGATGCCCGCTCTCAGTGCTGCGCCGTACCCCCGCTGCTCCACGCGAATCACGCGCGCGCCATGCTCTTCCGCAATCTCAATCGAACCGTCCGTCGACCCGTTGTCCGCAACCACCACTTCGCCGCTTAGCCCTGCCTCCTGGAGCGCCTTCCTGGCTTTGTCCACGCAGTACGCCAGCGAATTCGCTTCATTAAGGCATGGGATCACCACGGACACTTCGACCGGACGAGTTTCGCCGGTCGCTTCACGCAGCGCGCTGTCAGAAACCAGCGTTGTCTTCATGCGAGCCCATGATAACTCGCCCCGTTCAAATTTTCATTACGCCAGTTTGCGGTCTTCTTCATCGCGGCTAGGGCTGTGACAGCCCTCCCGCGCACGCTCGGGCGCGGTCGAGCAGCAATTGGCGTTCTCGGCCGTTGCGTGTGAGCGATGCGGCGCGCTCGAACTCTGCCTGCGCCTCGGGGAAGCGGCGAAGCTTGAAAAGAAAGTCGCCGCGAACGCTGGGCAAGAGATGGTAGGACTTGAGAGACGGCTCCGAAGCCAGCGCGTCGACGAGCTCAAGTCCAGCGGCCGGACCCAAGGCCATAGCGTACGCGACCGCGCGATTTAGTTCCACGATGGGCGAGAGCGTAAGCTCTGCGAGCGCGTCATAGAGCGAGGCGATTCGTCGCCAATCCGTTTCCGCAGGAGTACGCGCGCGAGCGTGACACGCCGCGATGGCCGCCTGCAGCGCATATGCACCAGACGCGCCTCCAAACTGCTCGGCACGCTCAAGTGCCGCGAGACCGCGGTGGATCAGGAGTTGATCCCATCGCGCGCGGTCTTGGTCCAGCAGCAGGATCGGTTCCCCCGACGGACCAGTTCGTGCTCGCGCGCGAGACGCCTGAATCTCCATCAGTGCGACCAGCCCGTGAACCTCCGGCTCGTTCGGAGCGAGTCCGGCAAGGATTCTCCCGAGACGCAGCGCATCCTCGCAAAGCGCAGGGCGCATCCAGTCGTCCCCGGACGTCGCCGAGTAGCCTTCATTGAAGATGAGGTAGATCACTTCCAGCACGGATGACAAACGGGCGGCAAGGTTGGGCCCGCGGGGAACCTCAAAGGGGACGCTCGCCTCGCTGAGAGTCCTCTTGGCCCGGACGATGCGCTGCGCGACAGTCGGTTCGGGCACCAGGAAGGCGCGTGCAATTTCGTCGGTGGTTAAACCTCCGAGCAAACGAAGCGTTAGCGCAACACGGCCTTCCGTAGAAAGGACCGGATGACAAGAAATGAATACGAGGCGAAGAAGATCATCGCCGATGTCATCGTCCTGCGCGATTTCAAAATCCGCCACAGCCGCCTCTTGTTGCGCCTTGAGCTCGCGACCTAATTCTTCATGTTTGCGTTCGAGAAGTTTGTTCCGGCGAATGTTATCGATCGCGCGATGCTTCGCGGTGGCCATGAGCCAGGCGCCTGGGTTATCCGGGATGCCCGACTCTGGCCATCGTTCGAGTGCGGCGACTAGAGCGTCTTGCGCGAGCTCCTCGGCAAGGCCGACGTCGCGCACAATGCGCGTCAGCCCGGCGATGATCCTGGCCGACTCGATTCGCCAGACGGCGTCAATCGCGCGATGTGTGTCGATAGCCGTCACGGCTACCCATCACATCATCTTCAATCCCCTCCTGCAAGTCCAGGCGTGCGGCGACTATAGGTTCGCGGCCATCCGAGCGCCCGAGAACTCCTATGCTTTGTGAGCGAACTCTTCCGGCCCGAAGATCTGGCGAATTTCCGTCTCGCCTTCCCACCCTGGCCAGTGTTTCTTGTGCAGTTCCATGAAGCGCTGCGCCCCTTCGATGGCTTCTTCTTTCGACTTCAAATCAAAGATCGCATATCCGCCGATGACTTCTTTGGCCTCGGTGAAAGGTCCGTCGATCTTCGTTAGCTGCCCTCGAGAAACCCGGATGCGCGTGCTCACCGCAGTGGGGGCCAGCCCGCCGCTTGCGACCATCGTGCCGGCTTTGTTCGCCTCTTGCCCGAGCTTGTCGATGGCGTCCATTAATGCTTGGGGCGGACGGCCCGAACTCTCAGACGACTTAACTATCATCATGAATCGCATCGTCACATCTCCTTTTTTTTGGTTCGAAGCTAATTCTGCTTTCAAGGCTGCGGCACGCCGCAACGATTACAACTAAGCCGTCGTGGCCTTTTCCTGGTGCATGCACGTGTCCGCTTCATAGATCTGTCGAAGCTCGCACTCACCCTCGCCAACGACCTGCAAGAAATCTTTCGCTAATTGGATGGCCTCTGCCTTGGAGTTTGCCCGAAGGATAGCGAACCCGCCGACAACTTCCTTCGCCTCTGTAAAGGGGCCATCGGTCACCGTCACCTTCCCGCTCGAGTTGCGCACCCGCGCGCCAAGTGCGCTGGGCAGGCAGCCTTCGGTCGCCAACAGCCAGCCGGCCTTAAAACCTTCCTCAACAAGTTTGCCCATTTTGGCCATCTCCTCTTGTGAGGGAGGAACGCCCTTTTCCACGCTCTTATACATGCTTAGGAATTTCATATTGTCTTCTCCTTGTTTTGAGTTCGAAGCCGCGCCCAGCAAAACGGTCGCGGTTTCCTACGACTAAATCTGTTTGACTCTGGCCTGAAAAACCCGGCCTCTATAAGCACGACGAACGGCCCTCTGCGAAATCGACACTGCCAAGACGTTTTTTTCGAGGCGGCTGCAATTTCATGATCCCTGGCGCTGCTTGGACTGCACCTGCATCTCGGAAAACCCCGCTGCGGCTTCCTTGACATCCGCCGGGAAGTCCGAGAACTCCTGCACCTGCCGAACCTCGATCACCTCGTTGTCCGAAGCAGGGCACCGTTTGGCCCATTCCAGCGCCTCTTCCCTCGACTTCACCTCAATCATCCAGTACCCCCCAACGATCTCCTTCGCCTCGGCGAAAGGCCCGTCGGTCACCTTGGGCTTCCCTCCGGAGAAAGAGACCCGCGCGCCCATCGAAGGCGGGTGCAGGCCATCGAGCGCCAGCAGCACGCCCGCCTTCTGCAACGATTCGTTGTACTTCATCATCGCAGCTACGGCCTTCGCGTCGGGCATGGTCCCCGGCTCGGCCTTCTCGTATCCCTTCGGGATCATCAGCATCATGAATCGCATGGTTGTGTCTCCTTCTCGTTTAAGCCCAAAAACTGGGTTTTCCGCCCGTCTCCACCAGCCAAACTTGCCTCTACTTATACGTCGAGCGACCGCCAATGAAATCGACAGCTTCGGTATTTTTTCTGAAAAAGATTGTTACGGATTCGCGTGTCAAAACACCGCATCTGCCCGGATCCCACACTGTCCTAGCCGCCCATGACGCCAAGCAATGGCCAGATGGATGCCACAATTTGTGGCAAGTGCTGCAAACATCTTGCATTTTCAGCAAAATACGTCGGCACGCATTGCCAGCCCGCCAGGATAACCGGGCGCAATACCTCTAACACAACCCATGCCGTCCCGTCGAAAGGGTTCCATCCATGTGCCGCCCCATCGGCCTTGCAAAATAAAGTGGCAAGCGCGACCCCCACAATGGCCGCTCCCACGATTCGTTCCCAGTTCCGAGAGCTAGTAAGTTGTCCGTTCATGGCCGCCTCCCGTTTTTCCTTTCTTCTTGGCTCTACCTATATGTCGATTGAGGGGCCACGAAATCGACAGTTTCCGTATTTTCTTAAAGCTATTCCTTGAGTTCGAGTCCTGTTTAGTTGCCACCGACTTGCGCTAAAGTACTTGGTGAATCACAAATGGAAAATACGACTGACACTTTGAAAGCAGACACGCCGGGCAAGCTTATCCCTGATCCTTGGGAAGCCGCGTATTTGCGCTTCGAAACGCCCGAGCAGGAAATTCAAAAATTTATCGCGCGCCTCAATCGATTGGGCGCGCCGCAATGGCCGCGCCACGCCGAGATCGTCGAGCTTTTTTGCGGCCGCGGAAACGGCTTGATCGCCCTCGAGCGCCTCGGCTTCACCCGCATCGAGGGCGTGGACCTCTCGCCCCGCCTCCTGGCGCAATTTAAGGGCTCCGCGAAATGCACGCTTGCTGATTGCCGCCAACTTCCCTTCCCTGATCGTAGCAAGGACGTCCTGATTGTTCAGGGCGGTCTGCACCATCTCCCCGCCTTGCCTAACGATCTCGATCAAACCTTCTCGGAAATGCAGCGCGTCCTGCGAAAAGAAGGTCGCGTCATGTTCGTCGAGCCGTGGTGCACTCCCTTTTTGACTTTTGTGCACTTCATTTCCGAACTCCCTCCCGTGCGAAGAATTTCCAGCAAGATGGACGCCTTCGCCACCATGACCCATTACGAGCGCCGCACCTACGAGCAATGGCTCGGCCAGCCCGAACTCATCAAAAAAATTGCCCGCGCTCACTTCGTCCCCGTGCACGAGCATTTCGCTTGGGGCAAATGGAATTTCGTCGGCACTCCCCATTAACACTCTCGAATCGACCCGCAATCGAATTCCCACTTCCAACTTGCTTTTTCCCTTCCCCCCGATATGATGGCTCCGTTTCACGCATCCCTCGAGATCCCACATTGTCTGGCATAACGGAAGCCTCTTCCATCGCTAGTTCCACGCGCACAGTTGGGCGCGGCCGGTTGCTTCAGGTTCTCGGCATGTGGTTTGGTATGGCCGCGGCCATCGGAAACACCATCGCCGCTGGCATCGTTCGAACGCCTGGCGACGTCGCCAAACTTCTTCCCAGCGTATGGATGTTTCTCGGCGTTTGGGTTCTCGGCGGACTCTACGCATTTTCCGGCGCATCTTCCATGGCGGAGCTTGGCGCAGCGATTCCCCGCAGCGGCGGCCAGTACAATTTTTCTCGCCGCGCTCTTGGCGACTACGCCGGCTTCATTGTCGGCTGGAGCGATTGGCTTTCCACTTGTGGCACTGCCGCCGCTGTCGGTATCGTCATCGCCGAATACAGCGGGCACCTTTTCCCTGTTCTCGCCGGCGACACGAGAGTAGAAATCATTTCCATTGCCATCATCTGCGGATTCGGAATCTTGCAATGGCGCGGAATTAAGTGGGGCAGTGGCGCGCAACTATTCACTGCCGCGATGAAGACCGGCGCCTTTTTTGTTTTGGTGCTCGCTTGCTTTCTTCTCGGCGGCCCGGCGCACCAAGCGGCGGTGCAATCCGCCTCGTCATCGCTTCCTTTGCCCGCTGGGTGGCCCCTGGCCATCGCCGTCATGCTCGGTCTGCAGGCCGTGATTTACACAATCGACGGCTGGGACGGTGTCATTTATTTTGGCGAGGAAGTCCGCAATCCCGGCCGCGACGTTCCGCGCGCCATTTTCGGCAGCGTCTTCTCCATCATGGGGATTTATCTGCTGCTGAATCTCATCGCGTTGTACGTCCTGCCGATGCGGGAAATCGCCGGGAATAATTTCGTTCTTGGCGCCGTCGCCGACCGCGTCTTTGGAACTCTTGGCGACCCCATCATTCGCTCGATCATGATCATTTCCATGTTGAGCTGTCTAAACGCCAATCAGCTTTTCTGTTCGCGCACTCTCTATGCCATGAGTTGTGACGGATTATTTTTCCGCCGCGCCACGCGAGTCAATGCCGGAGGAACTCCGACCATCTCTCTGCTCCTCAGTACGATTGTCGGCGTCCTCTTTGTCCTCGTTTCCTTCCTCAGCGCCAATGCCTTCGAACGCGTCATTGCCATGCTTTCGTTCTTCTTTGTCGCCAACTATACGCTTTCCTATTTTTCTCTCTTCGCGTTGCGCAAGCGCGAGCCGCAGATGGCGCGGCCCTACCGCGCGTGGGGCTATCCGTGGTCCACGGGAATCGCCCTCGCCGCTTCCGTGCTCTTTCTAATTGGTTCGATCGTCACCGACCAGAAGAACGCTCCGCTGGCGCTAGGCATGCTCGTGCTCAGCTATCCGGTCTTTCGCGTTTTGAAGTGGGTCACGCAGCGCGCCGACGCTATGGCGGGAAAAAGTCCTTAGCTCACTTTTTCCGCGATCGACTTGCCCTGCATAAACAGCAGCAAATAATCTTTCCCGCCCGCTTTCGAGTCCGTCCCGGACATGTTGAATCCGCCAAACGGGTGTGCTCCGACCATCGCGCCCGTGCACTTCCGGTTCAGATAAAGATTGCCGACGTGAAATGTCTCCTCCGCCTTCCGTATTTTTTCCGGATTCTTTGAGTACACCGCGCCGGTCAGTCCAAATTCCGTATTGTTCGCAATCTCCAGCGCCTGATCGAAATTTTTCGCCTTGATCACCGCCAGCACCGGCCCAAACACTTCTTCCTGCGCCAGCCGCGCTTTCGGATCGACATTCGCGATAATCGTAGGCTCGATGAAGTAGCCGTCTCCCGCCGCGCGCTTCCCGCCTGTCAGCAGCTTCCCTTCCTTCTTGCCAACTTCGATGTAATCCAGAATCGTTTTCATCGCTGACTGGCTGACCACCGGCCCCATGTAATTGTTGGGATCGTCGCTCGGCCCCACCGTAATTTTCTTCGTGCGTTCCACCAGCTTCTGCACGAACGTGTCGTAAATCTTCTCCGAGACAATCGCGCGCGAGCATGCCGAACATTTCTGCCCCTGGTACCCGAATGCCGCCTGCACCGTGCCTTCTACTGCCGCGTCAATGTCGGCTTCCTCGTCCACCACAATTCCGTCCTTGCCGCCCATTTCCAGCACCGTGCGCTTGATCCACATCTGTCCTGGCACGGTTTTCCCGGCCAGCTCGCTGATACGCAGGCCCACTTCCTTCGACCCCGTAAACCCGATGTACCGCGTCTTCGGATGCTGTACCAGCACGTCGCCAATCACGCTCCCCGGCCCTGTGATGAAGTTCACCGCTTCCTTAGGAATGCCCGCCTCAAAAAGGATGTCGATGAATTTCGCCGCGATCGTCGGCGAGTCCGCCGCCGGCTTCAGCACCACCGTATTTCCCGTAACCAGCGACGCCGCCGTCATTCCCGCCATGATCGCGCAAGGAAAATTCCACGGTGGAATGATCACGCCTACGCCCAGTGGAATATAGACCAGGTAGTTGCGCTCGCCGCGCATCGGCACCAGCCTTTGCGGCTCGCCCAGACGCAGCATTTCGCGCCCGTAGTATTCCAGGAAGTCGATCGTTTCCGCGATGTCCGCATCCGCTTCCGTCCACGTCTTCCCCACTTCGTAGCACACCAGCGCGTTCAGCTCGAACTTCCGCTCCCGCACAATCTGCGCCGCGCGGAAAAGAAACTTCGCCCGCTCCTGCGGCGACACTTTCTTCCACGTATCAAAATACTTGTGGGCGTCTTCGACTGCTTTTCTGGCCATGTCCGCCGCGGCATTCTGGAAAACACCGATAATTTCCATGGGATGCGAAGGGTTCGTCGACGTGCGCTTTTCCGTTGTGATTGTCCGGCGTCCGTTCAGCCACATCGGGTATTCGCGCCCAAACTCCGCCTTCACCTTTTTCAGTGCCTCCTGCATGCGCGTCCGGTTTTCCGGCTTCGAGAAATCGATAAACGGCTCGTTGGTGAATTCCGAAACGTGCACAATCTTTTCGGCAGTAGCCATGGCGGATCCCTCCTCGGCGTGCAAACACCCATTCTACTGCGCTTGCAAACCACCGGACAAGCCAGCCCCTGCCACTCATTCAATCTGACCCGCTGCCTCTGCGGCAAAACGCATTTTGGTCTCGCGGGAAGCGAGCGTTGAAAAAAGACCCCGCCCCTCTCCTCGCATCGGCCCTTCGCCGTCCAGGGCTCTTAGGCCATTGCCCGGGTACACAGTGAGCTCTACTCCTTTGTTTTCTTCTCTTTGCAAAATCATTCGAACAAATGATGTCATCTCGCTAAATACTAGTACTATAGTTGTATTTGACAAATTATGTAATTCATGGTAGCATGGATTGTGAACTCTCGACTGCGCCCTCGCGGAACTCCCCGTTATCACCCCCGCTTCCAGTCCCATTTTGGGTCCCTCATCTCGAAAGAATCCGCCCCTTTCTTTTCATACACTTAGGTGGAACCCATTTTGCAACCCGTTTGTTTTCATATTCATGCGTGTAATGGGGGTGTATGTACCCCCCATCCCTCTCGAAAGCGAGTCGCGGCCAAATCGCTGCGGGGAATGCCACGTCGTGAAAACCGATGTAGCATACCGTTCCAGTCGCTTCGCCTAAGGTGGAACGCAGGAACTATGACTGCGAAAACGTATTCAGTAGTTTTCCTTTTCTCGTCCTTTATCTTTGCGGCGCAAGAAGCCTCGACGCCTGTGCCCGTTGAGCCCGTACCCGTCGAGAACGAGCCGCTTCATCACGTAGTGCTGAAAAATGAATCCGTAGTCGTCATTCATCTGACTCTGCCGCCCGGCGAGCGCACGCTCTACCATACTCATACGCACGATCGCGTCGCCATTCCCCTCTCGAGCACCTCGATCACGCAGCAAGTATGGAACGAGAAGGAAGGCCCGCCATCTCGTTCCGAGCCTAGAACTTTTTCAGCACTCACTCTCGCCGGCAGCTCGTACACGCACCGGGTCCACAATGTAGGTGCGAATCCCTATGATGTGCTGGACGTCGAGTTCCTGGTTCGTCCGCAATCGCCGTCGCCAGTCACTGCCGCAACTGTTGCCGCGGAAAATCCCAGCGCCCGCATTTACAATTGGAACCTTGCACCTGGCGCCACCTCCGCGATGCACACACATGTACGCCCATATCTCATCGTCGCCGTGACAGGATTCACCTTGAAAATGACTGCGCCCGACGGCCAATCCATCAAGCACGAGATCAATCGCGGCGATTTCCATTGGGTGGACGCCAAGGTCACTCACACTCTCGCCAACGCAGGGAGTGCCGAAGGACAAATCGTAGAGGTTGAACTGAAATAGCTGTAAATCAGAGAAAAAGAAAAGTCGAGCGTCTTCCATGATCGAAGACTTATCCCGTTATCATCAACCCGTCAGCACGCTATTTCCCCGCTCAACTGCTACTGGCGACTGGAATCGCTATCGCCTGAGCCAGAAGCAGCTCGAATTCTTCCGCGAAAACGGTTACCTGAAGGGCGTTCGCATTCTGACCGACGCGCAGGTGGAAGCTCTGCGGGCGGAGTTGGAACTGCTCATGGATCCTGCTCATCCTGGCCGGCATTTATTCCACGAATACCATTCCAACGAATCGACGGACCCGAACCGCGTAGTTTTTCACGCCCTCGGAGCCTGGCGCGTTTTGCCAGGCTTCCACGACCTGCTCTGGAACCCCGCGTTCCTGGTACCGGCGTCGCAAGTGCTCGGCGGTCCAGTGCGCTTCTGGCACGACCAGCTCTTTTGCAAACCGGCGCGCCATGGCGGAGTGGTGGCCTGGCACCAGGATTATTCTTACTGGACAAGGACGACGCCCTTGGCGCATCTCACTTGCTGGATTGGCTTGGACGATTCCACGCGCGAAAACGGCTGCTTGAATTACGTTCCCGGAAGCCACAAGTGGCCAGACTTGCCCAAACCGGTTCTGACTGGAGAAATGGACGGCATCCGCAACAGTCTGCCGGAAGACTTGAAAGAAAAATTCAAGCCCGTGGCCATCGAATTGAAAAAAGGAGAGAGTTCCTTTCACCATGCGCGAACGATGCACGGTTCGCGCGCCAACGACACGCCGGCTCCGCGGCGCGCCACGGTGATCAACGTTTTTCGCGACGGCGTAATGTCCAATGCGGATGAACCGCTGCTCGCGGGTGTTCCGGTAATTCCTCGCGGGGAGAAAATGGGCGGCCAATTTTTTCCGCTGCTGTTCGAGCCGGCTTAAACGCGACGAAATGTTTTCGGTACAGCGCTAGCGAGCTGGTTCGAGAATGAGTTTCTGGATGCGCCAGTTCAGGAGTTCGGCGACGTAGAGTTCGTCGGCAGAGGGGCAGGCAATTTCGTGAATCCAGCCGAATTGGCCGAGCTGTTTGCCGGATTTGCCGAGGACACCGAGAACTTTTCCATCGAGAGAAAGTTTGTAGATGCGGCCGGGAAAAGCATCAGAAGTATAGAGGACTTGATTTGGCCCGGGCGTAATGCAGAGAGTCCAGGGCGCGCCGGGAGACATCGTGCCGGTTGTTGAAGAAGGTTTGTTCCCGATGGCCGGGCGGGCGTCGGCGGGCGCGGGGACGTCGATCGTGAATTGGCGGAGAAACTTTCCGTCGGTATTGAAAACCTGGATGCTGCGGTTGCCGCGGTCGGCGACGTAAATGTTGTTCTGGGCATCGACGGCCAGGCTGTGCGGGACGTTGAACTGGCCGGGCTGATCGCCGGGCTCGCCCCAGGACTTGAGCCAGTTGCCGTCCTTATCGACCTTGGCGATGCGTGAATTGACGTAGCCATCGCTGATGTACGCGTTGCCGGAAGCGTCCCAAGCGACGTCGGTGACCTGGCGGAACATTCCATCCACGGGAGGCAACGGCGGCTTGACGTGCTTGAGCGGCTCGGTGCCTTCGTCGGAAGCTTCCTGCTTGCGGCCAAAGACCAAAACGACGCGTCCTTCGGGATTGAACTTGATGACCATGTCGGAGCCTTTGTCGGTGACCCAGATGTTGTCGTCCTTATCGACTTTGACGGTGTGGGCGAAGGACCAGGCGTAGAGGTTGTGGCCGATCTCGCGGAGAAATTTTCCGTCGGGCGCAAACTCAAGGAGTTGCGCGGCAGCGGCGCCGTAGGCGGGGCCCGCAGTGTTGCCGCGGGAGAAAACGAAGACGTGACCCTTCGAATTGACGGCGACGCCGGCGGCTTCGCCGAGATAAATATCGGGCGGAAGTTTCAGAAAGTCAGGAACGGAGTGGAAACGAATTTCCGGCGGTTGCTGGGCGAAAAGAGGAACGGCCGCGAAAAAGAGCAGAACAAAAATAGGACGTTTCATATGATGGAACCTCGTGATTTCGCTATTTTGCTTCCGCATCATACGCGGGTTTATAGAATCAGTCGCCTGTTAAGACCTTGTACTGCGCCGGGGTGAGCGGAACGACGGAGAGGCGGCCGATGCGGACGAGTGGAGAATCTGTGAAAAGTTTGTTGGATTTGATTTGCTGCAGGGTGACTGATTTTGCGAGCGGTTTTCCCGCTTTGATTTCGACAGCGGGATTTTTGGTATTGGAGGTATCGACGGAGACGACTGTGGCGGTGCCGACGGCGCTTTTGTTGTCGCCGGTTTCATAGATAATCAGCCTGTCGCCAGGCTTCATCGCACCAAGATTCCTCAAAGCCACGGGATTATGAACGCCGTCCCACACGGTGACTTTGTCGCGCTGAAGGTCGGCGAACGAATACTCGGAAGGTTCGGTCTTGAGCAGATAGTCGGACATTGAGACCTCGCTATTGGTTCGCAGTGCGCGAACATTCTACACGCGTACTTACAAGAACGGAGAATGAAACCCAGAGACACAGAGAACCGAAAGAGGACAGACAGGAATGTCTATCCCACATACTCAAATTGTACACGGCGGCCGTCAAGTCACTTCTTCTTCGTTGGCGCGAGCTGGCGCATCGATCGTCGATTCTGGGAATTCTTTATGAGCAAGGAAAGCCGCTTGCGTTTTGTTTCTTCCTTTTTTGCGGTGACGACCCAATAAGTGCACACTCTTTGGTACCAAGGAGGTTGCGAACGGAAAATTCCCAGGCGGCTTTGTTGGCGCGAAACTGTTTCGCTTGCTCGCGAGTGAACTGGGCGGTCTTGCGTTGCTCGTAAGAATAGATGCAGACTTTTTTGCCGTGCGAGCGGCGAAGGCCTTGAGGCCGGCGGGATGCATCAGGCCTTTCCTCGTGAGTTCTTGAACAAATTTGATGTTAATGGCGCTCCAGGTGCTGGTGGGCTTGCGCGGAGTGAAGCGAATCATATAGCTGATCTCGTCGATGCTCTTACGAACGCCATCGATCCACCCGAAACGCAGTGCAACTTGCACGGATTCGGGCCAGGTGATGCTGGGCTTTCCGGAATCCTTCTTGTAGAAGCCCACAAGGAGTTCGCGGAATTTGTCGTGGTGCGCTTCGAACCAGTCGCGGAAGTCGGCTGGCGTCGGGAAAAATGTCGGTTTTGGCGGCACGGTGCCCACGAAGATTAGCGCAGTGTCTCTTCTATATCTTAAATGAGGATTTCATTTCTGGATTCGAAGCCGCACCTTGGAGCCGTCAGGGAGTTGTGAAAGCTGTCGATTCAAGTCCCCAAGAAATGATGCCCGTTCATATAGACTGCCCACGTACGCGTTGTCTGGACTGCCGCCTTCGGTGAACACGATGGGAATCTTGAATGCTATGCACTGATCTTGGTCCGGTTTGAGTCCTCGCTCCATTGCGGCTAGCTCATCGCTCTCCGCGAACCATTCCTCTCGCTTCTCTTTCGTGCAAGCCAGTTTCCGAAATTCTGTCTCGGATTGCGCGACCTCCGTCAATTTACCGATTGCGATGTCCAACTTGAAGACTTTCCCTGTTTCGTCGTGCAGAAACAGGTCTCCAAAGGCGCTTTTGGCGACAAGTCCCATGGATTGGGGGCACAGCCATCGCCACTCGCTTAGGAGACGATTCACATCGGGATGATCAACAAGGAAGTAGCCAGCCATAGGTTCTCACCAAGGATAAAGCAACATCACCGGAGGTCGCGGATGATTTCGCGGGCGGCGTTGGCGCCGCTTGCGCCGGTGAGGCCGTTGCCGGGATGCGTGCCCGAGCCGCAAAGAAAGAGGCCACGGATGGGCGTTTTGTAGCGCGCCCAATCAAGAACGGGACGCATGGTAAAGAGCTGGTCGAGCGCAAGCTCGCCGTGGAAAATGTGGCCACCGGTGAAAGTGTAGGAGGTTTCGAGATCTTTGGGTGTGATGACTTGGATGCCTTCGACCAGGCTGGGAAGATCCGGCACATAGTTGGAGAGAGTTCTGATGACGACGGCGCCGAGTTCCCGGCGGCAGAGGTCCCAGTCCCCTTCCCTCAATTTATAAGGAGCGAATTGCACGCAGGCGGAAAGGATGTGTTTGCCTTCGGGCGCGAGTTCCGGATCGAGAATCGTAGGGATGACGACGTCGAGATAGGGCGCTGGAGAGAATTCGCCGTACTTGGAGGCGTCAAAGGCACGCTCGAGATAATCGATGTCGGGGCCGATGTGGATGCGGCCGGAGAGAGCTTCCAGGAAACCCTCGGTGGGATCGAGGGCGGAGAAAGTGGGAAGACTACCAAGAGCGAGATTGACTTTGGCGACCGTGCCATTCGAACGGAAATTCTTGAGGCGATTGGCGAAGGTGGGGTCGAGCTGGGACGGATCGATGAGATGGAAAAAAGTGCGTTTCGGATCCAAGCCGGAGGCGACGGCATCGACAGCGATCTCTTCGCCATTGGTGAGCACGACGCCCGTAACCGCACCGTCTTTGATGCGAATGTGCTGGACTTCCGCGTCGGTGCGAATTTCCGCGCCGGCTTGCTTGGCCGATTCGGCAAGAGCGCGCGTGAGGCTGCCGAGCCCGGCGCGCGGAAAAGAAGCGGTGCCTACGGGATGGGTGTCGGAAGCGGCACGAAGAAGAAGGACGGCAGTGGAACCTGCGGACCAAGGGCCAAGAGCCGTGCCGAAAATGCCGCGAGCGGCGATGACGGCGCGGACCAGCTCGGTTTCAAAGAATTCGGAAACGAAGTCCGCAACGGCCATGGGCGCCCAGCGAAGAAGATCGAAGATTCCCTTCTTTCCCAGCATGCGAACGTTGCGGCCGGTCTTGAGCAGTGTCCAGAGGTCCTCGGGAGTGGGTTTGTCGATCGCGGGCGGCGTAATCGAAACGAGCTGGTCGAGGACTCCGGTGAGATGATCGAGCGCGTCCGCAAATTCCATGTACTTTAGGGAATCCCGTTCGGAAATTTTCGCAATCCCGCGAGCGGTCTTGGCGTTATCGTTCCAGAAAAGAAGCGAGCCGCCATCGGGCATGGGAGCGAAAATGCGCGGGCCGGGATAAAGTATTTCGCACCCAAATTTATCGATTTCCATATCGCGTGCGATCTCCACGCGAAGCGGGCCGAGAGTATGCGCGAGCGTCGAGGCTTTGAAACCGGGATAAAATTCTTCCGTGATGGCGCCGCCGCCAACCATTTCGCGGCGTTCGAGGACGAGGGGCTTGAAGCCGCCCTTGGCAAGGTAAAAAGCAGTGATGAGAGCGTTGTGGCCGCCGCCGATGAGGACTACACGTTGTCCGAGGGCCATGTTCAGTTGGCCGCCTTCGACGCAGCCGCAGCCGGGCGCGAAGGACCAGACTTTGCCCGGCGCGCCAGCGAAACAAGCGACCAATCCTTCAAGATGACCTGGCTGGCAAGGCGGCCGTTCGCTCCCATGATGCCTCCACCCGGGTGGGTCGCGGAACCGCACATATAAAGGTTGCGAATGGGCGTGCGGTAGTAAGCCCAGCCGGCTACAGGGCGAAGGAAGAAAAGCTGCTCGAGAGAGAGTTCACCCTGAAAAATGTTGCCCTGCGTAAGGCCGAATTCGCGCTCGAGATCAAGCGGGGTGAGAATCTGCCGTCCGATGATGATGTCCTTGATGTTGGGCGCGTACTCGGCGATGGTGTTGATGACGTTGTCGCCGAAGGCTTCGCGGTGCTCGTCCCAGGTGCCCTCGGCGAGTTTGTACGGCGCATATTGCACGAAACAAGAGAGAACGTGTTTGCCGGGAGGCGCAACGCTAGGATCGGTGACGCTGGGAATAACCATATCAATGTAGGGGCGGCGCGAATAGTGGCCGTACTTGGCGTCGTCGTAGGCGCGCTCCATGTACTCCATGCTGGGCGAAATGGAGATGGCGCCGCGAAGATGCGCACCCGGGCTGGGGAGACACTTGAAATTGGGAAGAGCGTCGAGCGCGAGATTGACTTTGCCGGAAGAGCCGCGGAATTTGTAGCGGCGAACGCCTTCGAGAAAATCGCCGGGCAATTCGCTGGGTTCGAGAAATTTCTCGAAGGTGAGATGCGGGTCGACGCTGGAGGAGACGGCCTGCGCGGAGAGCTCTTCGCCATCCTGAAGGGCAACGCCGCAGGCGCGGCCGTTCTTGGTGAGGATCTTGCCGACGGGCGCCTTGGTGCGGATTTCGACCCCGGCTTCGCGGGCTGCATCGGCGATGGCGTTTGAAATGGCTCCTGTGCCGCCGCGGCTGAAACCCCAGGAGCGGAAAGCGCCATCAATTTCACCCATGTAGTGATGCAGGAGAACGTACGCGGTGCCGGGCGAGCGGATGCCAAGGAAGGTGCCGATGATGCCGGACGCAGACATCGTCGCTTTGAGGACGTCGGTTTCGAACCATTGGTCGAGAAAATCGGCGGAGCTCATGGTCATGAGCTGAACGAGAGTGTAACGCTCGTCGGAAGAAAGCTCGCGGAAACGCTGGAGCAGGAAATGCAGCTGCTTGAGATCTTTGGGATTGAGCGTGGTGGGATCGGGCGGAACCATCGAGAGCATAGGCTTCACGAAGCGGCACATAGGGGTCATCATCTTGGAGAATTCGTCGTAGGCTTCGGCGTCGAGGCGGGAGTGGCGGCGAATGTCGCGGATGGACTTAGCGTGATCGTTTACGCGCCAGAGATAATCGCCGCTGGGCATGGGAGAGAACGTGCCGTCGAGCGGGAGGATTTCCAGGCCGTGGCGAGGAAGATCGAGTTCGCGAATGATTTCGGGGCGAAGAAGCGAGACGACGTAAGAACATTCGGAGAAAAGAAAACCGGGGAAGATTTCTTCGGTGACAGCGGCGCCGCCCAGAACGTGGCGGCGTTCGAGGACGACAACCTTCTTGCCGGCCTTCGCGAGGTATGCGGCGTTGACTAAGCCGTTGTGGCCACCGCCGATGACGATAACGTCGTACTGCTGCCCCATTCGGTATGACTCCGGTATGACGCAAAAGAGAGATTAGCAGCGGGAAGCAAGGACGCGCCATTTTACTGAGAGGGGAGGTGTGGCACAAGTCTGGTAACCGATTAAAACTGGAAGCGATCGACATTGCCGGGCAATTCCATGGAATGCAAATCGATCGGAAATGCAAAAAGGATTTGGGGATGGCACTAAAGCGACAGCCAAGGATTTGAGATGGCGCGCCCGGCGTGATTCGAACACGCGACCCTCTGCTTAGAAGGTAAACGCTGACACGTTAAGTAGTTGGTTCGTCTTGTCTTTTCCTATGTCTTGCATCACCGTTTTGCACGGTATTCGGCAGTGTTTGTTCCCGAGTTGTGCCTAAGTTTGACGTCATCTCCCACAAGCGGACTTCTGTCCCGGCGTGACTTCTGGTTAGCCCGTGACACAAACAGAATCCGGACCACCCCTCCTCGTCGTGACTTGTATCGACTTGGTTTCGTCAAATATCGTAGAGGGTTTAGGATTAATCCAGACCGGGGCCTTGCGGTCTGTACTTGGTCCGCGCTTGCGGAGAGGCTAAGGTGAAAAGAGCCGCTACTGTTTTTGCATCTGTCTGCACGGCGCTGCTCGCGACTCTGGTCGCACCCAGAATTGCTACGAGGGTTTTATTCTCAACTGTTTCGCCTCGTCAGAGATACAAAGTCGAGGTATCTCAGTACCGTCCCTTCCCTTTCGATGAAAGAGCTGTGTTCCTCAATGTATACCGGGATGGTCGTACGCGTACCGCGCACAAGTTGCTCTACACGGGCGATTTTCTTGACGGTGACTTCCGAGATTTGTATCCGAACCCTCGTTTTCGATCTGAAGATATTTATGAGCTTGGCGATGTTATGAATGACGGGTCGACGAGCCGACCCGGGAACCTGAGAATAGTGAACGCGACGCAAAAGGAGATCAGTTACCTCCTGATTGAAACCGGTTGGTACAAGCTGGTCGTTCTTGATCTCAAGGCCGGCGCCACGGCAGATCTCAACTTGCAGTACACCGGTTGGCTATGGTGTCAGGCCCGGTTTGCAGATTCTGGACAGCGCTTTGCTAGTGCTGTGAGCATAGTGGACAGTGCCGACTCAAAGGAGAGCAGGCAGCTCTCAATCACAGTGAGAGGCGGCAATGTAGCGATAGAAAGCCCTCAACCAGGCTTGCGGGCAAGCCACTGTTGCGCGTCAGATCGACCTGATCCCCAGCATGAATGGTTATGCTAGCAGCCGCAATTTTCGCCTAGCTGCTGCGTTTGTTGCGAATCGGTGTTCTGGGATTTGGGGGGCTCAAAGCGTAACTACGATTGCTTCCAGGAATTGTGGACTGCCAGGGTCGGAGTCGAACCCCTCGGGGGGATTGATTCTACGTAAGTTATTGATTCTACGAAATAGCAAAATGGAGAAAAACCATAAAAACGCCAAAGTGAGGTACCCCGCGGGTACACGGAATGGTCGGAAAGACCTGGCAGAATGCCCCCACGTCACATCAAGTAGCTTTTTGTGGAGATTATCTCGTCCTCAGCGATAAGAGGAAAAAAACCTGTTGTGTGATTTGGACTTTCTACATTTCTCAGATCTTCCGTTTCTGGATAGTTTCCGAATTGCCGCCGATGCACCCAGGATGTGGCCGGCGCAGGACTGGCCACTTGCTCGTGGACTTTACCTGAGCTTAACTCGTCACGGGCGGCCTTGCCTGTCCAGGCTTTTCGCTAATGGACCAACGGAAAAATCTGGAATCGCATTTCTCGCAGCGAAACGGTCGCACGAAAATCATGGCCAGAAGACCTGATTCAAGGACACCTTTAGGCTTGGATCGATGGATTCTTTGACTCTGACAGTATGGGCAATTAATCGACCTCATGATTCTCTCTATAGCGTCAATTCGCGAGTTCATGGCAAGGAATGTGCCGGCAGCAGAACTAGGCGATTACTTGCGTAGCCGTCGATCGTGAGATTGTTCCGAATGGCCATTCTCGTCCAGCCAGGTCAAGAGATTGCGAATGCTGCCGTGCGCCAACGCAATGCTCGAATCGGCGGCGCCGTAGTAGAGGTTTATGGTGTCCCCATCCGATGCCACCGTATAGCCGCAAGGAAACACCACGTCTTGCACGTCGCCATGACGTTCATATTCCGCTTCAGGCGCAAACATCCAAGAATCGCCCCGAATCAGGCATTTTTCTGGCTGCTCAAGGTCGAACAGAGCTAGCCCCAGCCGGTAGATGGAACTCGACGGCGTGCGTCGAACGCCGTGGTAAATCATCAACCAGCCGCGCGATGTCTCAATCGGTGGAGGTGACATTCCAATTTTGTTGGCATCCCACCAAGCCCCCCGGCGGGCCTCCAGCATGAGCTTGTGATTGCCCCAATGCCGCAGATCGGGCGAGTAGGAAATCCAGATGTGAGCTCCGAGCGGCGTCATGGGCCGATGGATCAAAGCCCAAGAGCCGTTAATCCTTCTGGGCAAAAGGGCTGCGTCTTTGTCGTCCGGCGACATGACGACGCCAAGTTTGTCGAATACGCAAAAATCTTTCGTGAGCGCCAGAGACACTCCAGGACCGCCACGCGAATACGAAGTGTAAGCCACGGCATATTGCTGGAGTTCCGGCATATACGTGATGCGCGGATCTTCGACCCCCCATAACTCCTCGGGAAACCGCTCGACGTCTGGGGTGAATGTCGGTTCGCGATCGATCTCCCAACCATCCACGCCGTTTGCCGAACGCGCCACGCACAAATGAGAGAGCCCGCGGCGATCTTCCACGCGACAAAGGAGAAGAGTGCAGCCGTCGGGCAGCAACGTCGCGCCCGCATTAAAAACACTGTTCATGGAATACGGCCAATCCCTTCCGGTAAGGATAGGATTGCTGGGATGCCGGTGAAATAGCGTCTCGTACTTGTTCATGACCGGTCTGGCAAGACTTTTTTCAGCAAGAATGTTCATCGCGAGTTGCTCTCCGTAACGTCCGCTTCTTCCAGCTTGCGCATTTCCAGAAGTGCCATCAAAAAAGATAGTGTCGATTCCGCACCCTGGTTTTCATTGGCTCGATCCGGATGCAAACCGTCTCGACATCCGCCGGTCGTGTGATCGTAGAGGGCGATCTGCAAGTCGTTATCTCCTAGGAACCAATTGAAAGCGGACCAGGCCTCTTTCCTCCAACGGCTTTTTCCGGTGGCGCGATAAGCCTGCAAGCAAGCCGATACGACGGCACATGCTTCGACCGGTTGTTGATCGAAGCGCGCTTTTTCCGTTTTCCGCGAATAGAAGCCATGTGACCCGATAGGCACAAAATGACCTTTTATTTCGCAACGCTGAATCGTCCCCAGCCAATCCAGCGCTCTAAGTCCGGCTGAAATCATCTCGTCGTTGCC
>MNDE01000058.1 GCA_001914785.1 Acidobacteria bacterium 13_2_20CM_57_17 | reverse complement strand
ACACGTCCTCGGAAATCGGCGGCAAGGAAAAGATTATTTTGTGGACGCGCAAGGCGCAGGAGGCCGCGGGGTTGCGCGGAGCAAGCGATGCACTCGTTCGAACGATGGAAGCGTACGATTCCATGTTCGGAGCGCGCAGTAAGGATTCATCCACAACATGGATTGTGGAATGCCCGTTGACGCCTGGATGCTTCACGAACCTTAATGCAACGATGGCCAAGCTGTTGGGCGAAGAAAAGGAGACCGTCTCCGCCGAAATGGTTTCTCCGGACACGCTGATGGTGGATCTCAACGAGGGCATGCCAAAACTCGCGGTGGCAGCGGCTCCGTCGCTGGCTGCGAGCTGGCTGGGTTACGCGCAGAATCCAGGATTCCTCGAGCGGGATCCTCCGCTCTCCGCGCTTCCGGCGTTCGCAGCATCGATTGGACGCGCGGCCGCGGAAGGAACGGATGCGCGCGCGGAAACGATTCGGCGAGCGCTGCAATTGATCCCGGAGAAAGCTGCAGCGACAGGGCCGGAGGACCCAGCCGTTGTGCGAGCAAAGAGCTTTCTTTTTTTCTATGCGTTGCAGGACCGCTATGGGCGCGACGTGTTTCGAAAGGCGATCAGCCACATCCTGTATGCTCGCAGGGAGCGAGACTTGGAACTCAGTGACCTGATTGCTGCTTTCGATGAGGAAACACATCAGGGTACTGCCGAGTTCGTCCGGTTATGGATGAAGCGGCCGGGAGTGCCTGAAGAGTTTCGCGCGCGCTACCAGGAAAGCGCCGCGTCGACGACCAAACCTGAAAAGGAGAGCGCACCATGAGAGACGTGATTCTGACCGACAGGGGGCCAAAACCCATCGGGCCGTATTCGCAAGCGATCCGGGCGAACGGATTCTTGTACGTCTCCGGGCAGGTAGCGCTGGATCCGAAGACCGGGGAGATGGCCGGAGCGGAAATCCGTCAACAAACGGAACGGACGCTTGAGAACGTGAAAGGAATTCTGGAGGCGGCAGGTTCAAATTTGCATCACGTGGTGAAGACGACGGTTTTTCTGAAGGATATGAACGATTTTGCGACCATGAATGAAGTGTACGCGAAGTATTTCACGTCGGCACCGCCGGCGCGGTCGACGGTGCAGGTGGCGCGTTTGCCCAAAGACGCGTTGGTGGAGATCGAAGTGATTGCGGGTTTGTAGGCGTGCGCACTCGGTGAAGAAAAAACTCAAAGCAAAGAATTGCCCACCCTTCGAGAAACCAAACGCGAAGGCTGCGGTAGCTTCGCTCGTTATTCTTTCTGAGCTGGTTTGAATCCCGTTCTGGCATCGCGCCTGTCCAACACAATTGAAATCGAACGAGACAGCCATCCAGCCCCGACCGGCGCGACTCGGCTCTTGACAAGTAGGTCGGAATCCGATATATCGGTATGCGACTATGAGTATCGACTTGAAACCGTTTCTGCCGCTATCCGTTGCGGCCCAGCACATCCTGCTCGCGCTATCGGATGAAGACAGGCATGGCTACGGAATTATGCAGGAAGTGGCGAGTCAGTCGGGGGGCAAATACAAGATGGGCTCTGGGACGCTCTACGACAACCTGGAAAAACTCATCGATCAGGGATTGGTGGCCGAGAGCCTCCGGCGATCCACAAAGGACGACCCACGACGGCGCTACTACCGATTGACAGCGTTTGGCCGCCACGTTTTCTCAGCGGAGATTGCGCGTCTGGAGGGAGTGGTTCGCGAGGCGAAGCTGCGGTTGCGTGGAGCAAGGCCGAAGGAGGTTTTATGACGCGCACTCTTTATCGGTCGGTCCTTTGGCTGCATCCTCCCCGGTTCCGTAAACGCTATGCCGAAGAGATGGCGTGGATATTTGACGAAACAGGGACCGCGGGGGAAAAGGCGTTTCTCTTTTACGATGGACTCGTCTCGCTGGCGAGGCAGTGGGTGGTGCGCTCGGGGATGTGGAAGATCGCCCTCGCCGTGCTAGGAGCGCTCATTCAAGCGCACTTTATCTTGCACCCGTACGATTGAGCATGCGGGGGCCGCCGTGCAACCTCAGACAAAGCAACAGATCCGGTTCGTTTCGAAATGCCTGCTACTGCTGTTGGCCGTGTTGATTGTTGCGGGCGTAACCTACGAGCAGATTGGCGAGCGGCTGGACCGCAAGCGATTTCCGCAAGTTGGGCGCTCGGTCGACATTGGCGGGCGCTCGCTCAACATCTATTGTTCGGGCGAGGGAGGACCGGTCGTAATCTTGGACACGGGCGGGTCGGCTCCCGGTTATGAGAATTTACTTTTTCAGAGGAAGGTTGCGGAGTTTACGCGCGCCTGCTGGTTCGACCGCGCCGGTTTGGGCTGGAGCGATCCGAGCCCTGTCGAGCAAACCAGCGCGGCGATCGCCGAGGACTTGCACGCGTTGTTGCATGCCGCGCGCGAAGTGCCACCGTTTGTTCTGGTGGGCGCGTCGTTCAGCGGATTCAATGCTCGCGTCTTCGCGGGTAAATACCCATCAGAAGTTGCTGGTGTGGTTTTAGTGGATTCGGCACACGAAGACCAGTACCGCTACGAACCGCCGGTTACGCTGGCCCCCTTCAACCGGCTTCCCAAGCAGATTCGAAATCTGCTTTGCGCAGGCGTGCCGCTTGCGGCGCGTGTCGGACTGGTGCGATTCCTGCTTCAACGATCCGGACCACGCCGGGACGCGCCCGCCGGATTTACGGCTGATCAGGCAGCAACGCTGCACGGGCTCGAGCTCCAAACGAAATCGTTTGTGGCCGCCGCGGTCTGTAATTTCGAGGGAAAAGTGTCCACGCAAATGAGGGCGGCAGGGAACATGGGAGACTGCCCGCTGATCGTTCTGACGGCCGGTCAGCCATTTCGAACAGGTGAACCAGAAGCAGACAGAGAGCTAGTAGCCTTTCACGAGATGTGGGTCCACCAATTCCAGGCGCAGCTCGCGCGGCTCTCGACACGGGGGCAGCAGGTGATTGTAGAGAATAGCGGACACGCGATCGATGCGGAGGCGGTGCTTAAGGCGATTCATGAAGTCGTTACGCAAATTCGCGATAAGCAGTAGCCGCCTAGTTCGGTGACGTCATGGCTTGCGCGAAGATCATGATGGCGGGGTTGGCGTCGTCCAACGAAACGGCAACGAACTTCGATGGAGAGACCAAATAGACGATGGCGTTCCCTCCTGGGCCAGAAACAACCTTCATGGTTCCTCTTCCATTTGCCTCCGATGAGCTCAGAGAGTACGTGGACTTGAACGTGACACCTGATTTTGGCCCGTTCGATGCAACAGTATCTTCAACACCGGTCATGTTTCCGGTCGGGCTAGAACCGTCAGCCGAGAACTCTCCGGAAAACGTGGTGACACCAAACGTAGCCGGACTGGATGCCAACCCGGCATACGCACCCTTTACTTGGCTGTTTGTGAACGAAGTTACAACCTGGGGTTCTCCCAACCCAAACAAAACGGAACTATCCGATCCCATGATGAAGGCGGTGTTCGGGCTTACAAGGTAGGCGACAGCCGGAGCGCCACCGGCCAGAATCGATGCCCGTCCGTTGTTTGCCACATTGTACGTTCCGACCTGATTGACAGCGGAGGTTGCCGATCCACCGCAGTTCTGATCGAAGGTCAGATTGACAGCACCGTTGCCATCTGAACTGAGCAAGCCTACAAACACGTTGGGCGCTGAACCTGATCCGCTCCCACACACGGAGAGTCCGGTCAGATTAATCACGATACCGCCATTCAACGACGCATTGGAGAACCCTCCGGAGGGAGTTTGCTGGCGAAGGACTGCGCCATTCAGAAGCGGAGTCGAACCCGCGACCGGGTCTGACCCCATGGCAAAAAGTTTTCCCGCATTTACGATGTAAAAGACGAAATTCAAGTTCCGTGGCGTTCCGCCTGCGACCAAGGAGAGATTCATCGAGCCCCTGCCGCTGGATTTGTCGGGCAGAGTGTAAGTCGCAGCATTCATTGTTGCCGGATTGCTGCCGGTGGAAGCGTTGGCGTCCGCTGCCCCGTTAGTAAAAGTGCCAGCGCCATTCGAAGTAAAGCGCCCTACTAACGCCTCACGATTGTTGTTGGCATCCAATCCGGAGAAACCAAAGGCATAATCGCCTGTTATTCTGGCCGCATTGAACGCAGATGTATCCACCTTTTCTATGGTCCCCGAGCCAATCGTTCCGGAGCCTGCGGCGATGTCCATCCCGATGAATTGCGCGTTGCCGTCGGGCATCATGGCGAAGGCAAGCTTGCTGTGGCCGGGAATGTCGAGTGTCATCACGCCCCGGTGGTCGGAGCCGATGGTATATGTCCCCTTAAACGATTGCGCGGTCAGCACGGCTCCCGTGCCAATGCCGTTGGTGTCCACTTCGCCGTTGGTCAGATTCCCGGCTCCGTCGGCCGTGAATCTTCCTACCGCGGCAAAAGGCTCCGAATAGCCAGGGCCCCCAGTGATTCCGCTGAATGTAAACGCGTAATCGCCATTCAGCGCGACAGAGCCGCCGTTCTGCCCGCCATTGTTCATTTTGGAGGTGCTTCCTGCGCATCCTATCGAAGAAAGGGCTAACGCGAGACACACGGCTACGGCTGGATTCAATTTCTTCATATTCGTCTACTTGCTGGCTGGGGTTAGCTGTTCTTACCAAATACTGGCAGGGCGCGTCTGTACCCATGCGAGCACGCATACGTTCAAGTGTGTGATGGCTGTTGCACTGGAGACGAACCGCGCGTGATTCAGAGCCTTGAAGAAATGCTGCATTGTTTTTGATCTTAGGATCGATATTTGCTTGTCTCTGGAACACCCGCTCTGCTATTCATCACAACTTATGCCGCTGCGTGCATTCGACACGCCCTCGCACGGGCATGTTTATGACTTATTTACCAAGCAAAGGCAATCAGGTGGATTCAGCAATGTCCCGCCGGGGAAAAACCCGCAAGCCGCAATTATTCGGGAACGCGCCCGGTTGGAGGTTTGAAACCCAAGGGAGAAGACTTATGGCCGGTCGGGGCTTTCGAGGGCTTCGTGCACGGCCCACACGGTGATCGCGCCGGCGACGCCAACGGCGTACCAGATGAACTTGTCCTTGGCGGGTTTGCGAGGTGGTCCACCATAACCCTTGGTGCCCGCGCCGCGTGGACCCTGTGGGTCGGCAGCGTTAGGATCGAGAACGATACGATAGGCGGCGCCTTCCGGAATCTCGCGCACATCATCTTCGACAGCGATACTCAGTGAACCACGGGTGCTCTTGACGATCAATTCCTTGGGGCTCAGTACTGTGACTTGTCCGATGGTGGGCCGATCAGAGTTGGGACGAATTACAGCAGAAGCCACGTGCAGTGCGAACGCTTTCGAATTGGCAGTTGAAAAAGTAGCTGTGCCTAAAGCCAAAGTTGCAGCCGGAGTCGCATCCTCCTGAGAGAACGTGGCCATGCTCGCGCCATGGAGGAGAAAACGGGCAGCACCAGCGCGAACCTGGACACCGCCGGACTGGTCGGTACTGAGTCTATCGCCGCTAAAAATGGTTGCGCCAACGGAAGCCTGCCCAGTGGCAAAGCGAGCGCGATCGGCATACACAATTGTACCGAGCCAGGAAGAAGGAGTGGCCAAGAGGGGCGCGGTCAGGAGCGAGAATACAACGATTAGGGCAAGAAAGCTTTTTGAAATTGCGATGCAGTTATTGCGGCTGGCGAATGAGAAGCTTCCTATTCCGCTGGCGACCGCAACACGGTCAATGCTCTTGGTGGCAACGCTGCTCAAGCCGGTAAGACGGGCAACGCGCAGTCGCGTCATCAAACTCCTCCAAGAGGGCTGACGGAAGAATACTGAGTAAACTTCATGCCGTCAATTGATAAGCGTTTTCCGCGCGGAAAAGTAACGCCCCCTTGCGCGGGCGGAGTTTGCTGGCCGATGAGGCATTCCACTGCTACAATGCAGCAAGAAATGACCGACTGGAAACAGATTACCGCCCGCATCCGCCGAGCGCGCACCAGCAAAGATCCTGCGGGGCAACTTTCGAATCTCTTTCAAAAGACGCGGGACGCCATGGTGGCGTTCGAGCTGGCGAAGTATTTCGAGTCTTCGGGGCTGAATACCGATGCTGCAAAGTGGTACTCGGCGGCGGCGCAGAGATTTCGCCGAGCGGACTGGAAAACCAAGGCGCAGGAAGCTGCGGTCCGGCTTGGTGGAGCGCCGGGCGAGATCACTTTGGAATCAGGAACTCCAGTCGGGGCGGAGTTTGCTCTGACTCCGCCGGCAGTTTCGACGCCGGAGCCGGAATTGCCATTCGAGCAGAACCCGGAAGCGCTCGAATCATCGGTGGCGGTCAGCAGCGAAATTCAGCAGGCGACAGAAAGTTCAGCGAATGCGCCTGCAGGACTTGAGAGAAAAGGCCGTCGGCGAGGACGGCGCGGTGGCCGGAATCGACGCAAGGGCGGCGCTGTGAGGGAACCAGAAGTTGCTTCGGGTCGTCACCCAGCCGAAGTGCCGGTTCGCAGGCTGTCATCCGCGTCCGCTTTCACTGAATCAGCCGAGCCGACTCCTCCACGAGCGATACACAGCCGCGCGATACCCAGCCTGCCCGTCGAGCCGATTGGGGAGCCGGGCGGACCGAGCGTGAAGGGCCGCTACGGCGATCCCGGGCTCTCTTCCCGAATTTCTTTGTTGGAAATGCAGTTTCGCAGACTGATGACTTGCCCCCCCGCCAAATTGGAAGAAGCGGATCGCGCGCCTGCAGGCCCGGGTGTATTTGTTCTGACGGATTCGGACTTGACGAGCTATTACTATGTGGAAGCTTGCCAGACGCTTCGCATCGCGATTGCCAACTTATCGCGCGGATCAAGCCGGCGTGGAATGGAATCGATTAAGCCGCGGCTCGCCGAACACTTGGGAATTGCCGAGCCGCGCGTTGCGAAGTATCTCGCGGACCATTGCGTAGTGCGTTGGCTGCAATTGGATGAAGGAGCGTCAAATTTCGCGCATTTTGTGATCGCGGTTCTCCGGCCGGCGCTCAACGAATAAAAAGTCTCTCTGCGAAACGTGCAGAAATCTTCCTCAGAAGCCGAAAGTTCCAGCCCATTCGGACTACTAGTAACCCCCTTTTTGGCATTAGGGAAATTGCAGTTGGCTGCTCCCTATTGCCGTTTAATGCCCAATTTCGACCGTTCAATGCAAGTTGCTGGCTTCCGCCCCCGGCAACCGGCAAACTATAGGTGTCCAAAGACTTATTGGGCGTACCACGGCATTCGTGGTACGGTTTTGAGGCACACATAAGTGAGCCCGGGGGCAATCGTTTGGAGTTAGCTCCGGCGATTGAATGGGCTCGAAATCAAGCAAGGGTTAAATGACAGGCATTCTTGAAAGTGGAGGATAGAGGTTTATGCCGAATCAAGTAGGCACGCAAATCGCAAGAACGTTTGATTGGGTGGTCTGCAAAGCCGCTGGAATCACGTTTAACACCATCCAGTTCTTCAACAAGCGCAATCCCAATCCTTCGGTTACGCCGAAGTGGTCGGACAAGCCGCTGCTGAAATCGTGGGAGAAGACCAAGCCAACGCTGGGCTTCCCGAGGCAGACCGATTCGCTTTGCCCCGCGTGTGTGAAAGAAGCGCGCGAGGCGATCATTGCCGGCAAAAAAGACTGGCGCGACTTAATGCACGAAAAGGTCGGCGAGATCAAGGCGCAGATTATTGAGCGCGACGGGCAGGTCTGGATGGTGAAGGACTGCCCGCTCCACGGCCACTACGAAGACATGATGGCCATTGATTCCAAGTTCCTTAGCTGGATCGAGAAGCAGTTTCCCGGGCGCGACATTCCCGCCCACAATGACGAGGACCTTCACAAACACGGTTCTTCGACAGTGCGGTATGGCCGTGGGTCGGTGCTTACCGTCGACCTGACGAACCGCTGCAACATGATGTGCGATCCCTGCTTCATGGACGCCAACCAGGTCGGCTACGTGCATGAGCTG
>MNDE01000079.1 GCA_001914785.1 Acidobacteria bacterium 13_2_20CM_57_17 | reverse complement strand
CCCGGTGTATTGAACTTGTTGCCGCCGTGTCCGTGGTTGCCCTTAGAGTCCGTCGAATTAACCTGGAAGTAGTAGGTCGTACCCGCGGCTAGGCCGGAAATTGTCACTTGATGGCTCGTGACCATCGTCGGATCCACTGGCGTGCTATTTCCGTAGGCTGTCGTGGTTCCGTAATCGACCGAAGAATTCGCGGGGACGTTCGTTGTCCAAACGACCTGAGAGCTGGAAGTTGTGACCGATGCCGCTTGAACGTTCGTAACGTCTAGCGTCGTTGGCGGCGGATTGCCAGTGCTGTTCGCGCTGCTGACCAAACCGGAGCAACCGCTCAAGAATGCGGCAGTCCCCAGCGCCACTGCGGATAGCAGCAAGCCATCTTGCAGAATGCCTCTAACTTTTCGGACGAATAGTTCTGTCCAGTTTCGCGAATTTATCTGGCCGCCACTCATCGAGACTCCTCTTAGGTTCATTGAAAAAAAGTGCGCACCGCGCGCACACGAATGCCTTTCGCTCTCATTGCTTTTTGCGTCTAGGTCAGCTTGGCTTGGACTGGGGGTGGGCCCGCTGAGGCTGAAATAGCTTTTTGTTGGGTCCCGAACTTCCCACGAAGGATAGAAAAAAAACAGAGAAGCTGACTACTGGTTTGCAGGACAGTTTTAGTACAAGGGCTGCGTCCTACGCCGCCTGTAGTCCATAGACCTACGGTCAGGTGAGCCATTACCAGCCGCGCAAGTTTGGGCCGCGCAGCACGGGCAATTTACGGCAGGAGAAATTTCTCTTTCCGCTTTGGCTGAACGTCAATCCTACAACGTGGGCCATGAGTCCTGGTGACGAGCAGCAATACTCCAAAGCCCAGAGCCACCGCGCACAACAAAGATCCCAGAAAACCGCAAAGAGCGCGGGGTAAATCCATGCTGGGACCCGACACGCTCATTTGCTGGGATAGAACAATCAGAATACTTCCGGCTAATCCTGCGGTGACAGAGGCCTTCCAATGCAACACTCGCGAGGAATTCTTGGACCACCAGACGTCCAAACGACCACGCCAATGGAGCGTTGGAATGGAACCCAACCGTGACGCGCCTTTTCTGCTCGAGGAACTGACTGCAACAGGCAGCGAGGAACGAACCGGGGATTGCTCGGCTGGTATTGCTTGCAGTCTGAGAAAAGCGCTCTTAGGAGAAACAATGTGAGCGGCGGAAGAGATTGGCGCGCCACTCTTTCCGAAACGAGCTTGCGGGCTCCTCAAAGTTACGATGCGGAGCATGTACCTGGCAAGCCCGCTCATCGAAACCGTCATATTCAGCGTGTCCATCCTTGGAGCGAGCTTTCGAAGAGGCAAAAAGAATCCATCAACTCTCCGGCGAACTCCTGCCAGCGCTTCTGCGTCACGCACGCCCCAGAAATCTACCAGTCGCCTGGTCTTGGGGTCGTAAGCGAATCTTTTGCCGCAGTCCAAGCAAGTGACGTAGGATTCTCGGCTATAGGCAGATGGGCATCCGGATCGTCTAGACGGAATTGTCTCGCGCAGTGTTAATGGAGGTCCCTTATGCCGGTGGGGGCAAAGGAAAACAAGGCGAAGCAGTGAGCGTAGAAACAGCGGGGCCGCAAACACCATACTCCACCGGGACTCTGCACTGATGAGCGATCTCTCCGCATCGGGCAGGCTCCTTGGTGCAAAGCTATACCGGGCTACAAATCTCTCGCTTCTAAATGCTGGGGCCGCCATTTTCGCCTGTGTTCCCACTATTGTTTCTTGTAAACAATTGCTGCGGCCGATTTTAGCGCCGGGAGATGCACTTAGCAACTCACTATCCTCGCCTCTGATCGCGTGGCGCGTGACGGTGAATTCGGAAATTATTCCGGTCCCAAAGTCCCGTGCCGGAGCTGTCATAGCTTGGTCCTCTTGGCGGTAGGACTGGAACCAAATGACGCCAGGAATCGGCTTGCTTGTGCGCGAACCTGTTGCAGCCCTAGAATAGAAGCGCGGCCACGGCAGGTCAGCAAGGTTCGGCGCCAAAACACCCCTCAACACCGTTTTCCGGGTAATTCCCGTGTTACCAACGATCCAGATGCAGGCCCAGTTTCTTGCTCGTAGCTGGTGCGGGAACAAAAACAATGAAGAAGGGTATTGTAAGATATATGTGCCGACGACCCCCATGGTTGGTTCTTTGTCTGGGCATCGTCGTAGTAGCGGCACCCGTCGTCGCGCAAGTTCCACAAGGCGACGATCCCATACTAACTGCTCTAACGAAACATCAGCAGGACCTGGAAACGGATGGGCTGAAGTTTCTTCTCGATGAAGCCAGCAAGAATGATTTCTTCTTGTTGGGAGAAGTGCATGGGGATAATGAAATTCCTAAACTCCTCAGGATGCTCTGGCCAGTGATGTGGAAGCAGGGGTATCGGCATATAGCAGCGGAAGTTAGTCCTTGGGCCGCTCACCAGCTCGAATTCGAGCCTGTGGGAAAGGGCCCAGCCGTTAAAGGGCTCTGGACCAAGGAAGAGGTAAGCGATGCTCATATGTTTGCTGATTCAAACGAGGGCGTCATTTGGGGTTGCGACATAGAGGAGACACAGCCGCAGTTGCCGATCGCTGAACTGGCCTCGCTGAATCCCAGTGATCGCAATTTGAAACGGATGCAGGAGCTCACCAAGGACGGCTACAACAGAAAAATGGCGCCCGATCTGCTCAAGCTGGCGGAACAGAGCAAAGCCGGGCTGGATACAGTATTGAACGACGTGTCTCTTCGCCAAAGCCTTGTCGAGACCCTGGAGGTGGAAAAAAACCGCCTCGGAGCAGACACAAAGATGATTGCTCAAAATGAACGCGAGCGGGTCATGAAAGAGCAATTCCTGAAACACTTTCGTCTTAGCTCAAAAGCGGGGACTTCCGGAAAAGTGCTGCTTCGTTTCGGACGGAACCATTTACATCGAGGCTATGACGCCCGGGGCATATCGACACTGGGCAACTTCATAGCCGAGTTTGCTTTGGAGGAGGGGAAAAAGACGTTCAATGTTGGTGCCTTTGGTGCGGGAGGTCAAGAGACCGTGGCCGGGAAGACCTATGACGCAGACGAGCGACAGGACGAGCTCGCGTTTGCTCTGCTCGCTGAAAGAGCGAAGTACTCGGCTACGATCTTCGATCTTCGCTTCCTGCGCCCTCTGCTGCATCAGATTCCCCCAGTCAAACGTTCCGTCCTTCAGACTAATCTGATCTACTGGGCCGACTCCTATGACGCTCTCATATGCTACAAAACCGTGACTCCCCTCAAGCCCCAATTGCAGCGCGAAAAAAGTGCCAACTGAGGCCATTCTCGGATGACGGGGAACTCTGAAGCTATAGTTAGGACGGACGCCAGCGATATGGACAGAAGCCCGCGTCGCGGAGCTTACAATGGCTCAACCTCGCAAGGCAGAACCCGCACCTAATGACGCCAGAAACCCGCTTGCTTGTGCGCGAACCTGTTGCAGCCCTAAAATAGACGCGCGGCCACGGCAAGTCTTTCGCAGTTCCGCAAACATTCCGCTGCCGCAAACATTTCGCTACAAGTTTTGCGTAACTTACATTGGAAAAGGATTGCCTGTCCTCTAAGGGCCTCTTATGAACCTTGCCGAATATATTGATGCTCGCCGTGATCAGCATCTCGCCGAACTTTACGAGTTACTGCGCATCCCCAGCGTCAGCGCAAAGAGCGAACACAAACCGGATATCGAGCGCGGCGCCAACTGGGTCGCCGGCAATCTTCGCGCTGCCGGCTTTAAGCACGTCGAGATCGTTCCCACTGCCCTCCACCCGCTCGTCTATGCGGAATCGCTGGAAGCTCCCAGCAAGCCCACCATTCTTTTTTACGGTCATTACGACGTGCAGCCTGCCGAGCCGCTTGATCTCTGGACCTCTCCGGCCTTCGAGCCCACCGTTCGCAACGGCAACCTTTTCGGCCGTGGCACCGCCGACGACAAAGGACAGGTCCACATCCACCTGAAAGCCCTAGAGTCCCTGCAAAAAGTGAACGGCAAGTTTCCCGTCAATATAAAGGTCCTCATTGAAGGCGAAGAAGAAGTCGGCAGCGTCAGTCTGTGGGATTTCGTTCAAAAGAACAAAGCCAAGCTCAAGGCCGATGCCCTCGTCGTCTCTGATACTTCCATGCTTGGCAAAGGCGTACCCTCCATCACCTACGGTTTGCGCGGCTTGAACTACTATCAGATCGAATTGATCGGCCCGGAGCGCGATCTGCATTCCGGCGTATATGGCGGCGCCGTTCCCAATCCGCTCACGATCTTGACGGAACTCTTTGCGAAACTTCACGACAAGAATTTCCGCGTCGCTATCCCAGGTTTCTACGATTCCGTCGTGAACCTCTCGAGAGCCGAGCGCAAGTCTTTGAATGCGTTGCCCTGGAAGAAAAAAGATTTTGAGAAAGCCGTTGGCGCTCCGGGCTATTTCGGCGAAAAGGGTTTTACTACCATCGAGCGGCTTTGGGCGCGTCCGACATTCGAATTGAACGGCATCTGGGGTGGCTATCAAGGAGAAGGCGCCAAGACCGTAATTCCGTCAAGAGCGTTTGCAAAATTCTCCACCCGCCTGGTCCCCAACCAGGATCCCCAAAAAATCGTCAAACTCGTGGAGAAACACATTCGAAAGCTCTTACCGAGAACTGTTCATTGCGAGTTTGAAGTTTTGAGCACTGGAAAACCCTGGGTCGCTCCCTACAACAATCCCATTTTCAAGAAGGCCCAGTCTGCCTTGGAAAAAGGCTTCGGCAAGAAAGCCGTTTTCATTCGCGAGGGCGGCTCCATTCCTTTCGTGACGCAAATGTACGACACTTTCAAAGTGCCCTGCGTTTTGCTCGGTTTCGGCCTGCCCGACGAAAACGCGCACGCCCCCGACGAGCACATTGCCCTCGAAAACTATTTCGGTGGCATCAAGGCCGTCGCCCATTTCTACTGCGACCTCGCCACTCTCTAATCCAGCTTCCGCTCCCGTTCCGTAGGGCGAACTTCAGTTCGCCTGTCTTTTCCTTCTGTCTGCAGAAGCGCGTCGCGCGGCCTGGCCTTCTGCTGCACGGCGGATACCGGTCCAAAATGGGGAAATTGCACGCCAATTAACCTCCGGGACCCTCTCCGGAGGCATTCGAATCGCTCGTAACCCACTGTTTTAGCGGTGATTTCCACACCTTTTTCAAAAAATCCGCATTTTTACGGGCTTTTTTGCGATTTTGCCTTGCGTTCTGTCTTTTCCTTGGCTATAGTCCCTTCCGGCCCGAGTTTTTTCGCTGGTAAATGGGGGGAGTTGGCTCGCGGCCTGCTTCGATTCGAATCGGAGTGGAAAGAAAAAATCAGGAGGATAAGCATACTAGATGGCAGCCAAGCCACTGAGCAAGACCAAGGTTGTGGGACACATCGCCGAGAAAGTCGGCACACCGAAGAAAACCGCCGCTCAATTCTTTGAAGAGCTGTTCAAGCTCGCCGTGAAAGAAGCCAAGGGCGGGGCGGGCAAATTCGTGATCCCGGGGATCGGCCGCGTGGTAAAGGCGCACCGCAAGGCGCGCATGGGCCGCAACCCCCAGACCGGCGAGGCGATCAAGATCAAGGCGAAGACCGTGGTTCGCCTGCGTCCGTCGAAGGCGTTTAAAGACGCCGTCCTGAACTAGGCGCAGTCCTTATTTGAGTTTGGCCCCCCGGGCGGCTTGAGTGATCAAGTCTTGGGTGGTTTTTCTCTTTTTAGTGTTGCGTGAAGCAAATTAAACCGCGGCGCAAGAATTCTTTCAAAAAACTCGCCGTCGGAACCAGGAGCGAAACGGCGCACGACGCTCAGCAAATCTCAGAGTGTTTTCACGTAGGCGGCGACGTCTTTGATTTGTTGAGGTTCCAGCGTGTCCTTCATGCCCGGCATTTGAGAATCGCCATTTTCGATCCACGTAGTCAGGGATTCCGTGGTGACTTTGTTGCCGTTCACGGTGAACGTTCCGCGCTTGGAGATTCCTTTGAGGCCGGGACCGATTTTTTTCGCGTCGCTGTCCGCGAAATGGCACATGGCGCATTTCTTTTCGAACACTTGCTTGCCGCGCACTGCGGAGCCAGCGGCGCCGTGACTCGCGGATTTTTTCGGAGTTGTTTTTGCCGGCGGATCCTGTGCCAGAAGCGCTCCTGCCACAGCCAGAGATGCGATCCCTAGAATCAGATAATTCCGCTTCACGATGCCCCCTCTTCTAATCGTTCACAAACGCTGAATGATGAAGCCACGCTCGAACCCAGTTATTTTCTCCAATTAAGGCCGGGAATTCCACTCCTTCTCAGTACCTTCGCCGCTGGACCCCGTCACGAAGTACAGGTTCCTCTGCTGCACCCGCTGAACTTTCGTACTTTTGACCCGGACAAAACCGTGTGCTAACTATGTCCCATGAGCATGGAAACCCTCACCCGTGCATGGGAAGTGCTGCAAGACGCCTATCAGGCCCAGATGGAAGGCGACTACGATCGCGCCGTCGAGTTGTACCAATCGTCACTGGAGCTTCATCCTACCGCCGAGGCCCATACTTTCTTGGGCTGGACGTATCATTTCCAGGGGCGCATCGAAGAAGCCATTGCCGAGTGCAGGCTGGCGATCGAAATCGATCCGGAATTCGGCAATCCTTACAACGACATTGGCGCGTACCTGATCGAACTGGGCCGTTTCGAGGAAGCGATTCCCTGGCTGGAACGCGCCACGGAAGCGCGCCGCTACGAGCCGCGGCATTTCCCGCATTACAACCTGGGCCGCGCGTATCTCGGAAAAGAAATGTACAGCCATGCGATACGCTGCTTCCAGGAAGCGCTGGAAATCGAGCCGCGGTATTCGGTGGCGCGCCAGGCGCTCAATTCTCTTCGCCGCATGGTGAACTAAAAAGCTTTCAGTTGTCAGTTTTCAGTTTTTAGTTGAGCAAAAAAATCCTCCGATTTTCGGGTTTCATTCCCTTCACCTAGTTGCTTCCTGGCCGGTTGGTTTGACGATGCGGTCGTAAATCCAGAGCAATAGAGCGGTCAAGACACCAACGCCGGAAATGACCCACCAGACGCGCTGAGGCTCGTGCGCGACTTCGCCAAACTGGTGCATGACGCGTCCGCCGAACCATCCTCCGATGAGCGAACCGATGCCGATAGGCAAAAACGCGAAACCCATGTAAGTGCCTTGCTGCCCGGGAGGCGCGAGGCGGGAGATGTATTCGTAATAGCGCGGGGCCTGGATCATTTCGCCGAGGGCGAGAACGAAAATGGAAAGGACCGCGCCAAGGACGGTGGGCTGAAAGGCAAGGATCAGCCAGGAAAGCGAAGTGATAAGCGTCCCAAGGATAACGCACTGGAACGCGGGGAGCTTGCGAATCAAGTAGTTGATGAGCACGGTGAGGCAGATGACGGAGAGGCCGTCGGTGATGAGGATAAGCTCGACGTCGGCGCCCGCGCTGATGTAGCCATGAATGTAGCCGGGAAGCGAGATGTACTGCTGCCAGAAGACAATCCAGTAGCCGGTGAAGATCAGCAGAAAGAGCATGAATTTTGGATTGCCAAGAACGGTGAGAAAATTTTTCAACGTTTCGGAAACGCTGGGCGGCAGAGCGTCGCCGACTTTTTTCGGTTCGCGAAAAAAAATCAGGACGGCGAAGAACATCAGGAAGACGCTGAGCGCGGCGACGCGGAAAACATTCTCGACGCCGAGATGGCGATGCGCCCAGGAAGCCACGTAGGGGCCGGAGGCACCGCCAATGTTCACCATGGTGTAGTAGATGGAGTAGCCGATGGAGCGGACGTTTTCTTTTGAGGCGCGCGCGGTTGTTCCCACCACGCAGGGTTTCACCATGGAAATGCCGAGCGCAGGCAAAATTAGAATGAAGCCAACGAAAACCACCGGCGGAACGGCGGCTCTGACCGGAGCGAGCCACGGAGCGCCGATGGAACCGAGCAGAAAATAGGCAGTCGCAAGAATCAAGTAGGCCAGCGAGAGAGCGCGGCGGAATCCGAGGCGGTCGGCGATCGCTCCGCCGAAAATCGCGAGAAACCAAACCATGCCGCCAAAGATTCCGGCGAGCGTGCCGGTCTGCTCGGTGGGGAAATTCAGTTTTTCGTGGAGATAGTTGGCGAGTGAGGCGAATGCACCGTAGTAGGAGAGGCGCTCGAAGATTTCCGTGATGTTGGCGACCCAGAAGGGACGGTCGAAGCCGGTGCGAATTTCTTCGAGCCTTTGGGTAAAGCTCATGTGAGTGATGGCCGCAAAACGGCCAATGCGCCTCCGGGGATGCGAGGCGGGATGATAGCAGAAAGGGGATACCCCCACCCCCGGTGGTTTTTGGCAAAGAGTGCGGAAGCGATTGAAAAGAAGAGAGTTGCTTTTTTCGGCGTGCAAAAGAGTGCGCAAGAAGTTGAACGGAAAGGGGATAGGTGAAATAGCGCCGAAGGGTTTGGCGCTCCCCGGTCCGGGGTCTCCGATCAACAACTGTGGTGATCTCGAAAGTGTGGCAAGGAAAGGAGTTCAGGAACGGGAAGCAGGGAAATGCTGAGCGCAAAGATGGTGAGGGAATTGGAAGGACCACATTGAGGACGGGCATGGGAGGAATGGCGCCATCCTCCATCAACACTGCGGCGGGCAGGAAGAAGAATGTTGCCAAACTAACAAAAATATTATACCACATTGGTAACATATGTCAAGGATTACTTTAAGTGATTTGGATTCTTACGGATAGCGAGCCGTCGTCTCAGAGGCGGCGCAGGCGGAAGTCTGTGCTACTGTTGGCCGGATTTTAGGTGGAGGTCGCTGGATGAAGAGGTGCACGAGATTGGTGATGGCTTTGACCGGAGCGGGAGTGGCGTTTGCAAGTACAGCCAAAGCGCAAAAGCCGCCGCTGTTGCCGGAGAAAGACGTGGCGGCGCTGGCGAATGAGTTGAGCGGCGAGACCGCGAAGCGGAATTTGGAGGGGATTGCCCGGTTTCACCGGCAGAGAGGATCGCAGGGATTTCATGAAGCGGCGGAGTTGGTGGCGGAGCGGGCGCGCGCGTATGGGTTGAGCGAGGTCGCGATCCTGCAGTTTCCGGCGGATGGGAAGATCTTTTATGGAACGCAGAGGTCACGGCCAGCCTGGGATGCGGAGGTTGGGGAGTTGTCACAGATATCGTTTGAGTCTTCGCGGCTCTGCCGGGATGAATTAGAAGAGTTGCACAAAAAAGGAATCGTGGGAGTCGCGATGGTTTGTCTCAATGTGAACCTGCTCGCGAGCTATGAAGCGATGCCGATTGGGTTGGCGGAAGACAGCGAGAGCGCGGAAGTAACGGCGGATTTAGCGGATGTGGGGGAGGGGACGAAAGAAAGCGACTACGCGGGGAAGGATGTGAAAGCGAAGATTGTGCTGGCAAGCGCACAGCCGGAAGCGGTGCAGGATTTGGCGGTGGGGAAGTTTGGGGCGGTGGGGATTGTGAGTTACGCGCAGAACCAGAAAACGGCGTGGTGGGGCGAGGATGAAAATTTGATCCGCTGGGGGCACTTGGAGACATTTTCAGAACACAAGACGTTTGGGTTCATGGTGTCGCTGAGGGCGGCGCGGGCAATGAAGGAGCGGCTGGCGCGAGGAGAAAAGATCCGGCTGCATGCGGTGGTGAAGGCGGGAAAGCATCCGGGGAATTATGAAGTGGTGACGGCGACGATTCCGGGGGCGGATGCGAAGTTGAAAGAGGAGGAGATTGCGTTTTCGTGCCACCTGGATCATCAGCGGCCGGGAGCAAATGACAATGCCACCGGGTGCGTGACGATATTGGAGGTGGCGCGGACGCTGCAGAAGTTGATCAGCGAGGGAACACTGGCGCGACCGGCGCGGACGATTCGATTTATTTGGCCGCCGGAGATTGAAGGGACGATCACGCTGCTGAATGCGAAGCCGGAGTTTGCAAAGCGGGTCAAGGCAGTGGTGCACATGGACATGGTCGGCGGAGGGCCGGAGACCAAAGCGGTGTTCCACATAACACGCGGGCCGATGAGCTTGCCGAGTTTTGTGCATGACGTGGCGTGGGCGTTCGCGGAGTGGGTGAACGAGGAGTCGTATAAATTTGCGGCGACGGGGAAAGCAGACTATCCGATGGTGGCGCCGGAGGGCGGGAAGGAGCCGCTGCGCGCGGAGTATTCGCCGTTCACGATGGGAAGCGATCACGACGTGTATCAGGATTCGTCGTTCGGGATACCGGCGATTTATTTGAATGATTGGCCGGACCGCTACATTCATACGAATTTCGATACGGCCGCGAATATCGATCCGACGAAGCTGAAGAGGGCCGCGTTTATTGGGGCGGCGAGCGGGTATTTTTTGGCACTAATGACTGATGCAGAGATGCCGAAAGACCGCCTGCCAAACCTGATTTCAATACTGTCCGAGCATCGCCTTACCTCCTACGAGAGTCTGCTACACCGCTGCGCGTCCCTTAATGCGTATGACTGCGGCGAGATGACGAGGCCATTTGTGGACCTCGAAGTCGCCAAAGTTGACTCGATCAAGCGGTTTGCGGAGGTGCCGCCGAATTGGAGGCAAATGGAATGGAGTCATGCCCATGCACTCGAAATGCAACTTCTGAGCGGAAGATCACTAAGAACGGAATTACTCATGGGAGATTTCAGAAATATCTGGAAGCGCAAAGCGGAACCGCGGGGGCCGCTGGCAGTGTTCGGTTATGACTATTTTGCAGAGCATGCGAAGACCGTGGGGGTGGTAACGCCGAAGCTGCTGAGCTATGAGGGATTGTGGGGGGCGGGGGAAGAGTGCGCGTATGAGGTGTTGAACTTTGCGGATGGAAAGCGAAATGCGCAGGAGATACGCGACGCGGTTTCGGCGGAGTATGGGCCGGTGCCGTTGGAGATGGTGGTGGAGTATTTGAAGGCGCTGGAGAAGATTGGAGTGGTTGAACAGGTGAAATAAGGAGGCAAAAGTGCGCCTAATTCTGGTTCCTGCACTGCTTGGTATCTTTTTTGTTTGTGTGCCTGCCAGCAGTGGCCAAAAGAGTACGCCGGAGCAGCCGGACATCAGCCGATCGGGCCTCGACTTCCTGGAAATCTGTTCTAGCGTAGACAGTGAAGGGACTAGGGACGCTGTCCGCGTCCAACGCGAAGCGACGTGCCTGGGCTGGATGCAAGGCTTTACCGACGGTTTCCTGGTGTATGGGGAGCTGCTCAGCGTTCCGAGAAGGGACAGGATGGCCTGCGTGCCCCGCGGAGTGACCACGATTCAAGTCGTCCGCGTGATTAAGAAATACCTTGCTGACAATCCCGGGAAAGCGCACCGCCCCACGCGTTATATAGCGTCCATTGCGCTGGCAGGGGTATTTCCCTGCAGGGCGGGAAGGTAGAAGAAAAAAAGGCACGTTTCACAAGAACGCAACTAGAAATGGAAGACGAGGCCGGCACCGAGTTGAAAACTGTTCTGGCCGGAGGAATAGAGCTGGGAGCGAACGTAGTCGGATTCGATGCGGAAGGAGACGAGAGGTTTCCATGGATAGTCGACACCGCCGCCAAGCTGAACGGCGAAACCGTTGATGCCCGAGGCCAGTTGCGGGTAAACGTGGATTCCTCCGGCGAGCGCGTGGGCCCAAGGTTGCCACGTGCGACGGTCCCAAGCGATGCGTGGTCCTGCGCCATAGAGCACCACATGCGAGTGTTCATTGGCGAAATTTGAAGAGCCAAAGGCGGCCACGACGCTGCCTTCGATGCCCAGCCAGTCTTTGCGGAAGTAAGTGAATGACGTGTGTAAACCGCTGAGACTCGCATAAAAAGCAGACGAGCGGAAACGGACGAATTCGTAGCCGACACCGAGCTGAAAAGCTCCACTCTCAATTCTGTTTTCGCGGGAGCGTGATGCCTGACCGGGAATGGGCGAGGGCAAGGGGGGAGATGCGGCGGGGCCTGGGTTGTACGATGCGGAATCCGTGAAAGATTCCGGACCTGCAGTATCTTGCGCTTGAGCAGCGCAGGCGCAAGCGAGCAAAGCGAATATCACACCCAGAATCGTCTTCATGCCGGTCTCACCGTACGGTTGAAATAAGCGACGCAGGCAATGCACAAGGCCAGACCTGGTGAGCCTGAGCGCAGCGTAGCGTTGTAAGAATGGATGCCGGGGCGATGGAGATGGGTTGCCGTGTGTTTGGCGAAGAGGAATGGAGAAGCGGGAGAGAAAGTCCCGTGCGAAGCGGATGTGCTAGCATCGGGGTTTGTGCGCTAGGCGAGGAATGAGGCAGATGGCGGGGACGATGAAGGCATTGCGGAAAGTGCGGGCCGCGAGAGGCTTGCAGATGGATACGGTCGCCGTGCCTTCGATTGGGCCGACCGACGTGCTGGTGCGAGTGAAGACAGCTTCGATTTGCGGAACGGACCTGCACATTTATGGGTGGGACCGCTGGTCGCAAGGACGAATCAAGCCGCCGGTGACGCTGGGGCACGAATTTTGCGGCACGGTCGAGCGCGTAGGCGACGAGGTGCGCGCGGTCATGGCGGGAGATTTCGTCAGCGCGGAAATGCACGTGAATTGCGGGCACTGCCATCAGTGCCGGCTGGGACAAGCGCACATTTGCCAGAACTTGCGCATCATCGGGATTGATCAGGATGGGGCGTTCGCGGAATTTGTGAAGATTCCGGCGTCGAATATATGGAGGCTGGATCCGGCGATTCCAGAGCATTACGGGGCGATCCTCGATCCGCTAGGGAATGCTGTGCACACGGTTCTGGCCGGGTCGATTGCGGGGCAAACCGTTTTGGTGACTGGCTGCGGGCCGATCGGGTTGATGGCCATTGCGGTGGCAAAGGCGTGCGGAAGCTCGACGGTCTTCGCGACCGAGACGAATGAAAAGCGCCGCGCGATGGCGAAGAAAATGGGCGCAGACGTGGTGCTGAATCCCGCGACGGAAGATGCGGTAGCTAAAATTCTTGCGGAGACGAACGGCACGGGGGTGGATGCGCTGCTGGAAATGTCCGGGAATCCGATGGCGATTCAGCAAGGGTTCAAAGCGCTGCGAGCGGGAGGGCGCGCTTCGCTGCTAGGGATTCCAACGGAAAACGTGCCGCTGGACCTGGTGAACGACGTGATTTTCAAGGGCGCGACGGTGCAGGGGATTTACGGGCGGCGAATGTACGAAACCTGGGTGCAAATGACTTCGTTGTTGAAGGCCGGGCGCCTGAATCTGGAGCCGCTGTTTGGAGAACGCGCTCCGCTGGACAAATTCGAGAATGCATTCACGTTGCTGCAGGGCGGCATGGCTGGTAAGATTTTGCTGTATCCGAATGGAATGCCGCGCTAGGCGAATCGCCTTTCGCGCTTTCGAATTGTTTTGCTGCGAACCGCCCGCTGACGCACAATAGCTATCCCCCCGGCCGAGTCCAAGTCAGGAGTGCCAATATGTCTGATACCGCAACGATTACATCGAGGCAGAATCCCCTGCAGTACGTCACCGACGAGTTGAAGGAATTGCGCGGGAAGGGGGTCGCGCCAAGGCCGCGCGTGCTGGAAGGAGAGCAGAAACCCGTATGTATTTTCGACGGGAAAGAAGTGATCAATCTCGCGTCGAATAATTACCTGGGGCTGACGACACATAAAGCGCTGCGGAAGGCCGCGCTGGACGCAGTGAAGAGGTATGGCGTGGGAGCAGGGGCGGTTCGAACCATCGCGGGCACCATGAAAATTCACATGGAACTGGAAGAGCAAATCGCGGCATTCAAGAACGTGGAAGCATGCGTGGTGTTTCAGTCGGGATTCACGGCCAACGCGGGAACGGTTTCGGCGGTGCTTGGCAAAGATGACCTGATCGTTTCGGATGAGCTGAACCACGCGTCGGTTATTGACGGTGGGCGCCTTTCGAAAGCGACAATCAAGGTTTTCAAACATAAGGACGTGCAGGATTGCGAGCGCATCCTGCAGGAGAACGCGAACTTTCCGGGGAAGAAGCTCATCATTACGGATGGCGTGTTTTCAATGGACGGCGATATCGCGCCGTTACCGCAGCTTTGCGACCTGGCGGAGAAATATAACTGCATCATGATGGTGGACGACGCACATGCTTCCGGCGTGCTGGGACGGGGCGGGCGAGGGACGGTAGACCATCACCAGTGCCACGGGCGCGTGCACATCCAAGTGGGAACGCTGAGCAAGGCGATTGGCGCGATGGGCGGGTACGTTTGCGGCTCGCGCGACCTGATCGATTTCTTGTATCTGCGAGCGCGGCCGTTCCTTTTTTCGACTTCGCATCCGCCGGCTACTGCCGCGGCATGCCAGGCGGCTTTTGCGCTGCTCGATTCACCGGAGGGCGAGAAGCTGGTGAAGAAATTGTGGGCCAACACGAAAATGTTCAAGCGCGAATTGAAGAAGCGCGGTTTTCAGTTTAAGGTGAGCGAGACGCCGATTATTCCGATCCACGTGGGCGACGCGGCGAAGGCGTTTGAATTCTCGAAGAAACTGTTTGAAGCGGGCGTGTTTGCTCCGGCGGTGGGATACCCTACGGTGGCGGAAGGAAAAGCGCGGCTGCGTGCCATGGTGAGCGCGACGCATAAGCGCGATCAACTCCTGCGCGCGTCTGACATTTTGGCGGAAGTAGCAAAGCCGCTGGGAATCGTTTCCTGAGAAGCGTTGCTGAATTAGGGTGGACTGGCGCGCTTGGCCGCTTACCCTGTAAATCCTGCTTAGTACTCCTCCTTTTTCCGGGGTCAAGATGCTCGATCACATGGCGTAACTAGCAGAAAACAAGACCTTTACGCATCGGCATCATCCTTGCCACTATCAAAATGGTTCCATGAATACCCATTTGACTGAAGCTAGAAAATCCAACTCATTGCGAAAGCTTGTTTAAGGAGGTCTTACGACTATGAATCGCGCAGGGATGGCAATTGTTGTGGGGGCGTTTTTCTGCGTCGCCGCTTCGGCACAGGCCCAGACCGGGGCTCAGGCCGGTGCACAAAGCAGCAGCCAGACATCGGTACAAGCTGGCCGGACGCAGGCGCAAGCATCGGGCAACGCATCGGCGTCCACTTCCGCGTCGGCGCAGAACGGCCAGGTAAATGGTTCACTGGCGGCAGGCACGGCGTTCAACGCCGCGCTGAGTTCGCCAATCGACTCGAAAAAGTGCAAACCGGGTGATGCGGTAAACGCGCGCACCACGGAAGCCGTGAAGTCCGAAGGGAGAACCGTAATTCCCAAGGGTGCCAAGGTACTCGGACACGTTACACAAGCCTCGGCGCGTGCCAAAGGCGAATCGGAATCGGCGCTGGGGATCGTATTCGACAAGGCGATCTTGAAGAACAGCCAGGAGATTCCATTGAGCGTGGGGATCCAGGCGATCGCCGCGGCTCAAAACAATGCTTCGGCCGCTGGGTCGGACATGGACATGATGGGCAGCATGGGTGCTTCGGCGGCTGGATCAGGGCGCGGCGCACTTGGCGGAGTAACATCCGCTGCGGGCGGCGCGGTCGGCGCAGTGACGAACACCGCGTCTAACGTTGGCGGAACGGCTGGCGGAGTGGTGAACTCCGCCGCAAATGCAGGCGGGAGCATAGCCGGCGCGTCGAAGGGAGCCGTCGGCGGCTTGAATGCCGCGGGTCAGCTCACTTCTAACAGCCAAGGCGTGTTTGGCCTGAACGGCCTGAACATGAACGCGGCAGGCTCAAGCGCCACGCAGGGTTCAGTGATCACTTCGGCGGGGAAGAACGTTCACTTGGACAGCGGCACACAGATGTTGCTGGTTTCGCAGGCGCAGGCCGGCGGACAGGGCGCATCGAAACAGCCCTCGGCGAATAAACCGGAACCAAAATCCGAACCGAAATCTGGACCTAATAAACCCTACAAACAATAAGAGCCAGCTCTTGCATCGAGGGGCCGCACAGGAATTCCTTCTCGTGCGGCCTTTGTTCATTTGCGATCATTCATCGCTGCAACCAAAAAGGCTGGAGGGTGCTGCTCCTGCCTCTGTAATCGGCGTTTGCTATACTCGCCCGCATGACTGCTACTCCCAAGAAACTGTTTCTCGTGGACGCGATGGCGCATGTTTACCGGGCTTTTTTCGCGCCGATGCCGCAGCGGCTCACAGGTCCCGGAGGCATCCCGACGAACATCCCCTTTCTATTCGGAAACATCCTGAAGCGGCTGATTAAGGATTATCAGCCGGACTATATCGGGATTGTGTTTGATCCTCCCGGCGCGACTTTCCGCGACAAGCTGTTCGAAAAATACAAAGCGCAGCGGCAACCCATGCCTGATGAAATGCGCGTGCAACTACCCTTTGTTCGCCGGTTGTGCGAAGCGATGCGCCTGCCGGTGCTCGAAGTGAAAGGCTACGAAGCGGACGACGTGATCGGCACGATGGCTGTCAAAGCAGGAGCGAACAATCTGGAAGTGCTGATCGTGTCCAACGACAAAGACATGATGCAGCTCGTCGGCAAGAATGTGCGAACGCTGCGCACCGGCTCCGGCGGCCTCAAGGGCGACATTATCGTGGATGAAAAGAAGGTCGAAGAGCTTTTGGGAGTGCCGCCGGAAAAAGTGGTGGACTACATGGCGCTGCTCGGCGACACGATCGATAACATTCCCGGGGCGAAGGGAATCGGCGAAAAAGGCGCAGCGGAGTTGATCAAGAAGTACGGCAGTGTCGAGAGCGCGCTCGATCATGCGGACGAGGTTTCCAACAAGAGGTACCGGGAGGCTTTGCAGCAACAGCGCGAACAAGTGCTGATGTCTAAACAATTGGCGGAGATTGCTAAGGATGCGCCGATTGAGATCAAGCTGGCGGAGCTGGAAATGTGTCCGCCAAACGGCATTGCGCTCACGGAACTCTATCGTGAGTTGGGATTCAGTTCGCTGTTGAAAGAGTTGGGTGCGGAAGCGGCGGCGCCTGTGGTGCCAGCGGATTCCGAATCAGCTGTGAAAGCGGACTACGCACAGCTTGCCAGTGCCGCCGAGTTTCGCGAGTACCTGGCCAAACTGCCCGCTAAAGAGCCGCTGGCGGTCTGGCTGAATCTTGAAACGGGGGAACGGGAAACGGAAGGATTCGGAACGCGCATCGCTTCGATCGAGGTCTCTTCCAAAGCTGGCGAAGGACGCGCCGTCTGGATGGACGAGCAGGGCGAAGCGCTGAAAGCGCTTGCGCCACTGCTGGCCGATTCGAAGCGGCAGAAAATCGTCCACGATCCGAAGCTTTTTCAACTGCTCACGAGCCGAGCGACGGGTATCCGGCACGCGACGCAGCTCTATTCCTATTTGTTGCGACCTACCACAGCGAATCACAATTTCGCGGACGTGGTGATGCGGCAATTCAACGCCATGATGGGTGGCGGGCCGGGTGAGCGCGCTGATTATCTGCAGCGGCTTGCGCCAACGCTGCACGCGCAAGTCCAGGAACAAAAGCTGGAAACCGTCTACGAAAAAATAGACCTGCCGCTTGCCCCGGTGATCGCCGAGGTCGAGCGAATCGGCGTCCGCGTGGACCCCAAAGAACTCGAGAAAATGTCTCGGTCGATGGAAAAACAAGTCCGCCACCTGGAAAAGGAGATTTGGAAGCTGGCAGGCTCGGAATTCAACGTCAATTCACCGACGCAGCTTGCCGAAATTCTTTTTGACAAGTTGAATCTGCAGCCCAACGCCCGGCGCGGAAAAGCGAAAGCGCGGTCCACCGCCGCCGACGTTTTGGAGGAATTGTCGGCCCAGCATCCGCTTCCCGCGAAGATCATCGAGTACCGGGAAATTGCCAAGCTCAAATCGACGTACGTGGACGCGCTTCCGAAACTGATCCATCGGGAAACCGGGCGTCTGCACACCAGCTTTTCGCAGACGGGGACAGCTACGGGCCGGCTGAGTTCGAGCGATCCCAACTTGCAGAACATTCCGATCCGCACCGAGCTGGGGCGGGAGATTCGTGCCGCGTTCGTCGCCGAAAAAGGAAAGATACTCCTGTCCGCGGATTACTCGCAAATCGAGCTGCGCATCATGGCGCACTTTTCCAAGGACCCCGTGCTGGTCGAAGCCTTCCGCAACGGTGAAGATATTCACGCACGGACGGCGCAAGAAGTGTTCGGCGTAGGGCCGATGGCGCAGAACGCGGAGCACCGACACGCCGCCAAAGCCATCAACTTCGGCATTATTTACGGCCTTTCGCCATTTGGGCTCGCGCAGCAATTGGGGATCGAGCAGAAAGAAGCCGCCAAATTCATCAACGCTTATTTCACGCGCTATCGGGGCGTGAAAGAGTACCTGGAGAATATTCTTGCGGACACGCGGAAGACCGGCGTAGCGAAGACTTTGTTTGGCAGAATCCGCCCGATTCCCGAAATCAATTCACCGCAAATGCAGCTCCGCAACTTTGCCGAGCGCACGGCGCTCAATTCGCCGTTGCAGGGGACGGCAGCCGATTTGATCAAGATGGCGATGATCAACATCGACAGGCGTCTAGCGAAAGAAAAATTCGAGGCCAAAATGATCCTGCAGGTGCACGACGAACTTCTGTTCGAAGCTCCCACAAAGGAGCGCGCCAAGCTGGAAAAACTAGTCCGGGAAGAGATGGAAGGCGTCCACAAGCTGGCAGTGCCCATCGTTGTGGAAATTGGCTCCGGGCCTAACTGGCGCGACCTCGATTGATTCGGGGCGGGGCTGTCGACTAGGTTCGAGAAGAAACCTTCCAAGCATCCTTTGTAATGCTTGCGGCCGTCAAACATTTGAATTTAGAATTGGAATTTCCCTGCCCGGTTCAAATTGATTCTGCCAGCGTAAGAGGCCCCGCCCTCAAAACGAGGCTCCCTATGCGCCGTACTCTCTCCCTGATCGCCAGTGTGATAATTTGCCCGTATTTGATTTCCTGTAGCGGCACTAGTAACGGAAGTAGTGGGACTCCGCCTCCTACGACGAGCAGCGTGACCGTCGCGCCGGCCACCGTTTCGTTGAACAAGGGCGGGTCGCGGACGTTCACAGCGACGGTGAACGGGACAATGGATCAGAGCGTGTTTTGGGAGATTGTGGAAGCCACTCCCAAGAGTGGCGATTCCACGCATGGATTTATCTCGAACGGAGGCGTGTACGTTGCGCCGACCACGGTGCCGAGCCCGGCGAACGTGACGATTAAAGCTGTGTCAGGAGCGGACACAACGAAGTCAGGGACCGCTGCCGTGACGATTCAGGCCGGCCCGGCTACCAGCGTATCGATAACCGGGGGTTCAAGGTCAGTTCCCACATTCGGGTCGACGCAATTTATTGCCACTGTCACCGGCAATCTGAACACGGCGGTAACCTGGCAGGTGAATGGAGTGAACAACGGGGGCCTGCAAACAGGAGCAATTTCAGCGACCGGACTCTTCAAGGCGCCGAATTCGGTCCCCGTGCTTGCGAGCGGAAACAACAGCGGACAAACGAGCCAGGTTGTGGTCACGGCAATTTCGCAGGCGGTCCCAACGGCGATGGATTCCGTGTTGGTGACGATCATGCCGCCGCAACAAAATGCGCAAGGCGCAAATTCGCCGCTGGGAGTCTCCGGTGGAAACGCCAAGGATTCCTCGACCGTGAGTGGTCAAACCTTGTGTTGTGGTGGAACGCTCGGCGCACTCGTATCCCGCGGGGCCAATCTCTACATCCTCAGCAATAACCACACTATTGCGCTCAGCGACTCGGCTGCCGTGGGCGATCCGATTGTGCAACCCGGCCTGATTGATAACAATTGCGCGACGCCGCCAACGGTTGCCACGCTCTCTCAATTCTTCAACATGGAGACTGGGCCGGCGCCGAAAATCGACGCGGCCTTGGCGCTAATTAACACAGGAGCAGTGGATACGGCAGGCACGATCCTGCAATTGGGCGGCACTGCCAGCAACCCACCGGCAAACGGACCGCCACATGCCGGCTCCGGCGTTGCGCCGACGGTCGGCAGAGCTGTTGCGAAGAGCGGCCGATCGACGGGCTTGACCTGTTCTTCCATCTTTGCGACACAGGCGAATATCAACGTGGAGTACCAGAAAGGATGCGGCACGGGAAGCACGTTCAATGTTTCCTTCACCAACCAGGTCGACATTACGAACAATGGTTTTAGCGCGGAGGGCGACTCCGGGTCGCTGATTGTCACGCAGGATACGTCAGATCCGGTGGCTTTGCTTTTTGCGGGTAGCGGGTCCGACACAGTAGGCAATCCAATTTCTGACGTTCTGAATGGTTTGGCGGATCCGGCAAACCCCCAGTCCAAGCCCGTAATCGTTGGTGACTCCAGTCCCACGGGACATACCGTGGCCGCATGTAGTCTGCCGGGACCTCAGTCGGCCACGGCGGCTCGCTTGGCCGTGCAGAGAGCAGCAGTTTCCGCGGAGCCGATGCAGAGTGCCCTCACCGTGCGGGATGCGCGTCTCGCGGAATTGATGGCGCATCCTGAAGTGCAGGCCGTTGGGGTTGGAGCTAGCTACGACAATTCCAATGAGCCTGCCATCTTGCTTTTTGTGACGAAGGGGCAGCCCAGGAGCAATTTGCCTGCACAGATAGATGGCATCCGCACTCGCATCGTCGAGGGAACCCTATTTTCCCAACGCGGCGCGGTTACCGCGGCAGAGAGCACGGCGCTCGAGGAGGGCGCTGTGCCGCCGCAGCTTGTCTATCCAATTTCCGATGCAGAAGTGGCGCGCGCAAAAATCGTGCACGCCGCGCACTCGGATGAATGGATGAAGAAGGCCGGAGTGCAAGGAGTAGGCATCGGTGCCAGCGCCGACGCTCCGGGCGAAGCGGCGCTGGTCATTTTTCTGATACACGGAGTTGCGCACGATTCGATTCCGCCGGTGATCGATGGACTGCGCACCCGCGTCCGGGAATCGAGCCGCTTCCGCGCAGGCTTTGGCGACGCGCCGGCGCAGAACGGATGTTCGATGCCTGCGGCAAGAAAAACGCCGCCACGCGTCTCCAATTCGCGGCCCAAACCATAGTTTTCCAGAGGGGGCGGTGATTCGCATCGCCCTTTTCCATTCTTCTCTCTTTTCTTCCTGCGGGCACGGGCGTAGAATTCGCACACAATCAAGCCGAACCCTACTCCTTCGGCCGGTCCATCCTGTCAGGAGGAAACTATGCGCGGGACGCTCGTTGTTCTGGGTGCGTTTCTGCTCGCGAGCCTCGGGATTTCATACGCCAAGCCAGATTTTGCCCAGGAAAAGCCGGGATCTGCAGAGCCGAAAATAACGCCGGAAGACGCCGCGAAAAAGAACCCGGTTCCGCCGACGTCGGACGGATTGGCGGAGGTGCGCAAGCTCTACAGCTACAACTGCGCCATGTGTCACGGGAAAATTGGCGACGGCAAAGGGGACCTCGCAGCCGACATGAAGCTCGACCTCCGTGACTGGCGCGACGGGTCTTCCCTTGACAAACTTACCGACGGCGAACTTTTTTGGATCATCAGCAACGGCAAAGGGAAAATGCCGGGCGAAGGTGACCGAACGAAGGAAAGAGTACGCTGGAATTTCGTAAACCTGGTGCGCTCATTTGCCAGGAAGGATGCCGGGGACAAACCTAAAACGGAGAGCCCGCTGAGCTGAATGGTCCTGGACGTCGTGTTGCCTGTGCTATCCTCACTTCAAATTCGATCCGTGGGAGGAGTATTGAGATGGCGCATGCGCCGCAATTCTTGAAGCTGGTCAACGAGGCGAAAAAAAAGATAAAAGAAACCAACGTGGCCGACGTGAAGCGCCGGGCCGACAGTGGTGAAAAATTCTTGCTTGTGGACGTGCGCGAGGACAACGAGTGGACCAAGGGGCATCTTCCTGGCGCCGTTCACATGGGCAAGGGTGTCATCGAGCGCGACATCGAGCAGCGCGTTCCGGACGCAAACACGAAGCTCATTCTGTACTGTGGCGGGGGATTCCGCTCCGCGCTGGTGGCGGACAATCTGCAGAAAATGGGCTACAACAACGTCGAATCGATGGACGGCGGTTGGAAGGGCTGGCTGGAAGCGGGCTTGCCGATCGCGAAAGGCTAGTGCGGCCTGCGCTCTCGGTCGGGGAAATTTGGCTGGGGCGGAAGGATTCGAACCTTCACCATCCTCATTAACAGTGAGGTGTCCTACCAGTTGGACCACGCCCCAGCG
>MNDE01000069.1 GCA_001914785.1 Acidobacteria bacterium 13_2_20CM_57_17 | reverse complement strand
GGCCAGGCGCCAGGAGTCGTTCAGACGAGTAAATATCTCCTTAGCACGCTCCGCGGCCTGAAATGCCTGGTCATACTCGCCCGCCAGGATCATCGGCTGGATAGAAGTGCTCAAAGTTCGCGCGGCTTCGTTCCAATTACCCAGCGATTCATATAGCCGGACAGCTTGCTGATTGTGGTCGATGGCGGCGCGATTTTCGCCAGAGGAATAACAAAGAGCGTTTGCCTTCGCGCGCAAGCCAAGCGCCAAGGCCTCTTTGCGACGCAGGCGTTTCGCGATAAGCAGGGCAGCTTCTGCCAGGTGAAACGCTTCTTGCCTGCTTACGCGGACTTTCTCAACGACCAATTGGGCGAGGCGCTCGACAATATCCTGACGGAGCAAGGCCTTGTGTTGACCAAGAAACTTGCGGCGGGCCGGTTCGCTTGATAACTGCCCCAGTTTGGCGATCAAGGAGTCCGTTGAGTTTTTCTTTTGAGTTGCGGGCATCAGCCAAAACCCAGTTGTTCAAGTTGCCCGCGCAGTCGCTCAAGGCATTTCTGCCGTGTAAATCCGATGGAGCCGACGGCAAGGCCAAGTTCCGCCGCAACTTCCGTGTATGGCCGCGATGGAGTTTCAAAGAACAGCAGCTCCACCAGACGACGGCATTGCGGTGTCAGCATCGCCATAGCTTCACGCAGCATCTGCTCCTCCTGTGTTTGCTGAACGAGATTTTCGGCGATTGCGGGCGTTGCCGGCTCCGGAAGATCCTCCTCCCCGTCGCGGCTAACCACACGCTGGTTGTGCCGTTTCCAACGGTAGCATTCGTGGTGCGCCACCTGCATCAGCCACTTGGGCAGCGCACGCGGTTCGCGCAATTCGGGCAGGCGCACAAGAAGTTCCGTACAGGTCGCCTGAAAAACATCAGCCGCTTCCTGCCGGGACAATCCGTATTTCACAGGAATCGAATAAATTAGCGCCTTGTACTTATCGATGAGCACCGACCACGCTTCTTCATCGCCCGCAAGACACGCCTTAACCAGGCGTGTGTCATTCCACGCGGCCGGCGGCTTCTTGGCCTTGGTCAACGACGGACTCATCGAGCGGCATTCTCCGTCCCATTCTTGAGATAGAGCTGCTCCACGTTCCAGAACACATAGGGCTCGAGAACCGCGGGATGGAAATTGCCGATGGTGTTCTTGGCGCCTGCAAGAATATTCGGGCTCACCAGAAATATCATTGGCTGATTTTCAGCGAGAACCTCCTGCGCACGGTCATAGAGTTTCTTCCGCTGTTCGAAGGTACTCGCGTACATTTGCTCGTTGATCAAACGATCGATCTCCGCTTCCCAAGGCGTGGCGGGATGGGCCTGCGAGGGATTCCAAAGATGCAGTCCACCGCTCGACAGCCAAACGTTGATATCGGAATTCGGGTCTGCGTCGTAGCTCGCAGCTCCCAGCACGCAGGCGTCGTACTGTTTCGTCTGCGTGACGCGATTGAGCAGCGAGCGAGACTCGAGCGGCACAACTTGTACGCGCATCCCAAGTTGCTTCAAATCGTCTTGGATCAAGGCCGCCATTTTGGAACGTTCGGAGCTTGACGATTGGGCGATGATGGAGAATTCCACGGGCTTGCCGTTGGAGTCCTGAAGCCAGGAATCGCCATTCCCCGGCACACCCCAGGAAAAGCCCGCTTCCTTCAGAAGCTCGCGTGCCTTTTCAAGCGAACGCGGGGGATGCGGCAGTTTCTCATCCGCCCAGCGGCGGTTCCCGGGCGTAACCAAACCCCACAAAGCGGCGCCACGTCCCTGATAAACCAGACGCACGATGGCTTCGCGGTCCACGGCTGAGGAAACGGCTTGCCGGAACTTCAGGTCCCGGAACCATTTTTGTTTTTGGATCATCTCCGGCGGTGCCTTTTCGCCAAGATCATTGAGATTGAAGAAGAGAAAGTTGTATTCGAGGCCTGGCCCGGCATCCACCATCGCGTAGTCTTTTTGGTCCCTGGCCAACACCGAAAAATTCTCCGCGCCCAATCGGCTGATCACCCCGGTCTCCCCGGATTGAAACCGCAAAACCTGCGCATCCGCGCTGGGAACAAAGAGAAACACTAGTTCGTCAAGATAGGGCAGCCGGTTCCCTTTCGCGTCTGTCTTCCAATAATACGGATTGCGCTCCAAGACCAATCGTTGTCCAGCAACATATTCCTTCAAACGAAAAGGGCCGAGACCCGCCCACTGATTTGGCGGCGTCGTCAGCGCTCCGACTTGAGCAATCTTCCCTTCCTCGTAAGGCTTTTCGAGCAAATGCCGCGGTAAGATCGCCCATCCATCAAACATCCTTTCCATCACCCCATAGGGCTTCGGTAGCTGAAAGACAATAGTGTGTGAGTCCACCTTTTGCAGCGAAACAGGCTTGCCATCAAAAATCAGAAGATCGCGTTGCGGCGCGTGTACTTTTTCGTCTAGATACAAGCGGAACGTGAAGAGCACATCGTCGGCATCCATTGGATATCCGTCAGAAAACTTCAGGCCGCGCCTCAGCACCAGCGTGTATCGCAATCCGTCCGGCGAAATTTTCCAGGATTTTGCGAGGGCGGGTTCCGTCAATTGCGTTGCACGGTTGATGTGCACCAAGTCCGCTTGCATGGTGCCAATCACTTCGCGCGACGGAGTATCCACCGAGATGAGCGGATTCAAGGTTTTCGGTTCGCCACGGAGCGATACGACGAGGCGCTCTCCCCGCCGGCCCACTTCCCCCGGGAGCACGAGTAATTCTTCTTTTTCTGTAGTTTTCTCCGGAGGAGAAGCAATAGCTCGACGGCCAATAAACGTGAAAGCTGAAAGGAGCAGGGTCGAGAGGATCCAGCAGCGTTTGAAATTTGCCGTCGGTTTCTTCACGTTAGGTTCCCCAGAATTCTCGATTCTATCTTGTACGCTGCGCCTCGCTCGTGCAACGAACTCGCCAGCCCCAGGTATCCTAGATAGAACGGCACTATTGCCACCGCGGGCAAATACATCCACCAATGAGAAATCAAAACACTGTATTGCTGCAGGCTTGAGAGCAGGTTGCCCCAGCTCGGCACCGGCTCAGGTACGCCCAAGCCGAGAAACGACAGCGTCATCTCCGCCAGCACGTATTGTGGTATCAGAATGGCCGCCTGTGTCAAAAGCACACTGGAAGTTTCGGGCAAAATGTGGCGCCGGAGCAAGTATCCGTTGGTTGCTCCGAAGCCCCGAGCGGCGCGGACAAAGTCGCGTTCCTTGGCGCTGAGTACCACGCCACGAACGAGCCGGGCCGGCCGTGCCCAGCCCACAGTTCCGATTACAACGATGATCAGGAAGAAAGCTTTGAGAGGGCTTACCGCCAGCGGCAGGAAAGCGCGTATTGCGAAGAGGAGGTACAGCCAAGGCAACGCCATGAAGAGTTCGGCTAGGCGCATGAGCAGGGTATCTCTCCAACCGCCGAAGTAACCCGCTACGGCACCAATGCACATGCCAATGAGTAACGTGATTCCCGCGCCCAGCAGACCTGCGACGAGAGACACTTGGCCACCGAAAAGTAGCCTCGAAAGCTGGTCGCGGCCATAAGCATCTGTGCCGAGAAGGTAGATTCGCGCGTTCTTGGCGCCGAAAAGGTGCCTTCGGCACGACAAGAATCCTAACAAGCGGTAGTAGTCTCCACTTGGAAGAAATTTTACGGGCCGAGGATCCGTTATGTCTTCCTCATATTGGTCGAACGAGCCTACACGCAATTTCGGCTGATAGACAAAAGGCCGGGCGTGGAGATGGCCTTGGGTATCCACAAGATGAACTCTCATGGGCGGCAGATACGGGTACATGCGATTTTGCACCGCTGGATCATACGGAGCGAAGAAACCCGCACAGACCACAGTCCCATGGAGCGCGCCAAGGGCAAGAAGCCATCTCGTAAGAGCGCGCTGCATCTTCATTGTGCGTTGCTCTCTGTCCGGATTCGGGGATCCGCCCAATAAAGAAGTAAATCGGCGAACAAATTTCCTCCGACCAGGAAAAATGTCGAGAAAAGGATACCTCCGATAACTACGTATAGATCGCGCGCCAGAATGGCCTCCAACAATAGCGGGCCCAGGCCCGGCCAGCTCATCACAACTTCAATGAGCAGCGATCCGCTCAACAACATACCGATGCTAAAACCAAACAGAGATATAAGAGGATTCGCCGCGGCCGGAAGCGCGTAGCGATATAGAAGCGTGCGTTTCGGGATCCCATGCCCCAATGCGGCGAGAAGAAATGGGGCGTCGAGAATGTCCGCAATGGCTGCACGAACATGACGAAAGAGCAACGGCAGAGTTGAAAGCACGAGGGCCGTGACGGGCAGAATCATGTGCAAGGCCACATCGCGCAGTTTATTGAAGGGCGAGAGAGTTTCAAAACCGACAGACGCCATTCCTCCCGTCGGAAACCATCCGCTTCGTACAGCAAGCACCAAGAGTCCAAGAGCAAGCGCCAGGTCGGGGATTACCAAGAGCATCGCGGTTCCCAAAGAGAGCAAGCGGTCCGGCAGTCGCCCCATACGTTCCGCGCTCCATGTCCCGAGTGGCAGAGCGATCGCCCAAGCAAGCAGAGTGGATGTGATTGTCAGGAGCAGCGTGTTCCGCGCGCGCACCACCAGAAGTGGCGCTACGGGACTGTTGTAAGCGAAAGAAAATCCCATCTCTCCATGAACTAAGGAACTTAACCAGAATACATATCGAAGAGGAAGCGGTTTGTCGAGACCGTATTGAGCACGCAACGCTGCTATTGTCTCCGGCCCAATCTGCGGGTTCATACGCATTTCGTCGAAGTACGTTCCGGGAGCCAAGGCCGTGAAGAGAAACGTAAGAACAGACACTCCAGCCAATAAGAGCAAGGCGTGACCGAGCCGGCGCAGCAAGTAGCGCATCATTGCTCCAACAACGGCGGAGCGAGAGTGAGTCTAGGCACGGCTGCCAGCAGTTGACGGGTGGTTTCCTGCTCTGGATGTTTCAAGATTTTTTGTGCCTGTCCCTGCTCAACGATCCTGCCACGGTCCATGACGGCGATCTCGTCAGCAAGGTGAGCTGCCATGGCCAGGTCATGCGTAATGAACAGATACGTCATTCCCAGAGAGCCTTGCAACTCCACCAAGAGATTTGCTATTTGCGCTTGCACCGAACAGTCAAGAGCCGAAAGCGCCTCATCCAGAATCAGAAGCTTGGGTTCGAGTGCCAATGCACGAGCGATGGCCAGCCTCTGACGCTGGCCGCCGCTCAACTCCGTCGGAGAGCGTTCCACAATGTCTGGAGAAAGACCAACTCGTTCGAGCAACGAAGAGATGCGCCGGTCTATTTCTTCGCGTGTGAATTTGCGCTGCAGAATCAACGGCTCAGCAAGTACCTCCATCACGCTCCATCTTGGGTTCAAAGAGCTTGCGGGATCCTGAAATATGACCTGAATTTGCGGGCGAACTTGCCGGCACGCGCGCTCCTCAAGTTTGGTAATCTCTCTACCCTCGAACCAAATACTTCCCGCCGTAGGGGATTCAAGACAGGCTAGACAAGCGGCAAGAGTGCTTTTGCCCGACCCCGATTCCCCGACTACTGCAAGAGTCGTCCCTGGAAAAACTGTGAAGGACACTCCATCCAAGGCAAGGAACTCCTCCGGAGTGCCAGCAAGACTCCGCTTCGCATAACGCTTCACCAGGTTTTCGACTCTCAGGAGTGGTTGCATGTTTTTGCCGATGGTCGCTTCAACTTTCATACTTGAAACAGGAAACCGTGTGAGACGCACTCAAGTTCACCCGTGTGGGCTCGCGTTCTTTGCAAGTGTCCATTCTTTCAGTACACCTCGGTTCAAAAGGACAACCTTGGATGGGCAATGACGAGCGTGCGGAGTCGCCAAGTATTGCGGGCAGTTTCGTCTTTCGTGTATTTCCGGGCCTATCGAAAACTGTAGGGATGGAGTGAAACAGAGCCTTTGTATAGGGATGGCGGGGCGACGCGAGCACCGTCTCAGCCGGACCGCATTCAGCGACCTTCCCGGCGTAAAGAACAAGCACACGATCGGCAAAGCCACAGAGCAGAGCTGGATTGTGTGTGATGAAGATCATCGCGAGACCCAGTTTTTCTCTCAGATTTCGAAATACTCCCAGGATTTCCATTTGCGTTGTGGGGTCGAGCGAGGCCGTCGGCTCGTCGGCAATCACTACGGAAGGGCCGCAGGCAATCGCTTGGGCAATCAGCACCCGTTGCCGTTGCCCTCCACTGAGCTGATGAGGATATGAGTGCGAAATGCGGTCTGCTTCTTCAGGAAAAACCTGGTCGAAAACTTGGCGCGTCTGTTCATTCAGCGCACTTTTTCCTAAGGAATCGTGAGCGGCCAATACCTGACGAACCTGTTCGCCAACGCGCATGGTTGGATGGAGAGCAAGTGACGGCTCCTGGAAAATGAGCGAAATGCGCCGGCCGCGGATTTGTCGAAGTTCATCGGCATTTGCCCTCAGGAGATCCGTCTCCTCAAACTGGACGGCCCCGCGAGTAATGCGTGCGTTGGCGGGAAGAAGCCGCACAAGCGATCCCGCAAGAGTACTCTTTCCGGATCCGGATTCGCCGAGGACCCCCATGATCTCGCCCGGCATGAGGCCGAAACTGACACTGGTTAGGGCCGGGCAAAGTCCGCCTCCGCTGGAGCGATACGAAACGTGGAGATCTTGGATTTCAAGAATGGCTATCATGTGCCGGAACGTTTTCGCCCATCCTCCAGTTCATGTTGAGGCAGGATCATCGAGCGAACAAGTCAAACATGATCGCTCGCCGGCCAAATGCAATTCTCTGCTACACGACGAGCATTCTCAGCTCGGAGTGTTTCTTAATAGTGCCAAACGCATACGCTGCGATTGTATACAAGGTTGACTCGACATAAACTGAAGCTAGATCGTGGGGTTTCTCTTTGCGTCCGCCTAGCAACTTCTCCTGGCTCGCCCTCGCCGTCGCCGGTTTCCTGACTAGTGTCCTTTTCTTTGTTGTCGAAGGAATTCGCCAGCCTGCGACAAGTCTCCTACTCTCGGATCTACTGCAGACCGCGATCATCCTCTGGGCCGTCTTCTGTTCGGTTTATGTGGCCAGGCGATCTTCGGCCTACTTGCGCCAACTTTGGATGCTTCTGGCCGCAGCGTTCTTCCTGGCCTTTGCCGCGCAAGCACTGGAGACCTATTATCAGTGTTTCGCTCACGCATCATCATTGACTCCCTGGCCCTCTGACATCCTTTTCCTCCTCTGGGTGACTCCTGCGGTCATGATGTTGCTTCCTCGCCCTGAAAAAGAGTCGGGAGCAATCGATTGGCAGCAGGTGTTGGACTTCGCCCAGATTGGAGTCGTGGCCCTTACCGCCTACCTTTATTTTTTCTATATCCCCTCTCGTTGGGAGGCGGAAGGGCCCCAGATGGTTCTCAAGATCAGTCGCCTGCAATTCATTCGCGACGCGGCGCTTGCCTCAGGTTTCTTGATTAGTGCCGTGACGGCCTCCAAGGATACCATTCGGGCCTTCTTCGGCAGGATGACCGGTATTTTCCTCGTGGCCGGAGCCTCTGAGGTTGTCTTTCTTCTTGCTCCGTACACGTCCCGGGCCGGTGCGGTTTGGACTGACGTCATCTGGTGCGCGCCTTTCTTGCTTGCGACTGTCATCGCCGCTACGTGGAACTGCGAAGAGGAATCCGTATCCCCCATAGTTAGCTCCCGATTTCGTACCATCATCGTCTCTCAGGCCTTGCCGATTCTCGTGCCTTTGTTGGTCCTTTTCATGGGCCGCCGCATCGCCGTGGAGCAAATGACCATCGCTTGGATCGCTATCACTGCCTCCTTCATGCTTTCTGCCGCGCGTCTCATCCTAACGAATGAAAGGCAGCGCCGGCTTGCGGACGATATTCTCAAGGCCGAGCAAGCCCTACTGCGGTCGGAGCACATGTTTTCGACCGCGTTCCGTTTGAGCCCCGATGCGGTTGGCATCAGCACGATCCCCGGAGGCGAATTTCTGGAAGTCAATGACAGCTTCACCCGACTTACGGGTTATACACACAAAGAGACTCTTGGACGAACACCGCTGGAAATGAACTTGTGGAAGGACCCTGGTCGCCGGGTGGAGGTTATGGCCAAACTCCAAAAAGACTCGGAAGTCAGAGATGAGGAGTTTGTTTGCATGACGAAGTCCGGGGAGGTCCGCATCGCTCAGTTTTCCGGGACACTGATCGAATTGGATGGAAGGCCCTGTGCCCTGGTCATCGTTCGAGACATCACCGCTCGCAAGCAAGCCGAGGATGCCCTGCGCGCCAGCGAGGAGCGTTTTCGCACTCTAGTTCGAGATTTCCACGTCGGGGTCGTCTTGCTTGGACCGGATGCGAAAATCCAGTTTGCAAATCAGGTGGCACAACAATGGTTCGGGATTAGTCTTGAAGAGGCCAAGGGAAGGAACACTTCGCAACTTGATTTGATCTCAGTTCGCG
>MNDE01000110.1 GCA_001914785.1 Acidobacteria bacterium 13_2_20CM_57_17 | reverse complement strand
GGGTTCCTGCGAGCATCCTTGACGATGTCGACCGTGCTGTTGCTTCTGTTCCTTTGTGCGCCCCCTCTCCATGCGCAAGTGGACACCGGCACGATTCTGGGGACCGTTACGGACGCCTCGGGGGCGCCAGTCAATGGCGCTAAAGTTACGCTTACGAATGAAGGAACGAGCGCCGCGCTCTCGACGACAACCGCGACGGATGGTGGCTACAAGTTCACGCCCGTCAAAATCGGAACTTACAAGCTCACGGCGTCTCTCCAAGGATTCCAGACCATTACGCAAACGAACATTCCGGTTAACGTGGGCGCCGACGTAGTGATCAATTTCGCTCTCAAGCCTGGCTCAGTGACCGAGATCGTGGAAGTATCCGCGGCTCCTCCTGTGCTCGAAACCCAAAGCGGTTCCGTCGGTCAGGTTGTTGATTCGCGCAGTGTTAATGATTTGCCCCTGAACGGGCGCAATTTTACCTTTCTGGCTCAGCTTGCTGCTGGTGTGAACACGCCTCAGGCCGATACGCGCGGCAACGCCGCCAGTGGTGCCTTCGCAGCCAATGGCAATCGGCCCGCCCAGAACAATTACTTGCTCGACGGCATTGACAACAATTCGGACACCGTGGACTTCCTCAACGGGACCAACTTTGTGGTGCTGCCCCCGGTGGATGCGATTGAAGAATTCAAAGTCCAAACGACAGGATTTAGCGCCGAGTATGGCCGCTCCGGTGCCGCCGTTCTGAACGCCACGATCAAATCGGGCACCAACGAACTGCACGGCGCCGTTTGGGAGTCTTTCCGCAATGACAAACTCGACGCCGCAGATTTTTTTGAAAATGCCGGGGGTAGACCCAAAGGTGAATTGCGCCAGAACCAGTTTGGAGTTTCCGCCGGTGGACCGGTCGTAATTCCTAAACTGTTTAACGGCAAAAACAAGGTCTTCTTCTTCGGCGACTACGAGGGATTCCGAAGAATCCAAGGAACGATTCTCACGGGCGCTGTTCCCACAGTAGCAGAGCGAAACTCCGGCTTCACAAACCTTTCGGACCTCATTACTTTTCAAAAGGGAACACAAAACACAGTTTTGTGCTCGGTACTGCCCGCTGCTGGACAACCCTGCCCCGCAGCTAACCAACAAACCGTTCCAACAGGAACCGTTTTTGACCCCACAACAACACGCGCGGTCACAGCGGGCCAAGTCGACTCCGTGTCTGGTCTATTTGCTGTGTCCTCGGGATTCGTAAGGACTCCTTTCGGCACATGCCCGGCCAGTACAGTGACTTTCACTCTCGCTGCCTGCGGCTTGAATCAGATTCAGAATGGGCGATTGGACCCGAATGCCATCGCCCTCTTGAAGCTCTATCCGCTGCCGACAAGCGCCGGGATTTCCAGTAATTTCGCCAATTCACCGAAGCTCGATGAACATCGCAACGCGTTTGACTCGCGGATGGACATCAACTTTAGCCAAAAGGACACTCTGTTTTTCCGCTTTAGTTTTGTCGACGACCCCCAGCTTATTCCAGGCATCTTTGGTGGGATTGCGGACGGCGGCGGCTTCCAGCAAGGAACGCAAACGGCGAATGCGCAGCAAAGCGCCCTCGGCTATACCCATACATTTTCGCCCTCCCTAGTAAACGTAGCTCGCGCCGGCTTGAATTACCTTCACACCTCGCGCTATTCGCCGGAGGCTAGTAATCTCAAGGGGACAGGTGGGGCGGGCATTCCTGCAGATTTTAACATTCTGGGTGTCCCTGTACAGGCTCTGAATGGCGGACTTCCCGCTTTCGGAATCAACGGCTTGCAGACACTCGGCAGCAATGCCTTCCTGCCCTCGGACGAAGTCACCTCAACGATCCAACTCACCGACGACGTCACCAAGATCTACGGCAAACATACTTTCAAGATGGGGATCGAGTATCAGCACGTTAAGTTCTCGACGCTCCAGCCTCCCTGGTCGCGCGGAGAATTCGATTTCAACGGTAACTACACGGACATTCCCAACAACTCCAACAGCAATACCGGTATCGCCAATTTCCTGCTAACACCGGCTGCCGCTGCGAATGGCGGCACGGTTGGATTCCTCGGTGGCCCGACTCAGATCTTCCTCTCAAATATCTCTCTTACGGACAACGGCAAAAACTATTACGGTGTGTATGGTAACGACGACATCAAGCTCACCCGCAAGCTGACTGTCAACCTCGGCCTTCGCTGGGATTTCTTTGGGCTGGTCTACGAGCACCATGGAAATCAGGCTAACTTCATTCCATCGGGCGGTCCGCTCAACGGTCCGACCTACTTGATGCCCGGGGGCAAGAACTCTTGCAACAACACTTTCGTCTCTGTAAGCTTCACCACTTTGCTCGCTCAAGACGGTATTAAGTGCCTCGCCACCGATGCTTACGGCGGGGGGCTTGGCAATTCTCAGAAGAACAACTTTGCACCCAGGGTGGGCTTCGCCTATCAAGTTAGTCCCAAGTTAGTCGCGCGTGGCGGTTTCGGCATTTTCTACAACGGCTTTGAGAACCGAGGGTTTTCGCCCAATATCGGCGAGAACTATCCCTTCCAGTTCAATTTCTCCTACGGAGACAGCAGTAGTGGAACGGCCACAATTCCGTCTCAAGTCCCCACCAACTATGTGGGCTGTCCCGCTACTGCCGCCACGGGCAACACTCCGACCTTTGAGTCTGGTTTTTCATGCAACCCGCTCAGTCCACTCCAGGTTCTCGCATCCGGGTTGTCGTTACGCGGAATCCAATTCAACTACCAGACTCCTTACTCCATGAGCGGCAATCTCACCCTGCAGTATCAACTGACTCACTCGATGTCCGTTCAAGCAGCTTACGTGACGTCGCTGGCGCGCCATTTGGAGTCGTTTCCGAGTTCCAACAACGTCAGCCAAATCTTGCCTGCGAGCTTGCCAGCCGGCGAGAAAACGTCGCAATTCCTGCCGTTTCAGGATTTTAGCCGGGGGGCAAGCTACGCGGCCACCGAGGGGAGTAGTGCTTACCACGGACTGCAAACAAAGGTCGAAAAGCAGTTTTCGGGCGGCTTCAACTTCCTGGCCACCTACACATGGTCGAAGACACTATCGGACGCCGGCGATTTGCTGAACGGCGGAAGCCTCAGAGGGTATCGGGCTCCAGACGTTCCGGGTGTTGGGATTCAGCACGATCGCGGACTTGCTTCGTTCGATATCCGCAATGTCTTCCACTTGAGCGGCGGCTATCAACTCCCCTTCGGCAAAGGCAAGAAGTTCATGTCCAGCGCTACCGGCGCGGCAGACAAACTTGTCGGTGGCTGGAGCGTTCAGTGGATCACCACCCTGCAAGGTGGCCAGCCGATCACGCTTGGTTGCCCCAACGGCACCACAACCGGGACAGGCTGCTATGACCTCCTTGTGCCTGGGCAACCCTTGGATCTAGGCCTGCATACGGACCTAAATGGCAAGCTTAGCTGGTTTGGAAACTCCAAAGCTTTCACTCAGCCCCCAAAGTGCACGCAAGCGGCTATAGGGGCCCCACTTGTCAATTGTGGGATTTCTGCGCTGGGCGGTGGCCCAGCTCAGGTTCCCGGACCGGGCTTCCACCGACTGGACTTCTCCGTCTTCAAGGACATCCCTTTTAACGAGCGCATGCGCCTGCAGTTCCGGACGGAGATATTCAACATTGCCAACCACCCCAACTTCAACGCTCCCGGTTTCGGCGGCAACGGTGTTGTTGCAATTTCCGGATCGACCAATTTCAGCAATTCCAATTTCGGTGAAATTGGCTCCACCCGCGACGCTCCCTATGACTCGCGGCAGATCCAGTTCGCTCTGAAGTTTTACTATTAGGCCCAAATGACACGTCGCGAAGGGCGCCCTGATGTGGTCGGGGCGCCCTTTGTTTTCGCTCTGGCTTTCCCTGAGTGTGCTACTCCCGCTCGCTGCGGCGCGGTGGTAATCTGCAAACATCGTGATGAAGAGAAACCGGTTGATCTGTTCAGTCTCTTTGGCCCTCGTGGCATGCCTTTCGGCAACGGCGGCTGCCAGCCCGCCGCAGAGCCAGGACTTGGACCGCGACTTCCAGGCCGCCGTCGCTCAATATGACTCGGGCCATTACTCGGAAGCTGCCGCTAAGCTGGAGAAACTAGTGCGCGAAGCTCCAGAAAGTTTTGAAGTCCAGGAACTCCTGGGATTGGTCTATTCCGCGCAATCGCAGGACACTAGAGCTACGCAGCATCTCCAGAAGGCTGTGCACCTGAAGCCCGATTCTGCCCCCGCCAGAACCAACCTTGCCGCCAATCTCGCGCGTCTCGGAAACCTCGATCTCGCCACCGAACAGTTCAAGAAGGCCGTGGATCTCGACCCGCGCAACTTCGACACCAACCACAACCTCGGCGAAGTTTACGTTCGCTCCGGAAGAATCGCCAAGGCCGCCCCCTTTCTCGAAAAGGCCCAGCAAATCAATCCTTCCTCCTACGATAACGGCTACGACTTGTCTCTGGCTTACCTTCAAATCGGTCGGCTCGCGGATGCCCGGCAACTGATCCAGAACCTTCTGAAGCAAAAGAACACCGCGGAATTGCACAACCTCCTTGGCGAAGTGGAAGAAAAAGACGGCAAGTTCGTGGGCGCCGAAAATGAATACGAAACCGCGGCGCATATGGACCCCACCGAGAGCAATCTCTTTGATTGGGGGAGCGAGCTCCTTCTCCACCGCACGCTCGGACCCGCCGTGGAAGTGTTCCAGCAAGCCTCCGCAAGCTATCCCGCTTCGCAGCGCCTAGTAGTCGGTCTTGGCATGGCTCTTTATGCGCGCGGCAACTATGACGAGGCCGTCAAATCGCTTTTGCGTGCTGCCGATCTCAATCCCGCTGATCCCGGCTGCTACGTTTTTCTCTCCAAGGCCTACGACAGCTCTCCCGGTCAGGCCGACGAGGTCATCCAGCGCTTCCGCCGTTTCGCGGAGCTTCAGCCCAACAACGCGCGCGCCCTCTACTACTACGCAATGGGTTTATGGAAGGGCAAGCGCGCCCAGGATCCCAGCTTGGATCTTCGCCAAATCGAATCCTTGCTGAACAAATCGCTGGCGCTCGATCCCAAACTTGCGGAAGCGCACCTGCAGCTCGGCAATCTGTACTCCGACCAGAATAAATACGCCCAAGCCATCCCGCAATACACACGCGCGATCGGGCTCAATTCCGATCTTGCCGACGCTTACTATCGTCTCGGCCAGGCTTACGTTCGCACCGGAGAAAAGGATCGCGCCCAGCAGCAGTTCCTGGTCTATCAGCGGCTCCGCGAACAGCACCTCGCCGACCTGGACAAGCAACGTGCCGAAATTCGGCAGTTTGTTTATTCGGCTAAGGATTCCCCCACTGCGAAACCGTGATTCCCTCCGGCTTTCGCGGCAAGGGCATGAAGAAAAAGCTTTGCGGCGACGCCGGATGTCTTGACACTCGTTCGGCCGCGTCGTAGTTTCTACGGAAAGCGTTTCAATGGAATGAGTTTCGATTCTTCATCGCGAAGCGCAGGGGACCGGGCTCAGCTGGCCGCCGCGAAAGCGTCCACCGCTCAAAAACTCGCGCGCCATCTCACCTGGTCACGCCGCGAATTTTTGCGTAGCACTGCGGGAATTGCATTGGGCAGTTCCCTTTTGCCCTCCAGTCTGATCGCTCGAACGGGCATCCCTCCCGGCAAGCGCAAAGTGGTCGTGATTACCTTTGGCGGTGGTGCACGCGACCAGGAGACCTTCGCTCCCGAAGGCCAGGAAAACATTCCTCACTTGATGCGCGAACTCATCCCCCAGTCCGCCTTCTTCACGCAGGTGGTGAACCGCGGAATCCTGGGCCATTACGTCGCGACCGCCAGCCTGGCGACTGGCGTCTATGAAACCATCAACAACTTTGCTTCCCTTCCCCCGGAGCATCCGACCGTCTTCGAATATTTCCGTAAGGACTTGAAACGTCCCGCCTCCGATGCCTGGGTCGTCGCTCCCAGCAACGGGTTCAATCGCATTGGAGAAAGCAGCCATCGTTCTTACGGCCCGGGATTGGGCGCGAAAGTGATCCTGCCCAAGCATCTTCTGACGGCTGCAACTTCCGGCGGAGGCCCTGACTATGAACATCTTCTCCGCGACAACTATGAGACCCCTTTCTACACTCCGGAACTGGGCGGCAGCGAATTTGAATTGCAGCAACTAGGAATGATGCTGAAGCTCTCCGTCGACGACTTCAAGGCTCACGCGCTCACCTTGTCCAGCCCCGACGAACTCTCCGTCTACATCGTCCGCCAGCTCATGCACCAGCAAGCTCCGAGTCTTCTGTGGATCACCATGCACGATATCGATATCGCCCACGCCGGTGCCTATTCTCTTTACATTGACGGAATCCGCCGCACCGATCGCCTCTGCGCGGATATCTGGAAAGCTATCCAAACCGAGCCCGAGTACGCCGGCAAGACGACGCTGTTCATCCTGCCCGACTTTGGCCGCGACTCCGACGACGATTCCGGGGGCAACGGTTTCCAGCATCATCGCACCGGTGATGCGCTTTCTCGCACGACGTGGATGATGGCCTTGGGCGCTGGCGTTCGCGAGGGCGTGATTTTCGACCGCCCGATGGAGTCCACTGACCTCGTCCCAACTCTCGGCTCCATGCTGGGATTTTCTGCTTCGCTCGCGCAAGGCAAACCGATACCGGAACTTTTGTAGAATTTATGCTCCCATCCGATCTCAAACCGGAGCAGTTCAACGGCTATCCGCCGGAAGCGAGAAAACTGGTCACCGGCTACGTTGTTGTGCTCCAACGCCTGCCGCTGAGCTTCTTGCCGAGCCTGTTGAGAGAAGTCATCGAATACGATTTCAAGTTTCCCGCTGAGCGCCGTGCCCTGGAAAAAGAGCTCGCCAACCTGAACTCGCTTTCTTCCGAACAAATCAAGGACTGGCTGCAAGGCTTCGCGCAAATCCGCCTTTCGTCCCAGCTTGAGAATTCCGATTGGGTCAATGCGCCCTCTCAATTTGTGGAACAGCTCTCCTCTCATCTCTGGACCACTCACCAACTCGACGCCTTTCGAATCGCCGCGGTCGCCTACGCCGATCGTTTGCGCGGGGTTGTGCCGGCGGAGCTGCCTCCCGTGCCGCGCCTCGGGATCACCGTCATCGGCCAGGGAGTCACCGCCCATGACGCGCCCCTCTTTCGCAAACTCCGCTCGCACGGTGCCTATTTCAGCGGTGTCAAGCCGGAGAACGGCCTCGAACTTTTGCTGAACGTGATCGCCGCCCGTGCCAAAGCGCATCCTCTTCCTTACGCTCACTGGTACATCGATGGCGGCCAAGCCGCGGCTCACGATCCCGCGCTCACTTGTGTCTCCTACCACGCCCTCGAACCCGTCCGCGCCGCTTTGTCCGCCAAAATTCGCGCGGAAATCCAACGCCCCGGTATGGGACCGGAAGCTCTCCGCACGCATCTCGCGCAACTTCGCCCCGCGGATCTCGGCCTGGGCAAAGCTGGCAACGCCGTGCTGGATCGCTTCCAGGTCAAAATGTTTACCGAAGGCTCCGGTACACAGATTTTCAGCACCACCTTCGCGCAATGGACCGCTCGTGAAGCCCTGCGGCGCGCCCAGCCTCTCACCTTGCTGGTCCGCTTCGCCCCGCGCCAGCGCCAGAAGCCCATGAACGAAATGCTCTCCACCAGTCGCGATGTTGCGGAGCTTGATCCTCTCGGCTCCTTGATGGATGCGGACATGGGCGCCTACTACAACTGGTTGAACCTCCAGCGCCTCACCGGAGCCGATCAATCTTCGTTCCTGGTGTGGTTCGAAGGGCACAACGAAGCCGTCGCCATTGGGCCTTCTTTGCCACGCGGCACCGTATCAAATACCTCCGCCAGCTTGGAGCAGCTCTTAAGCTGGGCGAGCTAACGGCGCAAGATTTTTAATTCACTGCCAGATTCTTTATGAATTCATGTTCCGGAGGCAGGAAGAAAGACGCGCGGTTCAGAGTCAGGCCAAGTTAGTCCTTGATAATTCGCAATTCGTCCTTAAATACTCCCAATTCGCTGTGGAATCGATGTTTGCTTTCGTCGACCTCGAGTCGATTCTTTAGAACCAGTTTTGCTTCCTCGGCGGCATCGCGTAATTCCGGATGTCTGTCAACGTCGCTTGAAGTCAAGACGGCACTGGCCAGGCGCTGCAGGCAATTCTCCAATTCAGTGATCCGCTTTACAACTTCGGGCGCGGACGTCTGCGCCTTAACGTAGGTGTCGAGTGCGACTTCGCCTTCGATCTTCTCAACGTATTGGGAAACAGTGGTTTCGCCGTCGTTCACTGGATGGACGACCTGCGGAACGACGCCTGCCAGTGGATTGGGATTCGGCATGAAACAGATTATAAATCGGAAATCCGCCAACTGGGAAGCATAGCGGAGAGGGTGGCCAAGCCGCACCCAGCTTGGCCGGGCATATAATAATTGCTATGCAGCACGCTAAGCTCGTTGTCGTCCGGTCGTACGGTAGCCGCCCTGAGGCGGACTTGGCGAAGGGCGCCCTCGAAGATGCTGACATCCAGGCAATGATCAAGGCTGACACGGCGGGAGGAATGCGTGAACACCTTGCGTGGTCCGGCGCGGGGTTCCAAATTCTGGTGCGCGAGGAAGACGCAACCCTGGCGCGCGACGTGCTCGCTCCATCAGCCGAAGGCGACCAAATCCTTGACGCGGGACTTCCAACCTGACCCCGACCCTCGTGCGCGAGTCACAAATACCGCCTCAGTTTTCACCGTAAGCTGGAAACGGGCCGTTTCTCTGTTTCATGCTCCGTTTCTCAGAGGCAAATCCATCTGGAAAAATCAAAAGGCAAGGGGTAGCATCCTGCCTATGTTCAAACTACTTTTTGCCACGCTCGCTTTTTCCCTGGCAGTCTATTCCGCCGACCTGCCCTCCAAAAAATACCTGAACCTGGCGGCCATCAAGACCATGGTCGCCGCCGCCGAGGCGGAGGCCCAGAAACGCCACGTCGAAGTCACCATTTGCATCGTGGACGAAAGCGGCAATCTGCTTTTCCTCCAAAAAGCCGATGCCGCCTCCCTCAATACCATCGTGTGGGCGCAGAAGAAGGCCCGGCACGCGGCCTTCTACAGGAGTCCCTCGAAAGACGCCGCTGACAACGTGAAAAAGGGCAACGTGGAAGCCTTGGCTTTTCCTGACTACTTTCCCAATCAGGGCGGCCTGCCCATCCAGATCGATGGCCAGACCATCGGCGGTATCGCCGCCAGCGGTGCCAAATCCGAGATCGACGAGGCCATCGCCCAAGCCGCTCTCGACGCCCTCTTCAAGAAATAAGGCACGCAGAATTCCTTCAAGACTGAGATTTAAGCGTTCGGAATTCCGGGCGCAGCAGAAGGCCCCATGGCCCGGAAACTCATGGGCATTTGCCTCTCCCGTTCGGGGAAGCCTTCCGCTACCGTTTCGGAATCGGCACGCTGGCCACGACCTGTTGTTGATAGTGGTTTGTGTTAGAACCATCGTCAAACGTGCTCACCGAAGTGGTGTACTCTGTGGACGGAGACGAGGAATTCCCAAAGTAATCCCCGATGAAAGTCTCGCTGTTGCAGATGCAATGCGGGTGCGGTGCATTCAGCTGCGGATCCCAGGTGTGCCGGGACAAGCGGATGTTGTGACCAATCGGAGTTAGCGTTGCGGTGTAAAACTGGATTGCCGTGTTGATGCAGTAGTTGGAGCGCCCGTAGGGAGTGCCGGGAGAAGCGCCGGTGCCGGGATCGAGAGCAATTCCCCCTGCAATGGCTTCCGCGGTTCCCGCTGCCGGACAGGACAAGCGACGGTCATAAAAGGCAACGCTGACCGTGTCAGTGACGCCGTTGTCGGCCACATTCAGATTTGGCTGGAGTTCGTCCACGGGATTGCCATTGTCGTTCACGACGATCGGAGTTGACCACGTCACGCCATCGTCGGTCGAAGTTGTCAAGTAGAGATTCGAAACGCCGGAAGCGCCATCCTCCCAGCTTACATAGAGAGGATAGTGGCCGTTGATAAGGTGGTGGCCCACGGCAAATGTATTCACAATGCCTTCGCGGAACGTGGTGTTCTGATACGTGGGAACAAAAATATCGTGGTGCACAAGCACGGGGGTCTGCCAGGTTACGCCGCCATCACTCGAGGAAATCACATAGAGATCGGCGAACTGAAAACCCTGTTGCGAAGGATTGTTCGTTTCGGTGGTGTACACCGTTCCGTCTGGCGCGACATGCGGGAGCATGTAGCTGTCCCAAGGATGGCCGTTGATGGTCGGAAGCACCGCCGGAGTGGACCAGTCAGTATGGCTGCCATCGGCGTTTGCGTCAGAGAAGGAAACAAACACGCTACTGGGATTGAAAGCGAACAGCGTCCACATGGCATAAATTCTGTTGTAGTGCGGGCTGGAGGGATTCAGGTCAACGGTGATCCATTGCTTGTCCGGGTCATTCGAATGAGCATTGGGAGCCGTCATCAGATAATCTAAGCCCCGGTTGTGCGTGAAACTCCAGTCGCTGGCGGAAATCGCGCCATGCGGCCGAACAGCTGAAGAGATCGCTTCGCCCGGGAGCGCCGGATTGGGCAAGGAAGAGCCGTTATTGAATACCTGTCCGCCAGATTTGTCGTAGGAGAACTGGTAGGGCAGAAGCAGGGCGTGGTAGTTACCGAATCCATCAAAAGCGCCTACAGGGTCGGTGTTGTCGGTGAAGCCTTCGTAGCCGGGAACATGCCCCTGCACCGGCCAGGTCTTGCCCCCATCGAACGATTCGTAGAAACCCTGCAGGTGGTTGTAGCCCTCGGCGCTGACGAACCACTTGGTCTGCCCGATCAAGTGATTTAGGTTAGTGGGATCGATTCGAAGGTCCGATTCGCTGTGGTTGTTTACAAGGAATGATCGGTTTACAACACTTTGAGTCGGGTAAGGCCCGAGGTCTTCGCCCGTATTTGCGCTGCCGTTGCAGGGGGTCTCGCCCGTATACCCGTTCGTGGGACCCAGATTCCCGGCGTAGGGAACCTCCGGCGTGTAGCAGCTGATCTTCTGCGTGGTAGCGAAAACATTTGTCACATGATTCAGCCTGAAACTATCAGCGAAGGAGGCATCTGCCTGCGTGCCCTGAGGAGGGGGAAGCACCGATTGCGCAAAAGAGAAAGGCGCCAAGATCGTTAGCAGCAGGACCATGGAACAGAGGTGCTTCTGTGTTCCACAGATGCTTCGGCCGCAATTTGAACGCGTGATGGGCTTAAATGGAAACATGTTAACCTCGAACGTGCATTGGTTTTCGGATGGTCGCGTTTCGAACGTATGCGCGCTAGTGGGGATATCTGCAGCGCAGTTTGCGAGCATAATGTGCGGCTTTATCGGTGTCAAGAATGTTTTGAGCAGTGGATGCGTTCGGCAGAAGGCAGATAAGTTCCGTAATCATCCCACTCTGTAACAAACGGCACTCGGCGCCCTCTTCAAAAAATAATGGACGCGGAATTCCTTCCAGATTGAAAATATACCATGCTCACGAACTCCGTGGCGGAAGCTCTGCGCGTCTCATCTGAGTCCTCGAACAAACTCGATGATTTGGTCGCGCGTCCTAGTGGACTCCCTATCAAAACTGTCGCGGATTGGATGCTTGCCAGCCAATGGGCTATCAACGCGAGCGTGCACAATTCCCTTCTGACGTTTTTCGTGACAATTTTCCTGCGGGTGCTTTTTCGCTTCTCCGTCCCGTGTTTGAGACGCTCGTGCGCGTCCACCTGATCGCTATGGGCGACCGTCAAGTCATTGAAGAGATGCGCGCGGACAGATTCAGAATAAAGTTCTTCAAACACCCGGAGAAAGTGGACAATCATTTTCATTTGGGCGGCGATTTCAAGTCGCTATATCTCCGCATCATGAACTTCATGCATAGCGCCGTTCACATGGGTATGGAACAAATGAAACGGCAGTTCAAGGGCGAAGACCTGGCGCCAAACTACTCGGAGCAGGAAATCATCGCCGTGGTACAAATGTCCACGGTCGCCAAATTCATGGTCACATCGCGGGTAATCGAGCGGTTTCAAACCGATACCGAGCAGCAGGTTGTCCTTGCCCTGTTGCGGGATTTTACGTCACGCCAGCCGTGAGTTAACGGGATCACACCAGGTCCGCAAGGTTAAGCGCTTTACAAAAGTCTCTCCAAAAAGTAGAGTGGCGCGACATGCCCGCGGGGCAAGCGAATCACATCACTTCTGTCGAAGAGGAGTCCGCCTTATGAGTATTCGAACACACAATTCTCTTCCCCCGCTGACTCTGCTCGCCACCATGCTGACCATTGCCGCTTCGGCCTCCGCTCAATCGAGCTTCGATCTGCGCTCCCCCGACAACCGCATCGAGATCCGGATTCGGACCGTTCCAGTTGTCCGTTACGACGTGCTCCTAAAGGGCCGCGCCTTGCTCCAGGATTGCACTCTTTCTCTCGATGTTGACCACAAGACTCTGGGCGTGGACCCGAAGGTCCACACCGCGAAAAAACGTAGCTATGACCAGACCTTGGAGCCCGCCGTCCATCAAAAGTTCGCAAAGATTCGTGAGAATTACAATGAAGTGCGTATCGAAATGGATGGCGGCTACGCGGTCGTCTTTCGCGCCTACAACGAAGGCGCAGCCTACCGGTTCGAAACGTCGCTTCCTCAGCAGCAAGTGAAAATTTACGGCGAGGAAGTGAAATTGAATTTCCCGGGAGATGCCACCGTCTTTTATCCGCAGGAAGACAGCATGTTTTCCCACAACGAACGCAAATATGTTCCCCAGCGTCTGAAGGAAATCGATCCCGCTTTCATCGCAACCATGCCTGCGGTTGTGGATGCCGGCGAAGGCGCTAGACTCGCGATTGCCGAATCCGATGTGGAAGATTATCCCGGGATGTGGCTGCACGGTACGAACGGCCCTGCACTTGCCGGAACATTTCCGCATTATCCGCTGAAAGAAAAACTGGAGAAAGACCGCGACCTCCGCGTCGTCGAAGCCGCCGACTATATCGCCGTCACTTCCGGCACGCGCACTTTTCCTTGGCGGCTGGTGGGCATCGTTGAAAGAGACGGCGACCTGCTGACCAATCAGCTAGTGTGGCTCTTGGCCAAGCCCCCACAATTGCAGGACACTTCCTGGATCAAGCCGGGAAAAGTCGCGTGGGACTGGTGGAACTTCAACAATATTTACGGCGTCGATTTCAAGGCTGGGATTAACACCCAGACGTACAAATATTATATCGACTTCGCGGCGAAGTACGGTCTCCAGTACATCATTCTGGACGAAGGCTGGTACAAGCTTGGAAACGTTCTGGAGGTCGTTCCGGAAATAAATATGGAAGAATTGACGGCGTACGCCAAAGAAAAAAACGTAGGCGTCATTCTTTGGGTCATTTGGAAATCGCTCGACGATCAGCTGATTCCCGCGCTCGATCAATACGCGAAGTGGGGCATCAAGGGAATCAAGGTCGATTTCATGCAGCGCGACGACCAGAAGCTGATCAATTTCTACTATAAGGTGTGCAGCGAAACCGCGAAGCGCAAGATGCTCGTCGATTTTCACGGCGGGCAGAAACAAGTCACCATGACGCGCACGTGGCCCAACATGATCAGCGGCGAAGGCGTCCGCGGAATGGAGTGGAGCAAGTGGAGCGCGGACTCCGAACCGAAACACAACGTCACGCTTCCATTCACGAGAATGTTCCTTGGTCCCATGGACTACACTCCAGGCGCGATGCGCAACGCGACGAGAACCACTTTTGCTCCAATCCACCAGCAGCCGATGGCGCTGGGCACGCGCTGCCACCAGCTTGCCATGTACGTGGTCTTCGAAAGCCCCTTGCAGATGCTCTCGGACAGCCCATCAAATTATTTGCGCGAGCCGGAAGCGATGGAGTTTCTCGGTCCTGTTCCCTCCGTTTGGGATGACACGAAAGTCCTCGATGGCCGTATCGCCGAATATGTTTTAGTGGCGCGCAGAAACGGCAACGACTGGTACGTGGGCGCGATGACCGATTGGACGGCGCGCGAACTGGAAGTTGATTTTTCCTTTTTGCCTGACGGCAATTTCTCGATGGACGCCTATCAGGACGGTACGAACGCTAACCGAATGGCCTCCGACTACAAGAAAATAAGCGTGCAGGTTAACAAATCCACGAAACTAAAAATTAAATTGGCGCCCGGAGGTGGATGGGCGGCGCGCGTCCATCCTTAGGTACGCCGCTACCGGCTGACAATCGGAACCGCTGAGCTACGGGGCCACGTTTGAGAAACATTTTAGGCTGAAAACGCATAATTCACCCGTGCCACGGCACGGATCTCTGCTCACCCCTTTGCCGAGAGGGCGTCTATCGCGATTGGGGTGGTCTGCCAGAGAGAAAAGAGACGTTTGGGCTGTTGTGTTTTGCGGAGAGGAGAAGGTGTGATCATGCGCAACGTGTGGAAGTGTGGTTTTGGCCTGTTGATGGGACTGGGCGTTTTGGGGGGGAATGCAGGGGCACAATTCAAGAACGGAAGCCAGGCGACGGAGCTGAACATTCCGCGGCTCAGCCAGCGGGGGACGGTGTCGCAGCGCCTCGGGCTGACGGACGTAACTATTATCTATCACCGTCCGGAAGTTGGCGGGCGGGAAATTTGGGGCAAGACGGTGCCTTATGGAAAAGTGTGGCGTGCGGGCGCGAACGAGAACACGACCATCACTTTTTCTGACGACGTCAGCGTCGAGGGAAAACCGCTGGCGGCGGGGACCTATGGACTGCACACCATTCCGGACAAGGATCAGTGGACGATTATTTTCTCGAAGAACTCGACTTCCTGGGGCAGCTTTAGCTATGACGAAAAGGAAGACGCGCTGCGCGTGACCACGAAGCCGCAAGCGGCGGATTTCCGCGAAGCGCTCACGTACACCTTTGAAGAAGTCAAACCGGATTCGGCGGCTGCGACGCTGCGCTGGGAGAAACTGGCAGTTCCCTTTCACGTTTCCGCGGACGTGAAGGCCGTGGTGCTGAAGAGTGTCAAAAACGAATTGCGGAGCGTTGGCGGATTTACCTGGGCGGGATTCGACGAAGCGGCTCAGTGGTGCCTGGACAACAATTACAACCTGGAAGAAGCGCTGAAGTGGGAAGACACTTCGATCCAGAACGAAGAGCGGTTTGAAAATCTGGAAACCAAATCGCGGATCCTCGATGCCATGGGGCGAAAGGATGAAGGGGCTAAGGTGCTTGCCAAGGCCTTCGATAAGGCCAGCGCGATTCAACTGTATTCCTACGCCCGGGGTCTGCAACGATCGGGGAACGCCAAGCGCGCGTTCGAGCTCTATCCGCAGGTGCCGAAGAAGGATGCCAATCACTGGATCAGTCATTTGGCGCTCGCGCGCATTTCGTCGAACTCCGGCGATTTCCCGACGGCGGCCAAGGAAATGACACAGGCGATCAGCGGAGCGCCGGATGGGACGAAGCCGTTTCTCCAGCCATTGCTGAAACGCCTCGAAGCCAAAGACGACATCAATAAGTAGCCGTTAACCATAACTGAGACCCCTCCCCGGTGTTTCGTGTAAGTGTTGCATTCAAAGGGCTTAGCGGGACCGTAAGTCTCTTGTGTGCAACATTTACGGGGGGAGGCCCGTAAGTGTTGCGCTTAAAGAACTTCAGGCGAAACCGGAGTCTTAACGTTGAGCAGCCCCTCCCCCCACTGTTTTCATAAGATATTGACACGACAGGAGTTAGAGGGTGGGGGTCGTCAAAATGATTGAAGGGTAAGGGTTTACGATCATAGTGCCGCCAGCATTGGAGCAAACAGGAAGACATTGAAGCAGTTGGAAAAACTGCACAGTGGCCGAACTTGGGTCGCAGGGTAGCCTCTTTCTCTGAGCGGGTCGGAGTCTGTGTCCCTCGACAGGGACGGAATCCGCAGTCCCGACAGAATCTGGATATTCGATCACAAAGGCTATGGCGGGTAGACGAAGGGATCGTGCCGACTTAATGAAACCATTATAGCATATTGGTAACGTATGTCAAGGATTACTTTAAGTGCTTTGGATGCTGTGGGATAGCATAGAGACGAGCAAGAAAGAAGCAATGGCAAAAGCCCCGTCCTCATAAACGCATTATAAAAGGGCGCCCCTTTTGAAGTAGGTTTTGAGCGTTGACCTCATCCCCTACGGAAAG
>MNDE01000009.1 GCA_001914785.1 Acidobacteria bacterium 13_2_20CM_57_17 | reverse complement strand
GACAATTTTTCGAATTTCTCCAATCGCGTTTTCATGGGCCAGGTCATAAGCCGCCTGATTGCTGCGATACCAGGTGGTCTCGTAATTCACCAAAACCTGAATCTTCGCTTCATGCGCCGCTCTCTCGATGGCGCGCGCATCCTCGCGACTGACGGCTAGCGGCTTTTCCATCATCACCGGAACGCCGTGCCTCGCGCAGATTTCCACCACGCGTCGATGATCGTAGGTATTGGTATACGCGAGAACCGCTTGAGGATGCGTTTTCTTCAGCATCTCTTCCAGATCGGAATAGAAGATACCCGGTTGCAAGCCGTATCTTCTTGCAAATTGACCAGCGAGTTGCTGATCGGATTCGGCGATTCCCACGATTTGCAGGTCCGTGCGGTGCTGAAACTGATCGAAGAATCCGAACGCATGGCCATGCACGAGTCCTGCAAGGGCCACACGCAGCGGCGCGTCCTCCGCCTTCATTTCCGGCTTCGCCTGCGCGCGCAAATCAGCCCTTGCGCAAGCCAGCAGGGCCACGATCATCAAGAAAAAGTTAGGACGATTATTTCTTCGCATGTTTCTCCGTCAAATTCTTGCCTTACACCTTCAAGAAACGGCTGCCAGGCTTCGGCGCGTTGCACGCAAACGAATCAGAAGATAGATCGAACCTGCGAAAAGCAGCGGAGAAGAATAAAAGCCAGGCGCCGGACGCGCGAAGTGAATGGTTGAAACGGTTTGACCAAGGATCGTCGCCAGCGTGTGGCCCATTCCGTTCAGAAAATGGACGCCGGCGTAAAAATACGCCAGCGGCCGCAACCACCAGGCGTTTCGAAACGCAAACGGCGTCAGCAGTAAGAAAACAAGATTCGCAACGATAAGCCCGGTCAGCCATTCGCGGAATCCGAATGTCGGCATCGGAAACCACTTGTATTGGCTGCGCATCGCCAGAACTGTGGCGTCATAAATGGGAAGGAAGCCCGTCAGCGCTTCATCCGCTACATGCGCGCAAAACGCAAGGCACAGCAGCAACCAGGCAGTCCCAAAATTGCAAGGCCCGCCCGAATTGCGCGTCGAATTCACACGCTGGATTGTACCTCAGACCGTCTGGCGCGGCTCACTGTTTCAGATCTGGCAGTTTGACTTGCGATTTGATGGGAAAATCAAACACGCGCTCGCCGACGGTTCCGTTGATCGCCGCGCGTGTGACGTTGATGTCGTACTTGTCGTTTCCGCGATGCAGCTCGATCTTGTGGGGCAACCTTACGTTATCCACCGTTTGGTACTCGTCGTAGAGGATTTCTTCCTCGACGCCGCCCACGGTTGCCGCATCCTTCACGATGAGGTGTGTCTGCGGATCGAAGAATACCTGCCGCTTTACTCCCGTCGCCGTGGTCACCTGGAGCTGCAGCGTGTCTCTTCCGCGCACTTGCGCGTGTCCCACAAATGCCAGGGTGATTTTGTTCTTCTTAAGATTCAACAGCCGGGAGTTGTAAAACTGTGCGGCCGCTTCCAATTGCATCCCTTCGGGACCCACCAGCGTGGCAAGTTCTCCGTCGGCCTTCTGATGCCACGCCGACTTCCCGTTGTATGCCTCGATCAGGTTCCTGTCGCCAACCAGCAACTCCGAGTAATAGCGGTTCGGCAGTTTGGTATCCAGCGTGTACGTCCCGGTCTTCCCGTCGTCGCTCGTAAATGTCCCTTCGATGCTTAACGTTTGAATCCTGCTCAGGGCCTTGCCGCCGCCGGCAGCCTTCACGTACTGGTCAATGATTTTGCCTGGCTCCTCCTGCGCCCGGGCAGGATGCATCCCGGCAGTGAGAATAAGCGCTATGAGCGCGATGGACAGGCGTGTGCGCATGAGGTTCAATTATAGGAACGCAACTTTGGGCAAAAAGTTTCTTGGAATTTAACCTTAGGGCGCGGTTTTATTTCTGACGGGAAGAGAAAGAATGCTGCCCCCGACATTTGCAGATTCGGTCAAATTACTGCGATTTCGGCCGCTTTAAGTATTTCTCGTAAAGGCGCAGGTGCCGGTTCTCCATGGACGTCAGTTGTCCCCGGATAAAGAGGTACTTGATGTCGGTGGTCAGTTCGAGCGGGTCGCCATTGGTGACTATCAGGTTGGCGAGTTTGCCCTGCTCGATCGTCCCGATCTGATCGCCGAGGCCAAAAATCTGCGCGGGATAAATCGTGACGGCCTTGAGCGCCTCGTCGTACGGCAGGCCGTGCGCGACGGCGTTCGCAGCGTTTTGTCCCAATCGCCGCGCGAAGGAATTATCAAAGCTAGCGATGGCGAACTTCACGCCCGAAGCGGCAAGCTCCGCAGGCTGGGAAAGCAACCGATCGTAAGGATCATCCTCATCGGGAGGGAGCGTAAGCATCGGGCGCAGGATGACGGGCACGCCTTTCGAACGGAGAAGGTCCTTCACTTTGTAGGCCTCGGCGGCGCCGGCGAGGATCATCCTCAGCTCCTGCTTGTCGCAGAACTCGACCGCGTTGCGAATTTCCCGCGCGCGATCGGCAAACACCAAGATGGGCAGCTCGCGGCGAACGACCGGCGCGAGCGCTTCGAGCTTCAGGTCGCGGTCGTATTTTGCGGGCGAGCCTTTCTCCATAGCCTGTGCATAATGGCGGGCGCGCTCCAGCCAGTCGGTGATTTCATTCACCTGCTTGTCGTATTCCTGCTTGGCCTCGGAGTATGGTTTTTCTTTGCGCGAGAAGGTCGCGAAGTCGAACGTTTGTGTCTCAATCTCCGGCCAGCGGATCACCATCGCCGCGCTCTTCTTGATGAGCATTTCGTCGATGACCCACCCGGCCAGATGGATCGCCGAAGCTTGGCCGCCGATCACGCTGTTGGATCCGCCGGAATCAAATCCGCCGCTGCCGGGAACGGCGAGAACTTCCGTGATGCCCGCCGCGCGCGTGACGGGAATGTGTTCGCTCGATGGAGATACGGCTGTGGCTGCGACGACGTCCGGATTGTAGTTTCCCGTCTCCGTCGAATCGACAGTCGCACTAACGGCGCCAATCTCCCGCAATCCCATCTGTGTGATTGAATCGAAGATCCCAGGATAGACTTGCAATCCCTTTGCGTCGGTGACGTGCGCACCCGCTGGGATTTCAATCCCGGCACCGACAGCTGTAATTTTTCCATCGCGAAAGACGACTGTGCCGTCTTCGATGGCGCTACCTGCGAGCGTGAAGATTTTCGCGTGAGTAATCGCATAGGTGTTGGGGGGCGCTGCCTGCGCGCCTGCAATAGCTGGTAGAACGCAGACCGCGATAAGAATCAGTGCGGCTCGAAGAGCGGTCGGAGTGGCTTTCACAGCGCACCCCCTAGAGTAACCGTTGAGCCCGAGTCGATGCCGTCCGTTTGAGGTGGCTTGGGCTTTTCTTCCGGCTTCTTTGCTTCCGGCTTTTTCTCTTCGGGTTTCTCTTCGCCGGGCTTTTGACCGGCGGCGTCAGGCTTTTTCTCTTCCGGCTTCTTCTCCGCCGCTTTCTTGAATTTGTCGATGAGCGCTTTCTTCTCTTTTTCGCGCTCGGCGCGTTCCGCGATGTCCCGCTGAAGATCGAAGTAAACCCGGCCATCGATAAGCGTCTTCTGCACCACGGCGTAGGCGCTCAGCGGATCACGGTTGTAAATCGCCAGGTCGGCATCTTTGCCGACGTCAATCGTGCCCACGCGCTTGTCAATGCCGAGCTGCATCGCGGGATTCAGTGTGACCATTTTCAGCGCTTCGTCGTGCGAAAGCCCGCCGTACTTCATGCTCTTGGCGGCCTCCTGATTCAAATGCGTGGCTTCTTCGGCATCATCCGAATTGATGGAGACGACCACACCGCGTTGGGTCATGAGCGCTGCGTTATACGGAATCGCGTCGTAGGCTTCGACTTTGTAGGCCCACCAATCGGAAAAAGTGGAAGCGCCGACGTCCGCGGCAGCCAGTTCATCGGCGACTTTGTAGCCTTCCAGAACGTGCTGGAACGTTCGGACTTTGAAGCCAAACTCCTTCGCCACGCGAAGGAGCATCAGGATTTCATCCTCACGGTAGCAGTGCGAGTGCACGTAGCGTTTTCCTTCCAGCACTTCGACAAGCGGTTCGAGGCGCAGATCGCGGCGCGGCGCGATTAAATTTCTCTCGCCCGCAGCAGCGCGCTTGTTGTACTCATTCCACGTTTTCTTGTAATCCCTCGCTTCGCTGAACGCCCCGCGAATCGTTTCTTCGACTCCCATGCGCGTCACGGGGTACCGCCGGGGCTGTCCCGGGATGCTGAAGTTCGAGCGCTTCGGATTTTCGCCCAGCGCGAACTTGATGCCGGGTAGCGCACCTTCAAACGGAAGCTTCGCCGCGGGCTGGCCCCAACGCAGCTTAATAACCAGCGTCTGCCCTCCGATGGCATTCGCGGAGCCGTGAAGAATATTCGCCGACGTGACTCCCCCGGCGAGATCACGGTAAATGTCGATGTCCTCCGGATTCAGAATCTCCGCCATGTTCACTATCGAAGAGACGGAAACGCTGCCCTCGTTGATGCTTTCCGCCGCGATGTGCGAATGGCAATCGATAATGCCCGGAATGACGAACTGCCCCGCGGCATCAATTACCTGTGCATCTTTCGGGGCGTTGACGGACACGCCCACTTCTGCGATTTTGCCATCCTTAATAAGGATGGAGCCGTGCTCGATGTTTCCATGCGAAACAGTGAGGATCGTGGCGTTTCGAATCACAATGACCGCCGGCACATCCGGGGGCGCGGCAGCGGCCATCAGCGGCAAGCAAAGAATAGAAATGAGGCTCGGAAATCGCAGGTTCTTTGCATTGATGAAAAATCCAAATGAGCCCTTCACTGGGCACCTCCAAACGTGGTCGCTGCGGTAGTAGTGTTCGTGGGTTTAACGCCGTTGAAATCTAGCGAGATACCCTGCACGCGAATAGTGCCTTTCAACGATGTCCCGTCAAACGTACCGGAGAAAACGACGTCCGCTGGCGATCCCTCGATCGGAATGTTGATGGTAAAGTTGAATTTGTCCACGCTCAGATAGCCGCTGATGATCGACGCGGTGCCGCGCTTGCTCGTGAGAGTGCCGGAGATCGAGCCGTCTTTATCCATGGTGAGGTCGGCCGTAGACTCCTCGGGCCCATCAGGCGTGGTGAAGGAGAGCTTCCATTTTCCGGTGATGTCGCCTTTCGGCGGTTCCTTCGGTTTCTCCGGCTCGCGAATTTCAAATCTACGGCCGTCCACAAAAACCATTTTGATTTTTGTTTTTTCCTCGAAGAGGTCGCCATCGGTAACCACAAGATTCGCGATTTTCCCGTTTTCGATGGAGCCCACGCGGCCGGCGACGCCGAAAATCTCCGCCGCCGAAAGTGTCAGTGCGCGAAGCGCAGCGTCCGGCGCAAGGCCCGCGTCAATCGATTTCTTCGCGCCTTTGAGCGTATCCTTCGGCGACGTGATGCCTCCGGAATAAAAAGCAAACTTGACGCCTGCTTTGGCCAGCGCCCCTGGCGAAGACGGCGCGCGATCGCGGAACCGCAGCGTCCGCAGCGACGGCTTGTCTTCGGGATCGGCGTCTTTCTCGGCTTCGGGCCACTTCAGGTTCACAAGCACGGGAAGTTTCTTCGTGGCAATTTCGGGAGCAACTTCGTAAGCCATCTGCCCCCCATAAATGGCGTAAGTTGCATCCTTGACCTTCCAGCGATCGACCAGCTCTAGCGCGCGCCGGAGTTGAATGGAATTGTTCGCCGGGATCAGAACCTGCGCGTGATCTTCCAGTGCCTCGGCAAGCGCCGCTTCTGTTCGGTCATAACGCGGCCGCGCCACGCTGCGAGGATTCTTTTCGTAGGTAGCCTGCGCCTTGATGCTCCACTCCGTGTCCAGCCAGACCTGGTGAATGTATGCCAGCGTGCCCATGATCGAGCTCGGAAACCCGCCGCCGAATCCGCCTGAAGTCTGGAACGTCACCGGAATCGCCACCGGCGATTTCACCACCAAATCTCCCGCCCGTTCGCCCGCGAGATCCAGCACTGCCGCCTGCCCCGGAAAAATTCCACCTTTTGGCGAAGACACAACTGTAGTGAATCCTCCGTTGCGCCAGGTTTCGATGCGCTTGTCGCTCAGGGTGGCTTCATCCGCCGCGGTTCGCCACGGTGTGCAGTAGGGGCGGTCCTCAGGGCCGCGAGCAGCGTCTGAAGATGGACGACGCGGGCCGCCTTCACAGCTCGGCGGTGGCGCGACGGGAAGCCCCACATCAGTAAAGGAATCGATCAGCCCCGGATAAACGGTAAGCCCTTTCCCGTCGACCAGCCATGCCTCGGCCGGAATGGCAATGTCCTTTCCAACGGCCGTGATCAGTCCGCGAGAGACAACGATCGTCGCGTTCTCCATCGGAGGCCCGGAAACTGGAACGACTCTCGCGCCGCGAATGGCGAAATATTGCGGCTCGCCGCCTTGCGCCAGAAGACGCGGCACGGCATAGAACAGCCCCAACAGCGCCGTGAAGCAGACCGTTGAGACACACCTAAGAATCAGGTTTGGACGCATGCAAGGCTCCTCGTGAAGGCGTTGAAAGGACAACCATCCCCCGGCAACCGCAAAGGTAGACGCATGAGGCTAGTGGGAAGTTTCGGAAGAGTCAAGAAGGCAGGGCCGAAAAAAAATTCAAGAAACCCGGAAACAAAATGCCGGGGTCTGCCGTCTCATCTATTGCATTCCCATAGGAACTGGTGATATAGGTATGGGCATCCAATAGGAGCTACCGGAGAACACGATGGGCGAACGAGCGGACGTCTGGCAAGGAACGCTGGCCTTGATGGTGCTGAAAACTCTCCAAGCCCTGGGGCCGCTGCACGGTTACGGAATTGCGCGCCGGATCGAGCAGACCAGCGGCGACCTGCTCGCCGTGAACTACGGAACGCTCTACCCCGCCCTTCTGAAGCTCGAGCAGGAAGGCTACATTTCCTCCGAGTGGGGCACCTCGGATAACAACCGCAAAGCCAAGTACTACAAACTGACGCGCGCCGGGCGCAAGCAGTTGGAAAAGGAAGCGCGCGAATGGGAGCAGACCACGGAAATTCTCGCGCGGTTCCTGGCTCCCGGAAAGGAATCCGCATGAGGCAGTTGCGCGCGCTCTTCTTCCGGCTCGCCGCGCTCTTTCGCAAGCCCCAGCGTGACCGCGATCTCGCCGCGGAGATGGACAGTCATCTCGAGATGCACATCAAAGACAACCTGCGCTCTGGCATGAGCCCCGCAGAAGCGCGGCGCCAAGCCCTCATAAAACTCGGCGGCATCGAGCAGACCAAAGAAATCTGTCGCGACCGGCGTAGCCTTCCTTTCTTTGAAACGATCCTGCAAGACTTCCGCTACGGCGCGCGCATGCTCCGCAAGAACCCCGGCTTTACATGTGTCGCGGTCCTGACGCTGGCCCTCGGCATCGGTGTCAACACCGCCATTTTCAGCATCGTGAACGGCGTGCTCTTGCAGCCGCTACCCTACCCGCAACCCGAACAGCTTGTGGTCGTCGCGCGAACCGCGCCGAGGTTCGATCATCCCGTGCCCGTTTCGGGGCCTAACTTCCTCGATTGGCGGGCGCGCGCCAGGCAGTTTCAATTTCTCGCGGGATTCGATGGCCGCGGTTTCACTGTCATGTTCGGTAACGAGCCTGAGAATATTTTGGGCGCCGCTGTATCGCCTAATTTTCTATCGGTTCTGGAAGTCGCGCCAATACTCGGCCGCGATTTTCTGGAACCAGAAGAACACACTGGCAATGACCGCGTTGCGTTGATTACTCACTCATTCTGGAAGAAGCGCCTCGGCGGTGACCCGGGATGGGTCGGCCGGACACTTACCATCAACAACCAGCCGTTCACAGTTGTAGGCGTACTGCCCCACGATTTTCGCTACGTCATGATGGGGGACGCGCAGATTTTCATTCCGCTGAATCTTGAGAAAACTTTGCGCGGTGAAAATTTCATGTCGGTGATCGGTCGAGTTAAACCGGGCGTATCCCTGCGCCAGGCGCAGAGCGAAATGGACTCCATCGCCCGCGCCCTCGAAAAGGAGTACCCCGCGGACGACGCCGAGCAAGGTGCCATCGTAATCCCCATGCTCACCAGGGTTGGCCATCGGATTCGCGAGGCGCTTTTGATCATGCTCGCAGCGGTCGGCCTCGTTCTTCTTATCGCTTGCGCGAACGTTGGCAACCTGCTCCTGGCTCAGGGGGTGCGGCGTCGCGGTGAGATTGCTGTGCGCAGTGCCCTCGGCGCCTGTGCGGGCCGACTGGTGCGCCAGTACGTAACCGAAAGCGTGTTGCTTGGTTTTCTCGGATGCGCTCTCGGTTTGCTGGCCGGCCATTTCGGATTGCAAGCGTTCCGTGTTCTTAGTCCAGGCAATGTGCCGCGGCTGGAAGAAGTCCAAATTAATCTTCCGGTGCTGCTCTTTTCGCTCGGTATTTCGCTCGTCGCAAGCATTCTTTTTGGCCTGGTTCCCGCTTCGCGGATCTCCCGCGTGAATCTTGCGGACTGCTTGAAGGAAGGAAGCGCGCGTGCGACTTCGGGAGCCGATCGCGGTTTGGTACGCCGGTCTCTTGTGGTGGTCGAGATCGCGCTGTCTCTCGTATTGCTTGCCGGAGCGGGGCTTGCCGTGCGCAGTTTTATTAAGCTCCTCTCCGCCGATCCCGGTTACGATTCGCGAAACCTCCTGACCTTCTATTTGTCGCCCCTTATACGGAAAGCGGCGCAAGCCGAGGACTTCTATCGCCGCGTGCTCGAGCGCATGAGCGCGATTCCCGGAGTGCATTCCGTTGCCATGTCCCACTCCATCCCTCCAGGCGGCGAGGAGGTCGACGGGCCTGTGATCACCTCTGAACACCCTGACATGGATCCCAACCACGCTCCGGACATTGTCTATAATCCCATAAGCCCCAATTACTTTCGAACCATGCGCGTTCCCCTGCTTGCAGGCCGCGAATTCTCCAGTGCAGACGTTCATGGTGCGAGTCCGGCAGTCATTTTGAATGAAGCCGCGGCGCGCTCGCTTTTCCCCGGCGAGAACGCCGTTGGTCTGAGAGTCAAACTTGGGGCGGACAATCTGGCCGCGTGGTGGACCATCGTTGGCGTGGTTGCCGATGAACGATATTTCGGGTGGGATAGCGATCGGAGTCCTACCGCGTACTTGCCGGTCTCGCAAATTCTCCAGGACAACATGCCTGACTACGACGCCGCGATCATCCTGCGCACCAATTCTGAGCCCTTTTCGTTCCTCCCTGCGGTTCGCAGCACCATGACCTCGATCGACAACCATATGGCGCTGCTGGGACCGGAGACTATGGAGCAGCGTCTTGGGCATACCTTTGCGCCCCATCGCTTCAACATGGCGTTGCTCACTGCGTTTGCAAGCTTGGCGTTGCTACTAGCCGCAGTCGGCATCTATGGAGTAATGGCGCAGTTCGTCGCCCAGCGTACACACGAAATTGGCATACGCATGGCTCTCGGTGCGCGTCCGATCGAAGTAGTCCGTCTCGTGCTCGGACAAGGGGTGCGGCTAGCCTTGCTTGGTTTGGCTATCGGCATTGCAGTGGCGGCAGCCGCCACGCGGCTAATTCGCTCGCTGCTTTACGGCGTCACCGCTTCCGATCCCCTGACTTTCGTTTTCGTTGCCACTTTGCTTATTTGTGTAGTTCTGCTGGCGTGTTTGGTGCCCGCGCGGCGCGCCATGCGCGTCGATCCCATCGTAGCGCTGCGCCACGAATAGCTATTGTAGTGGCCGGTCTTTCAGACCGGCCCGTGTCGTGAGGCATGATTATGAGACAAATGAGAGCATGGCTGTTGCGATTCGGCGGATTGTTCCGCAAGGTGCGGCAAGATCGGGATTTTGCGGTAGAGATGGACAGCCATCTCCAGATGCATATTGAAGACAATCTGCGCGCCGGCATGAGTCCCGCAGAAGCGCGCCGCCAAGCCCTCATCAAACTCGGCGGCGTCGAGCAAACCAAGGAAATCTACCGGGACCGACGTAGCCTTCCTTTCTTTGAAACGCTCCTGCAAGACTTGCGCTACGGCGCGCGCATGCTCCGCAAAAATCCCGGCTTCACCGCCGTTGTTGTACTGACCGTCGCTCTGGGCGTGGGCGCGAACGCCGCCATCTTCTCCGTCGTGGATGCCGTGCTTCTGAGACCGCTGCCCTATCCCGAATCCGATCGCCTCGTAATGGCGTGGGAAAAGGTCTCTCTGCCGAATTATCAGAACGATGAGAACAATCCCTCACCTGGCAATTTCTCCGACTGGAAAAATCAGAATACCGTTTTCGAAAACATGGGAGCCTACCGCAACCGCAGTTTCAATCTCACCGGAGAGGGTGAGCCGGTACGCGTCGAAGGCGAGCAAGTTTCCGCCGGCCTGTTTTCCGTTCTAAAAGTGAACGCGGCGCTCGGCCGTGTCTTCACTGCGGAAGACGATCAGCCCGCCGGCCGGCACGTCGTCGTGCTAAGCGACGGCTTATGGAAGAGCCGCTTTGGCGCGGATGCGCAAATTCTGCACAAAACAATCCTGTTCGATGGTGAGAGCTATGCCGTCGTCGGCGTCATGCCGACGGGTTTTCATTTCCCTGATCCCGACGACCAGTTCTGGGTCCCCATCGCCCTGACTCCCCAGGACCTCGCCAATCATGGGAGCCACAATTTGGTCGTCACCGCGCGGCTCAAGCAAAATGTTTCTCTTTCGCAAGCCCAGAGCGAATTGAATCGTATCGCGCAACGTCTTACGGAACTTTATCCCGATACCAATACAGGCGTGCAAGCGAACATTGTCGCACTCGAGGAAGAAATAGCCGGCCCCGTGCGCCCGGTGCTCGTTGCCCTTTTTGGCGCAGTGGGGTTTGTTTTGCTGATCGTTTGCACCAACGTTGCGAATTTGCTACTCGGACGTGCATCGGCCCGCCACCGCGAAATCGGCATTCGCATCGCCCTCGGCGCCGGACGAACGAGAATCCTGCGTCAGCTCTTGACGGAAAGCGCTCTTCTCGCGCTTCTGGGCTGCGCGCTCGGATTGCTTTTCGCCCGTTGGGGAATCCTCACTCTCAAACTGCTGAGCCCGCCTCATATCCCGCGCATGGACGAAATCCAAATAAACACTTCTGTCCTTGTTTTCAGCCTGGCGATTTCCCTCTTTGCGGGATTCATTTTCGGTGTCCTCCCTGCGCTTCAGGCCGCGCGTGGCAACGTCAATGATTCTTTGAAGGAAGGCGCACGGGAGTCCGCCGGTGGCGCGCGCCTGCGCACTCGCAATCTGCTGGTGATTCTCGAGACAGCACTCGGTGTCGTCGTGGTGATCGGCGCGGGGCTTCTTCTTCGCAGCTTTCTGATTCTTGAGCGTGTCCCGCTGGGTTTCCAGCCGCAGAATGTCCTCACGTTTCGCGTGATTCCCCGTGGCGAAAGATATTCACTATTAACGGGGCGCACCGCGTTTTATCAACAGGCCATTGAGCGTATCCAAGCGCTGCCCGGAGTGAGGTCCGCCGCGGCCGTCAGTTTCATTCCGCTGACTAATGCTCGTGCCAGCAAGGGCTTTTCCATCGAGGGCCGCATCCGGCCAGCTGCCGGACAAATCCCCATGGCCGGCTACGACGCCGTGACTCCCGGATATTTCGATTCGCTCCGGATTCCTTTCCGCAGCGGAAGAGATTTTTCCTGGCGCGACACTCCGCAAGGTCAACGCGTCGTCATCATTAACGAAGCCATGGCGCGAGCCTATTGGCCCGGCGCAGATCCTCTCGGGAAGCGCATCAAGTTCGGTACGCCCGAAGATCCGATTCCGTGGTGGACTGTTGCCGGAGTTGTGGGCGACATCCGTGAGTTCGACGTTCTGACACCGCCGCGGCCGACTCTGTACCTCCCCATATCACAGACGGACGATTCGAATTATGTCCTCCGCGACTGGGTGGTGCGCGCCAACGGCGATCCCCTGGCCATTGCCTCATCGGTCCGCGCGGCGATGCGCGAAGTGGATCCGGATTTGCCGGTGTCGCGCCTGCGCAGCCTCGAGCAGGTCCGGGATGTTTCCGTGGCGGCGCAGCGGTTCAACTTGTCGCTGTTTGGTTTGTTCGCGACACTCGCATTGGCGCTGGCGGCGGTGGGAATCTACGGCGTTATGGCCTACAGCGTGGCGCAACGAACGCGCGAAATCGGCATCCGTGTTGCTCTCGGTGCGCAGCGCGGTGAAGTTGTGCGTCTGCTTCTGGGCCAAGGCGCGCGGCTTGCTGCTCTCGGAGTGATTCTTGGCCTGGCCGGAGCCTTCGCCCTGACGCGGCTCATGGTTAACTTGCTGTACGGCGTGCGGCCAACGGATCCACTCACATTTGCAGGCGTGGCGATTCTGCTCGCTGCCGTCGCGCTCGCCGCGTGCTACTTCCCGGCGCGCCGCGCGATGCGCGTCGATCCAATCGTGGCGCTGCGTTACGAATAGTTTTGTAGTGGCCGGTCTTCAGACCGGCCGTGTCGTGAGGCATGATTATGAGACAAATGAGAGCATGGCTGTTGCGATTCGGCGGATTGTTCCGCAAGGTGCGGCAAGATCGGGATT
>MNDE01000102.1 GCA_001914785.1 Acidobacteria bacterium 13_2_20CM_57_17 | reverse complement strand
GGACGGGTAGGAAATGTCGATCTCGCGGACGCGCACGCCGTCCAAGAGCAGCGCATCCTCTGTGGCGGACCGCGGCAAATTGTCGTAGAAGATCCCAGCGCCCGCACGCAGCACCGTTCTCTTCCGTTTGCCGGGCGCGAATGCTAGCGCGAGCCGCGGAGCAAGATCTCCACGGTTGTCAAGCGTGTTTTGCCAATCGTACCGCAGCCCAAACGTAAGGCTAAGGCTTGGCAATACTCGCATCGTGTCCTGCGCAAATCCGCTGGTTTGCTGCTCAAGGTAGGAAATTTCCGGTTCGCCTTGATTTGCTTGGAACAGATCCGGCGTGCCCACGTGGTTTTGGACGACATTTCTGTATTGATCAACACTGCTAAACTGAAACGTTCCGCCAAAATTCGTTGCTTCGAAGACATGCGACCACTCATTCCTGACCGTTGCACCAAGAAGGAAGCTATGCTTTCCGCGGATGTAAGTCGCCGTATCCTGTATATCAAACGCGTGCCTTTCTTTGTCATCAAAAGATTGGGATGGTCCACCGACAAACGCGCCGTTCACCAGAATCTCCGGCCCACTGGCCCGGCTCCCGGATCGTGACGTCTGATCTTTGAAAACAAATATGATCTCGTTACGGAATTGCGGTGACAAGGCTGCACTTTCGATCAACTGCACCCGATGTGTGTACCGATCCGCGCTGGTCCCTTGTTCGGGCAGATTTAACGCCCCGACTCCGTTGTTTTTGCTGGAGTGATCGCTGAATGTATAGTTCAGGGAGAGTGTTTGCATCTCCGTCAACCCCCATTGCGTTCGCGCGAAGAAATGGTCCCGTCGTTGCGGCGTAGGCACGTTAATGTTGATAGGACCCGTTAGGGCGACTGTATTCAAAGCATTCACAACGGTGCTCTCATCGTTCATCAAACGGTCGCCCGCAACAAAAAAGTAGCTATTCTGCCCCAGCAGCGGCCCCCCCAAACTGCCCTCCAGAAAGCGGCGGTTCAGATCCGGCCTCGTGTCGGCAAAAGCGTTTCGTGCGTCGAAGACGGAATTCCTTGCAAGAAGTCCGATGCTGCCACGGTACCGATGCCCATGCCCGTGCTTTGTGGTAATTTCCGCCCGTGCAACGCCGGGATGTTGAAACTCTGCAGAATAGGGGTTGCGGTCGATTTTCACGGATCGTATCGCGCTACTGGGCATGTCAAGTTCTCCACCGTCGACACCATCGACGACGATTGAAGTTCCTTCATGGCCCTGTACTGCCGCCGATGCAAAAGTATCAATGAACGGAAGCAGGTAGTCGACATCAAGGGGGAGTCCATTGAAAAAGGTCTCATCCACTTTCATCGACTGAACATTGCTTTCAGGAGATATTCGATCGTTACTTGTATCCGGTCGAACGATGACTTCCTCTTCCACGGTTTCCAGCTTCAGCTTAATCTTCAAGGGGTTCAGCTTTTCCGTTCCCACTTGAATGTTCGTCTTGTATGGCTCGAACCCGCCCGCTTCAATCTGAAGGAGGTAAGTTCCAAGTGTCAGATCCGTGAAGCTGAATCTGCCATCTTCTGCAGTCACCGCCTCCTGTTTCGTGTTCGTCTCTTCATTGACTAGAGTCACTTTCACACCGGTCAACCTTCCGCCACCCAATTCCACAACTTTGCCGGTTATGTTCCCACTCTCATCGGCCAGAAGGAGGAGCGGGAACATCACAAGTGCGAGAAACAGGCGCAACGCGACATGCAGCGCAACAGTGGAATCCTCGCAGCCACTCCATGTAAAAGGCTGACGCAGGCCCCCGTGGCGAAGACTGGAGTGCAAGTTCGCCGGCACCGGCGATTGCCGCCGCGGGTTCCAGCCACTGGAGAACACGCCAACTAGTTGGTAGTCAGTCTGCTGCTGCACGCGAACCTGTACCTCCGTGAACCTCCAGATTTACTCGAGCTGCAGGAACGTGAGATCGACTGGCGTGCCATTGCCAGGCCGTTTCAGCGATTTCATCCAACGAAGAGTGGCGCGGCTCCCATCCCAGAAGTTCCTTGGCTTTCCTGCCATCTGCCACGAGAGATGGAGGATCGCCGGCACGGCGTTCCGCCTCCCGAACGGGAACATAACAGCCACTCGTTCGCTCCACGGCAGCAATGACCTCACGCACGGAGTGGCCTTTTCCCGTGCCCAAATTAATGGCAGCATTCTGGTGGCTCTTGAGCATGTGTCTTAGGGCTGCAACGTGCGCCTCGGCCAAGTCCATCACGTGAGTGTAGTCGCGGACGGCAGTGCGGTCTGGAGTGGGATAATCGGTGCCGTAAATCTCGAGAGCCCGTTTCTCTCCAAGAGCCGCCTGAATGGCGAGCGGAATAAGATGAGTTTCCGGTGAATGGCTCTCTCCCAATTCTCCATCCGGGTCGGCACCGGCAGCGTTGAAATAACGCAGGGCAGTCCAGCGCAAGCCATACGCTTCTCCATACCAAGCGAGGATGCGTTCGACCATCCTTTTCGACTCACCATAGGGATTAATCGGGTTCTGGACGTGCTCCTCGCGAATGGGAACGCTTGTGGGAATGCCGTAGGTCGCGCAGCTGGAAGAAAAAACAATGTGCTTCACACAGGTGTCCGTCATCGCATCCAACAGCCGCAGCGTGTAGGTCACATTGTTGCGAAAATACTGGCGGGGGCGATGCATGGACTCGCCCACGTAGGCGAACCCGGCAAAGTGGACCACGGCCTGGATCCTGTGGGATTTGATTACTTCGTGAATTAGGGCGGAATCCCCAAGATCACCTTCGACCAGCGGGCCCCATTTCACGGCCCACCGGTGCCCGGTTGAAAGGTTATCCAGCACGATTGGCTCAAACCCTGTGCGAGCCAAAACTTTGGCAGTATGACTTCCGATGTAGCCCGCCCCGCCAGTCACGAGTACCCGCATCCGGCCTCCAGAAAAAGAAAATCTCCGCCACGGCCTCGGCTGGGGCGGAGATCGCAAAATGCTGATAGATTTCAAGACCGCGCGACTTCGATGCCGTCATTCACGTCGCATTCACACGGTATTAATGTAGGAAGGCTGCGTCAATTAGCGGATCGAAGTAACCAGTGGGGTTAAGGGAAAAACCTGAGAGGAGATGGATGAGATTATCGGCTCAGATGACGTACTGCAAACCGATTCGGTAATTCCGGCCGGATGGACCCTTTTCTGCCCAACGAACCTGAACGAGCGTGGGGATCTGTGCGGGCATGCGAGGAAACAAAAGCCGACCTTGAAGAAGCGCAGACCTTTGCGGAGCACGAGTCGCGATCACGCAAAAACCGCCGTCGGAAATGTTTTTCACTTCCCCTTCAATCTCCCGCGATTCCCGATGGCTCTGATGCAATGGCAACTGGCTGCCGCGAAAGCGCCCACCCGTTGAAAAGCGCGGCTGAACCCGCTTTTTCTGCGATCCTGCTGGCATATAGTCCGTCTAACCTTGCACACCAACGACTACAGAATGAACTCGCCGTGAATGACGTATGAATCTAGAGAGAAGTTTCCCCGTCCAAACCTTTCGAGGCCTGAAGAATTCTCCCTATAATGCCGGTCCTATTTTTCGCTCCGACCTTGATCATCACGGATCTCAAAAAAGCCTTTACTGTGTTTGGGCTGATGTTCATCCGGCTGGCGATTTGTTTTGTACTGAGATCTTGGATTAGAAGGTCAACTGTTTCCCTCTCGCGTTGGGTTAGACAAAATTTCCGAGCAAGGCTTTCGAGATTGAACGCGCCTCGGTGGCTTCTTTCCAGTAAGAGAGCGATCGCAGGTCCTCGCTCAATTCCAAGATTCGATTTCATCGAGAATGCCCGAAGTTGGTAGCGCCTCTTTCCTGAAGCGATTTCATTCAGGAATTTCGAAGGAGAGAAACCGTTATGATGTCCGTTGTGATTGCCATTGCTGTGAAGCAGCGATCGGATTTTGCTCTGCAGGGAGTTGCCAAGGTCTTTTTTGGATGGAACTCCCGGATAAGAAAGGATCGCCAGAGCCTCTTCGCTGGCGTAGAGGGGCCGGAGGGAAGCGTCCAGGAGAAGGAACCCCGCAGCTAGCGTCTCTCCGCGCCTGTGACTTAAATGATGCCCATTCCCGGAACTTTTATCGATTGCATTGGGAAAGCGTTCCCCAAGAACACCACCGAATTGCACAGAAGGAATTCGCACTTGCTCCGAGAATGACCCTGATGAATTTAGCTTTCTCGTTGCCAACATTTGCACCACCACTCAGTTTGGTCCTGCTATCCAGCAGGGCTGGGTGCGAATAATGGTGCTCGCCCTCGGCGATCATAATTTCCCCTTGCCCAGAGCCGAGCTGCTACCTGGGTTCACGGACCGATATAAGTAGAAAAAGGACCCGCCTTTGAATACTTCGCGAGGCTGATTGTTACAATCAGGTGAAAACTGCATTTCCCAGTGGCAAAAACTCCTTCGCAAGCTACGAGCGGAACTTAGACTCTCTAAAGACCACATCGGGGACTCCCGTGTACCCGCCGTGTACCTCACTTCGGCGAATTCGCTGTTTTTGTTGTTTCTGCCGTTTAGTAGAATCAGTAAGTTACGTGGAATCAGTGGGGCTCAGAATTCCGACTCCCCCCGCCTCCAAAGTTCTAACTGTTTTGTAATCAATGGATTGCAAAGAACATATGGCGAGAAAGCAGAAGACGCGAAGACCGGTGACGACACGGACGGCGTCCGCCTATAATCTGTGTCGAGCTTGGTGTCGTGGCCTTCATGAAAACTACAGGATTGCTTCTTCTTTACCTGGTGTCGATCCCGGTACCGGCGACCTGTGTGCCACAGTCGAACAGTCTGGCGCTTAAGTCCCAGCGCGCAAAGGAGCTGATGGCGGAAGGCAATTTTGCGCAGGCCATCCCTCTCTACCGAGAGCTAAATCAAGCAGTGCCCAACAACCCGGGGCTGATGCTCAATCTCGGTATGGCGCTGCAAATGGCCGGCAGAAAACGCGAGGCCATTTCGGAGTTAGAGGCAGCGGTCAAGCTTGATTCACGCTTGGCTCCGGCATGGCTCTTTCTGGGGACCGCTCGTCTGCAATTGGGTGAGACGACCGCAGCAGTCGAAGCGCTCAACACTCTCCTGGATCTGCAACCGGACCACCGGGAGGCCCATCAAATGCTCGCAGGAGCACTGCTTTCCCTCGATCGCGTCGAAGAGGCAACGGAGCAATATCAGAAGCTCACTGAATTTGATCCCGAAAGCCCACAAGCCTGGTACGGACTAGGGCACTCTTACGAGACGCTTGCCGGCCGCGCTTTCGACAAATTACAGGGGGCCGCCCCACAATCTTCCTATTCCCTGGGCCTGCTCGCGGAAGCGCGTTTGCGGGAACAGCAATTCTCGAGTGCGTTTTATCTTTATCGTCGCGCGCTAGAGGAGAAACCGACGTTGCGCGGCATTCACAAGGCGGTGGCGGAGATTTATCGACAAACCGGGCATCCGGACTGGGCAAGCGCTGAAGAGAAAAAGGAATCACAGCTTCCCGCACCAGAATGCCCCACTCAGACGCTGGAGTGTGATTACCACGCGGGACACTACAATGAGTTGATCGCCGCGGCAAAAAGGGACAACACAGCAGACTCGTTTTACTGGCGGTCACGAGCCTACAACGAGTTGGCAGTCAACGCGTTCACTAGGCTCGGTCAGTTGCCCCCCTCTGCGGAGCTGCACGAGCTAAAAGCCCACATTTACAACAGTCAGAAAAGATACGCCGAGGCTGCTGGCGAGTGGCTGGAGGCCTTGAAGTTTTCGCCCACTGACGCGCAGATCCAAAAACAGCTCGCCATTAGCCTGAAACTAGGGCAGGACTACGGCGCGGCCCTAGCATTGCTTCAGGACCTTCTCCGGCAACAGCCCGCGTCGGCGGAGTTGAGTTACCTTGTGGGTGACACGCTGCTCGACTTGCAGCGTGTGGAAGAAGCGATCCCCCTGCTCAAACGCACCGTAATTCGCGACCCAAAATTCCTGGCTGCACACAAATCCTTGGCTCGGGCCGACCTGGCCGTTGGAAAGCCCGTCGAAGCAATTCCTCATCTGAAGGCAGCTCTGCCTTCCGATGATGACGGCAGCCTGCACTATCAGCTCGCGCAAGCCTATCAGGCAAGTGGCCAGTCCGAGCTTGCCAAGAAAACCCTCGCTGAGTACCTGGAGATCCAACGCTCGGCTGCGGTGGCGCGCGAGTCTGCAAAGCGGGAGACGGAGATCACAGCTCCGTAACCAGTGGAAAGCGTCCGGGTTTATTTTGATGGCTCGTGGACTTCGAGAACCTGGTTGGTCACGACGTTTCGCAACACCTGAACCGTGCAGCTTGGCCAGTGAATCTCGATCCGTTCAACCTTCTCCAACTTCCCCGTTCCGAAATGCACTGTTGAGGGACTCGAGGAAGCGTAGCCTACGGCTGTGGTAATGTGATTGAACTGATTACCCAGGCGAATCTTTGCGCCGATCCCGTCGCGATTGCTTCGCGTACCAATGAGCTTCAGGATGAGCCAGCGGTTCACATCGGCGCTGGCGTTTTGCCAAAGTTCCGCCGGCTCGCCGAGGGCGCTCACGACCACGTCGATTTTTCCATCGTTGTCAAAATCCGCAAAGGCGCTGCCGCGGTGTGCGCGCGCAAGATCAAAGCCTGCTTCCGAGGAAACATCGCGGAACGTTCCGTTCCCGAGGTTGGCGTAGAGACTGTTGGGTTGTTTGTAGTGCGTGAATCCAAAAAGATCTATTAAATCGTTGACGTCCGAATTAGCCGTGAACAGGTCCTTCCAGCCGTCATTGTTAAAATCGAAGAAGCCGTTGCTCCAGCCGCTGCGCGTCGTGGAGAGTGCGGCCAGCCGGCTCTTGTGCGTCGCGTCCTGGAACGAACCTTTGCCCAGATTCTGAAACAAGGGGAAAGTCTCACCGGCCAAGGCCGTAACGCTGAGATCGCAAAGTCCGTCATTATCAAAATCGCGAAAATCCGCCCCCATGCTAGCCACAGGTAAGCCATTGTTGGTTAATGCCACGCCAGCCTGCAGCGCAACTTCTTCGAACGTTCCGTCACCTTGATTGTGGAACAGGAAGTTGGGCAAATTGTCGTTTGTGACAAAGACGTCTGTGAAGCCGTCGTTATCATAGTCGGCAAAAGCCACACTCATGCCACGTCCGATGTGGCCCGCAATGCCAGCTTTGGCCGTGACGTCCTCGAAGGTTCCATCGCGGCGGTTCCGGTAGAGCGTGTTGGGCAACCCCTCGAAATACTTAGGATGGCAGTAGACGCGCAGATTGCGGTCGCGCTCACCACAGTAGCGGTCAAAGTCGGGAGTCCAGTGCGCGTAATTGACGACGAACAGATCCAGCCAGCCGTCATTGTCGTAGTCAAACCAACCGGCGGCAACAGACCATTTGTCGCTCTTGATTCCGGCTTTCTCGGTCACATCCTCGAACTTTCCGTTGCCCAGGTTGCGATAAAGAATGTTTCGGTAGACGCCTGCGACAAACAAATCTGTGTAGCCATCATTGTTGTAATCCGCCGCCGCAGCGCCCATGGAATAGCCGGCGCCTGCGACTCGAGCCTCCGACGTGACGTTGGTGAATTTCATCCCTCCGTCGTTTCGGAAGAGCTGGTTGAAAAACTTCGGCGAATCCTTTTCCATCGAAGGAATCGACGCCCCATTTGTGAAGAAGATGTCCACCCGTCCATCGTTGTTGTAATCAAAAGCCGCGACGCCGCCCGGCATCGTTTCGATCATATGTTTCTGCGGCGTCGGATTGTTCTGAAGCACAAAGTCCAGGCCGGCGTGTCGGGCAACCTCTCGAAACCGAATGGGGGAGAGTGCGGACGAGGACTTCAGGTCAGCGCTTTTTCTGGACAACTGGGGGAGCAGAAAGGCACAGGCCCCGCCAAGAAAGTCTCTTCGAGAAAACATCAAAAGAAGTAGATCCACATCTGAGTTTGCGCCCGGGGGCCTGTCCAGAGCCTCGAATTGCGGGGGACTTTTCGCATAGCACTCAGCTACGGCCGAGGACTAACCAATCGAAGCGCCGGCTTACATCACGGGGATACGCTTCGTCGCCTCCTTCAAGCTCCGTCACGGCACTGCCAGAATAGCCTATATCGGCGAAAGCTTGCCGCACAACAGCCCAATCTGCATTCCCGTCACCCAAGTTCACCCAGGCGTACGCGTCTTCCTTGCGCTTGAAATCTTTGAGATGAACCTTGACGATGTTGTTGCCGAGAGTGTGAATCCAGTCCTGCGGATACCAGTAAAGCAGCACGTTCCCCACGTCGAACCACGCTTTGATCCAAGGGCTTTGAAATTCACTAATATACCTGGCCATCTCGAGCGGGCTCAGGAGAAACTTATTCCAGACTTCCTCGATGGCGATAACAACTTTCAATTCTTCCGCAAGCGGAATCACCGTGCGAATCTCTTTTTGTTAGCGCGTCCAGGCGTCATGGTAGGACGTCTGCGGATTCACCACTGCCGGGACAAGCAGCACGGCATGCGAACCCCACAGCTTGGCGTAATGCAAAGAGGAGCGCATCCCTGCAAGGCTCTTCTCCACGACCGCTCGGTCGCTCGAAGACAATGGATATTTCCAATGATCCATGTTCATCACGGAATCGATGCGGATGTTCGCTGCCTCGGCGGCTCTCTTGATTCCTCAGCCTTGCGTTCGTCAGGCTGTGTTGGCACCTGCGCGACTTCGAAGCCGACGTCGCGCGCTAGTTTGAAACGGTCTGCGGTGCTCAACTTGGCAGGCAGCATTCGAACCATACGCCCTTCTTGATAGATAGTGTTGGTGGAGCGGGCGGAGCCGCAGAGGATGCACCCGCCATCAGCGAGTTGGCCAGCGCGCCGCCACCGAGGCCCGCTGCACAGACAGCCGTAGCCGAGGATTTCAAGAACTCGCGACGGGATGGATGACGCATCGACACACCTCAGCGCAGTTTATTCAAATCGATTTTCGGATCCCATACCTCAGTGGATTTCATGGTTTCCTCCCAGGTCACATCGCGTCCCTTGTAGGCCGCTGTTCGCGCCATCATGCAGGAAAGAGCGGACTCGGTCCCCTTCGCGGCCTGATTATGGAAATTTCCGCTGGAGATGCTTTCAATGAACGCTTTCTTCTTTTCGCGGTCGGCGAATTCCAGGTTAGACGTGAAGTTTCCCGTCACAGAAAACGCTTGTTGCTCGGCGCCAGGCTTGGGCGTTTGCGGGGATTGCCATGGGTCGTCACCCCAAATGCCGAGGGATCCTGTGTACGGCGATTGCGAAGTGCCTTTGGTACCGAAGAAACGCTCAGTCACGTCCCACCAGCCCTTGGCAAACTGTGTAGAACTGAAGGTCACGTCCACGTCATCAGGATAGTGGAAGATGACGTTGTAGTTCCCATAGACATCACCATCGTTCGCGGGACGGCCCTGCCGCCCTCCCGTCGCCGAAGCCTTCAAAGGATGGCTCTTGAGAACCCAATTGCAAATGTCAATGACGTGAATGTTCTGCTCGACGATGATGTCGCCGGAAAGAACGCGGTCGTAAACCCAGTTGCGCAAACGTTTCTCGACGGGAGATGCATTGGGACAGGGTGGCCTTTCAATATAGCCTGTCAGATAGTGCGCTTCGCCGCAGACAATATTGCCGATCGCCCCATTGTGGATACGTTTCACCAGTTCCACGAACGGGGGACAATCGCGAATTTGGAATCCCACGTCCAGGCTGAGTTTGCCTTCCGCGCGCTTGCCGATCTCGATCACCTTCAATGCGCCGGGCACGTCCACAGCTACGGGTTTCTCGACGTAGACATGTTTTCCGGCAGCGACGATTGCTTCCAGATGCTGAGGATGATAATAGGGTGGGGTGGCGATGACCACTGCGTCCACTTCTTTAGAGGCTGCCATCTGCTTAAAAGCGTTAGAGCCAACGAAGACCTGCGAAGCATCAATCGCCGCATAGTCCTTGGCCTGCTGCATCTCGTCGAAGTGTTTCTTGGCGTTGTCAAGTTGATCCCGGAACATGTCGGCCAGCGCGACAACGCGAGCGCCGCCGGTGTCAACCATATTTGACGCGTCCTCCGTGCCGCGCCCGCCGCAGCCGAGCAGGCCCACGCGGACTGCGGAATTCGCGGCTGTGCCGCGTACCAACGCCGGCTTGAGTAACATCGCCCCGGCCGTAACCGCGGCTACGCTGATGAATTTTCGGCGGTCGACTTCATTCGAGAAATTTGGCCGCTTTGTTTCCCCTGCCATGTTGTCCTCCTGCGTCTGCAAGCTACGCGATTAGTTTTTCCAGGTATGTCTTCGCATCGCGAACGTCTTCCACTTGCTTTGGCCCCGAAATCTCCCGCTCAATGGTGACGGCCCCGCGATAGTTCAGTTGCTTCAGTCGCTCGATGATGCGCGGAAAATCTACTTTGCCCTTGCCAATAGGAACTTCCTTGCCGAGTTCCTTCGGATTCGAAGGGAACATTCCGTCCTTGGCGTGGATTCCCTGCACGTAAGGGCCAAGGAGCTCAATGGCATCGATGGGATTGGCCTTGCCGTAGAGAATCAGGTTTGCGAGATCGAAGTTGACGCCCTGATTGTCCAGGCCCACGTCCTGAATCGCGCGCACCAGCGTGATAGGCGTCTCCTGGCCGGTCTCGTACCGAAAATTCTGGCCGTTGTTCTTGCAGTAGGCGGCGACCTCTCGCATCGCCGCGATCGCTTCCTTGTAAACTGGATCGTTTGGATTCTCGGGGATGAATCCGCAGTGCGTCTGCACCGCCGGGATGCCGCATTGTTTGGCGAAATCCGACGCCTTCTTGATGTGCGCGATTCGCGCCGCACGCGTCTCGCGCGGAACCAGGCCAATCGTCAGCGGCCCTTGATAAAAGTCCCAAACTTCTTCACCCGGTCCACCAACGACAACAGACGTCCCCTCGATCTGGTGTTTTTCTAGGGCTTGACGCACCCGGCCGACAAGCTCCGGTCCAAACTCGTCCACAAAGACCTGGCTCGTGGGCAGCCCAAGGTCGCGCACCTTGGCCATGGCCGCGTCGGGATCCTTGCCGATGCCTATAATCAAACCGAGCCGCAGCGGCTTCTTGCCCTCATTGGCGGCAACTGTAGGCGCGCTTTGCGCAGGATTAAGGATCTCCGCGGGCAAAACACCAGGAACGGACGCGTCTTTTGCGGCGATCGCTACTCCGCCGAGAGGCACGGCCAAGGCCGCTGCTGCGGACGCTTGCAGAAAAGCACGGCGATTCCGTTTATTCATGGTTGCCTGTTGTGCATGGGTTCGGTTGTGCCAAACAAAGACTCCTCTTCTTATTTCTTATTGCTCTCTGATGGAAATGTCCTTCCAACGCATTTTCACGCCGCCGCCGGTGTGGATCTGCAGGCCGATGACGCCATCTGTGAATTTGGGCGCCGGGTCCGTAAAGTCCACAATCTTTGCGCCATTGAGCTGCGTAACGATGTGTGTGCCATGCACGGACACTTCCAGCTCATTCCAGTTCCCAGGCTTCAGCACCTGCTCGCCTTCTGGCGTGGGCTGCTCCACCCAGCCACGCCCGCCGGTTTCGTACAGCCCGCCCGTGTGCTTGCCCATGTTCGGGTCGACCTCCACCTGCATCCCCTCAATGTCCGGACCATGCTGTGGTCGATTCCCGCAATCTTGGCATGAACGAATACGCCGCTGTTGCCCTCGGCCTCGCCTTTGAATTTTAGGCGCAGCATGAAATCCCGATACGTTTTTTCCGTGGTCAGGTATCCGTACTTGTTGGCCGTGCTTTCGCAGAGGATGGTTCCTTGCTCGACGACCCACTTTTCATCGCCATTCTTCTTCCAGCCGCTCAAGTCTTTCCCATTGAAGAGAGCAACCCAGCTGCTTTCACGAGGAGCCTGGGCTACCGTGCCGAGTCCGAGTAATAGAATCGCTGCGAAAATGCCACTCCATCTCTTCACGGCAAAGCCTCCGCCTTCACTGGGCTGTGGGTTTTAGCACTTATCGGGAGAAAAACACTATCATGCTGAGGGCCGGAGAAGCGAATTTAAAAGCCGGGGCACGCCGTAGCGTGCCCCGGGCTGAAGTTCTACGAATTAGAACGCAAGCCGCAGGCCGAACCGGAACTGCCGCTCGTCGTTCTTGGCACTGGTGATTATCAGGAAATTCCCGCTGCTGCGCGATCCAGTCGGATTATTGAAATGTGGTGAATTAAAGAAATTTGCTGCATCCGAGCGGAACTGCAAGTTAAGCCGCTCGGTGAGATTGAAGGTCCGAAACAGGCTGAAGTCCATGTTCACACTGCCAGGCCCAAACAGAGTGTTGCGGCCGACATCGCCATAAGGATTTGGGCCTGTTCCTGGGCGGATCACGGCCGAAAAGGCCGTTGGGTCATAGAACGGTTGACCTGTCCCTATTCCTCCAAGTTTCTTGACTGGCCCGACTTGATCAGGAGTCTGCCGCTGACCGACAGCGTTCAGCGAGGAAGCAGAGGCCGTGAGGGAAAATGGCTGGCCGTGAATGGCGCTGAATATTCCGCTAACCTGCCAGTCACTCAGAATCTTGGCAACAACACTTTCGCCACTAGCCCACTGTTTGCCCTTCCCGACGGGCAGTTCGTAGATGTAAGCGAGTTGGAAGATATGAGGAGTATCGAAACCTGCTCGGGCGCGATTACGCCGAAAGACACTGGGATCGTTCCAAGCCAGGGAAGCCCATCCATCGTCATCCGTGAAGTCAATGGCCTTGGAATAGGTGTACGCTCCTTTGACCATCAGGCCATGCGAGAACTGGCGATTGATGGAAGCCTGGAGCGCGTGATAGTTAGCGCTCAGATAGCCCTGCCAAAGGTCGGTTTCGGCGGTGCGTCCGAACTCTAGGGTCGTGCAGGTTCCCGTTGCATAATTGGGTACAGCACAGTTCAGCGGCTGCCCTAACTGGCCTGTGCCTGGAAGGGAAGCGTTGACATTGCGGTCAGCGAACTGGTGAACCGTCTGTGTGCCGACGTATCCGACGGAAACAAGAAAGTTAGCAGGGAGCTTGCGCTCAACCACGAGATTCCAGGATTCGATGTAACCACGCTTCAGCAAACCAGTGCCAGTGCTTCTCTCCAGCGCCGCGCCAGGAAGCGTGATGCTCCCACTGCTTATGTTGATGTTGCTGCAGCAAATGACAGGTATGCCGCTCGAAAGGGACGCGTACGGACTAAAGCTGTTTATTCCCGTGAAGTTGGAACCCACGGTGAGTGGGTAAAACCCACGGAGCGGTCTGGCCAGAGGTAACGGGTCGACGGTAATTCCAAAGCCGGCCCGCACCACGGTATTAGTATTAATCTGATAAGCCAGGCCAATTCTCGGCGCGAAGAGTTTTTTGCTTGTGGTGACACCGAGATTGTCGGAGTTGCCGCCGATTCCGCCGAGCAGCACTTGGTTTGTCGTGAAGTCATAACGGTCGAAGGTGAAAGCGCCATTGCGTGTCATGAGGGGATAATACTCATAGCGCAAGCCCAGGTTAACGGTGAGCTTATTCGTAATCCGGTAGCGATCTCCAACAAACCAGCCAAATTGCCATTCGCGGGCAGTGGCCTTAATGAATTGCTCGCTCCTCCCCGCGCCGATATTGCTGCCAGCCCCGCTGTTCAGCTCACCGAAGAGGCCAAGCTCAAACTCGGCCAAAGCATTGAATCGGTCAGGAGCAGCGCTTCCCGCCAATGCCGTCGGGCCGCCACCGAAGTCGAACTCTCCGCGCGGGCCGGCGCCCAATTCGGGCTGCCAGTGATTGAGGTGGTGATGAACGATGTCTGTCCCGGCGCTGACTTGATGCTTGCCGTGGGACCAACGAACGTTGTGGTTGCTGGTAAAGCTCCAGTCGTTGCGGAAGGCGGGATTCCAACCCTCAGGGTTGCCAATATTGGCATAGCCGGAGATGGCGAAAAACGGCATACCGCTGTCCCGCAGGTCGTTCGGGTTGTTAGTGCCTGGAATCCCCAGCACGCTAAGCCCAATATTCGTGCCAAAGTCGGGCGTCTGGCCATATTCGCTCATGCGCGTGAAGCCGACGTTTCCATCAACGACAAGCGTCGGAGAAAGGGTCAAAGTGTGTCCCACGGTTACAAGCTGCACAAGAGAATGAAAATCTCCCAGCCCGCCGTCACAGGCACAGTCTCCAATGGCTTTACCAAGGTTGGGTACGCCGTGAAAGACGGATCTCATAGCGCTGTACTTGGCGAAAATATTGTGCTTGCCGGTTCGATTCCAGTCCACCTTGCCGTCGAAATTGTGACGCGTTAGGCGCTGCGTAGCCGACGAGAAAAAGTTCGCAGTGTCGCCCGGCAAGTTCGGCAGCGGGACCAGACCCAAGATTTGCGTCGAAATGGAGCTAAGCCGAGCCGTCGGAATCATGTTGGGACAGCCGCTCGCGCTCGTACAAGCAGCATTAAAGTTCGGGCTGCTCGAATTCGACGAGGCGATAAATTGGGTGCGAGCGCTGGGATTGCCCCCTCCAGTCGCAGGATCGTAAATTTTGGTCGTAATGGCGCTGAAATCTCCTGCACGGAGGGGAGCAGTCGGCACGGTTTGAATACCAGCTAGAGGGCCCGTAGACACTTGGCGATTGTCGCGTTCAAACGTCCCGTCGTAACTCCCGAAGAAGAACAGCTTGTCCTTCTTGATTGGGCCTCCATATGTGCCGCCCAAATCATTGAGGATGCTTTTCCCCTTGCGCGGGCTACTGGCAGGGGTCTCGAAAAACTGCCTGGCGCGCAGCGCCTGGTCCGCATGGTATTCAAATAAGGTGGCATGGAATTGATTGGTGCCCGATTTAGTGATCACCGTAACGGCTGCGCCGCCGGTCATGCCTTGTTCAGGGTCAAAATTGTTCGTGGAAATGTTGACTTCCTGAATGGTCTCTGCGGGGGGCACATAGACAGTGTGGTGAGGCAGCCAGACGAAAACATCGGTGGCGCCGTCCACGCGCGTGTTGTTGTTGTTGCGATTGGTGCCGTTGATGTTCGTGCTTAAGGCGCGTTCCGGCGTATCAGCGATAGCGTTCTGAAAGACTCCAGGTGTGGCGCCAGGTACAAGATTGATCAGCGTCTGGTAATTCCGGTATTGATTGAGCGGCATTTCCAAGATGGCTTTTTCCGTGAGCTCGGTGTGAAGGTCGGTCTTCTCCGTCTGCAACGTCACAGTTGATGCTTCGACTGTGACTTGCTCGGACACGGCCCCAACTTGTAACTTGACATCGGCATTGGTGACTGTATTGACTGAAACTGACAGATTCGTCTGCGTCAGCGGCTTGAACCCGCTGGCTGTCACTTTAAGGTCGTAGTTCCCAGGCGGCACGTCTGTAATCGTGTAATGGCCGCTCTCATCCGCGTCTGCTTCCTTCTGAACGCTGGTGGCTCTATTAATGAGGGTCACGTGTGCTCTCGGCACACCTGCCCCGCTCTGGTCTGTCACCGTACCGCTCACCGATCCAAACAAAACCTGGGCGTCGGCGCGCTGAACGAGTCCCATCAAGGCGAACCCGAGGACAAACAGAGAAAGAAAAAGACCACTCAATCTATTTCTAAGCATCACCCCTGCCTCCTTAACTTTAAACAGCTAGGCCGATGGCGTGATTCGCAACCTGCGATTTGTCCCTCGATGACAGTTCCCGAATCAACATCAGTTCGGTACTTTACCCGCAGCGCACCGAAAAAATGGGCCTGATGGCGTCACGCCAAATTGCCCGTACCCCACACGCCGAGCCGACTCCTCAAGGCGCGCTCTCCCGGTAGGAAGCACCCATACTCCTCTACAATTTGCGAGGAACGCTATCAACGGAAGAAACCGTTGTCAAGTAAATTGTTTTACTTTTTCGAATTAATTGGTGCACAATCGTCCCGCTGGGAGCGAATTAGTTCTAGTTCTAGATTTTTCTGACAGACCGTCTAACTATGTCGGGGTTTCTGCATGGACCGAATGAGGCACTGCAAAACGCAGCGCGAACGCGACCTGTTGGTTATTGAAGCTCTGCTCCGAAAGTTAGGTCCACTTTCGCAAGTGGAGATTCATGAACTTACTCATTTTCAGCGCAGCGCAATCTCTGGCTTGGTGCGCGACCTGCTAAAGCAGGAAAGGCTTGTCGAAGCGGGCCGGTCAAACAATTCGAGAGGCCGTAAACAGGTTTTGCTTCGGCTCAATGAAGAGCACGGCTTTGTCCTCGGCATTGGGTTTGACGATGAAGCCGTGCTCGCAGCGGTAATGAATCTTCATCTGCGAATCGTGTCCATCTCGCGGGAAGAGACGCGCCTCGACTCCGGCACGGACGAGCTCTTGCACCAGCTCCTGTCGTGCGCGCGCAATGCCATCAAACAAGCTGACATCGACGAGGAATCGCTTCTCGGGATCGGTGTTGCCGGATCGGGCTTGGTGAACAGCCAGGAAGGCACAATGGTGATGTCTTCCACGATTGAGTTCCTCAAGCAGGTGCCGCTTCGGAATATTTTCGAAAAGATGTTTTCAGCCCCCGTGAGGGTCGTGAATCTCGCGGGCGCCAAAGCCGTGGCGGAGAGGACCCTTGGCGCCGGCGCGATGGTGGATGACATGATTTACGTGGAATATGGCCGGACGGGAATCGGCGCCGGGATCATCAGCAACGGAAAACTGATGCATGGCGCAAGGCATGCCGCCGGTGAACTGGGGCACACGCATATGATCGAGGAGGGGCCTGCCTGCAAATGCGGAAGTTTTGGTTGCCTGGAAGCGATCGCCGGAGCAGCCGCGATCCAAACGAGAATCCAGAAAGCCATTGCGGATGGAGGCGGCTCTGAAGTCTTGGCGCTGGCCGGTGGCAATCCCGCGAACGTCTCCGGATGGATGATTCTGAGCGCAGCGAAAGCCGGCGACAAGGCTTGCGCCGCCATCGTGGAGCAGGCAGCGAATTACCTGGGATTGGGCCTTGCCAACCTGGTGAATCTCTTCAATCCTTCGGTTTTGGTTCTCGATCAGCGGCTCAAGCTGGCAGGACAAGGGCTGCTCGATCAAGTGACCAAGGTAGTGAAAAGGCAGGCCTTGAGCTACTCGACCAAGAACATGCGCATCCTTTTTGGGAAATTGAGTGAGGCTAGCGTCCTAGGAGCCGGGTCGATAGCACTGGAAAAACACTTCGAAATCCCCACCTTGAAGCCACCGCGATTCATGATCGAGTCCCTTTCCAGATGGTCCAGGCGTGGCCCGCAAATCGAGAGTCCAACGGAGGGATTTGAGGCGGGCTAGAGGTTTTGTTGCGCACGCATCCCTCTGAATGTTAGCCATGACTTCGGATACTGCGGCCAGTTCCCTGACGGATTGTAACGATCCGATCTGCTTGAATTTTGTCCCACGCTTCATGTTGCCCGTCTGGCCAGCACACAATTAGATCTTCAATCTTCGGATCCTCTCCCAATCCGAAGTGAACACGAACGTCGTTCGCGCTCAGGTAGCTCGAGTCCGTATGCACACGACGCAGGAGTCTTCGGCCCTTCTGTCGCACCTCAACCAGGGCGCCGATCCCCAAGCGGTTCCCGTGACTGGCTTCCAATCGAACCAGCAGCCAGTGGTTGCGATTCAACGAACGGCTCTGATTCAGCAAAAGCCGCAGCGGACCGTTGTTATTCGCCACCACGATATCCATGGCGCCATCATTATCAATATCGCCGAATGCCGCACCCCGGCTCACCTCCGCCATTGCAAATGCCGACCCCGTGGCTCCCGTCATTTCGCGGAATTTCTTCCCATCGCCTTCGTTATGAAACAACTGGTTCGGCTGGCCAAACGGGTATGGACTTCCTCGCAGCGACTCCATGCGATTCACCGCGCCATTGGCGATGAACAGATCGAGGCGTCCGTCATTGTCGTAGTCAAACCATTCGGTGCCAAAACCCGTGTAAGGAAAAGTCGGCAGCAACAGGCCAAATTCCGCTGAGGCATCATAGAAGTTTCCATGGCCATCGTTGACATACAGGTTGGCGCCTTCGTTGGTCAAATTTGTTTTGAAGATATCTTCGTTACCATCACCGTCAAAATCGCCGGCAGCCACTCCCATGCCTGCCTGCGGCAGCCCATCTGCGCTGTAAGCCGCCCCCGACAGCAGGCTCATCTCCTTAAACGTGCCGTTTCTCTGATTGATCCAGAGATGAGCGGCGGCGCCGTCATTGGCGACGTAAATGTCCGGCCAGCCGTTCCCGTTGAAATCGGCGCAAACAATCCCGAGACCGGGCCCGACAGCCGCGCCGATTCCAGCCGCTTCGGTGACATCTTCAAACGTCCCATCACCGCGGTTGTGAAACAAGCGCGCCGGTACCGGCTGGTACATCTTCGGCGTGCAATAGTCCCGCTCACCGGTGGATGCATAGCAGTGCTTGTTTCCCTTTACTGTGAAATCCAAATAATTCGCAACAAAAAGGTCAAGGCGCCCGTCGCGGTCATAGTCAACCCAAGCCGCGCTCGTGCTCCAGCGCGGGTCATCAACACCAGCCTTCGCCGTCACATCGGTGAAGGTGCCGTCGCCATTGTTGTGGTAAAAAATGTTGCGTCCGAAGTTTGTAACGTAGAGGTCTTGGAAGCCGTCGTTATCGTAGTCGCCCACCGCAACTCCCATGCCGTAGCCGACGTGCCCGACTCCGGCTTTTTCCGTGACGTCCACAAACTGCAGCTTCCCCGTCTCGCTCAAAAGATTGCGGAAGAGGCGGTTGCCGGGCGTCCATCCCGGCGCAGGGGGAAACTTCGCGCGCCGCGCGTCTTGAGAAGGATCGAATACCGTTCCCTGAATCACATACACATCCAGGTCGCCGTCGTTGTCGTAATCGAAGAGTGCTACACCGGCGCCCATGATTTCCGGCATGTAGTATTCGCCTGTAGCGCCTGTAAAATGATGGAACTTCAGCCCGACTTTCTCGGCGACTTCGCGGAAGAGTGGAACTTGCGAAGGGAAGCCGAAAACGGGACTGGCGAGTCCGCTTGCCCTACCAGCTAACCCCGAGAGTAGTAGCCGCAGAAAATCCCGCCGTCCAAAGTTGTATCGTCGACGTGCACCTGGGAATGGATTTGAATCCCGCTTCCGCATTTTCACTGCGGCGGTCCCGATGCTTCTAGGGCGCGCAGATCGCGCTCGATACTGGTGAGAAGAGCGGATTGGCCGCGAGCCGCTGCGCCTTCACGTGCCTGTCGAATATAGTGCAGGGCGTTTTGCCGGTCTCCGGAGCGCGCGAAAGCCGCGCCCAGCGCGTAGACATATCGCGGCGTGTTTTCATCCTCAGGCTCAATTGTCTTTTCCAGCTCCTGAATTCCCTCCGGATATTTTTTCTGGTTCACCAATAAGCGGCCCAAATTAAAATGCGCCTGGCGGTCACTCGGTTTGTTTTCGACAGCTTTCCGGTATTCGACCGTTGCTTCTGCCAAACTACCCTGTCGCTCCAGGAGGTACCCGAGGTTGTTGTGGGCGCCTGAGTAATAGGGATTGATTTCGATAGTTTTCCGGAAAGCCTCTTCAGCTGACTGAAATTTTTCGGCGCTCAAGAGAAGCACCCCGTAATTATAGTAGCTCTCAGCCGAATCCGGATTCAGACGGATGGCTGCACGATAGTGCTCCTCCGCTATCTCGAATTGACCCAGCCGCCCGTACAACTCGATCAAGTTGATGTGCGCCTGGACCAATTGCGGATCGACTTCGAGCGCCTTCTCGTGTGCGGCGGCGGATTCCGCTAACTTTCCTTGTTTTTCCAACTCCGCGCCGTACTGCACCTGGTAAGTCGCGCTCCGATTGAGAGCGCGAACCTCGGTCAGCAGCGTGTCCCCCGCCGGAGGGACACCGGTCTTGTTCTTCTCATAGAAGCGGAGCTGTTCGTCAGCTTGGCCGGCCTCGCCGAGCGCGCGATACGTCAGCGCCAGTGCATAATGCGCGGCTCCAAACTCCGGAAACAATTCGGTCGCCTTGCCGTAAGCCATAGCCGCGCCCGCAAGCTCGCGCCGGGCCGCGCGGACTCGCCCCAGACCGTAGTAAGCGTCAGCGTTATTGGGGTGTTGCTCCACGATCTCGGCATAGAGCATTCCGCTCGCGTCCCACTCCGCGGAGGCAAGCAGGCAGTTGGCGAGCCGTAGCTTTGCGGGGAGATAGTCGGGATCGACGCGCAACGCCAAGCGAAGAGTAGAAGTGGCCGCGTCGCACTTGCCCTGATCCGCTTCGACGACTCCCAGATAATAAGCCCACTGAAAAATTGTAGGTTCGAGCTGTCCGGCACGCCGGTAACACGCGGCTGCCTCCTGGAACAACCCATAAGTCTGAAGAACCATACCTAGCCGTCCGCTCGCGTTGGCGTCCCGTGGATGGCTGCGAGCGTGGGAGTAAGCCTCTCTAATCTGCTCCTGGATGCCGGGAGAAAAATTGTCAAGACTGAGGCGAGGCAACTCGGGAACAGCGGGAGAGCTTTGAGCCCCGAAACTGGAGGAAGCGAAGGCAAGGGCCTGGAAGAAGATAGAGCATAGCGCTTTTTGCATCACTTTTTCTCCACGTTAGCAAGCAGCAGAACTTGTCTAGCGGAATCAGGAGGGTGGCTCAGAGACAAGGGCTTGTCACCGGTCGGGGAAAAAGGGGAAAAGCTTACGAATCTCTTCCTCGCTGGGCTGATACCCGTATTCTGTGATTTCAAAGGCCTCTGCGTGCTGAACACGGTCTGCTTGCGCACCATACCGCTTCTGCAACGCCTCTCGCCATTCGGATTGGAGTTTTCTCGACGCCAAAGGCCCCACCTCGAGCCATTTCTTTCGCTCCGCGGGATCCTTCGGCACTTGCTCGAACTGTCCCTGCGTCCACGGCAGCCACTCATAGAATTGGGATACGTGGGCGTCCAGCATATTAACCTTCTTTTCGAACACATCGTCAATCGAGACGACAATGTCCGCCCGAAACGGTTGCGGCCGCGTGAACCGGTCGCTGTAGTAGAGGAAAACCGGATTCCGCTTCAGGGGCGGCGTATCCGTTACCAAATCCGGCACGATCACCATGTAGGACGCGTCCTGCACTAACACTCCCGTATACCGGTGATCCGGATGATAGTCATTGGGGCGCGGTGCGATGACGATGTCCGCATTCCACTTGCGGATTTCGCGAATAACCTGCTCGCGGACTTCAAGGGTAGGCAGGAGCTTGCCGTCGTGATTATTGAGCACTTCGTATTCGATGCCGATGCGTCGCCCGGCTTCTTGTGCCTCGGCGCGCCGGCGCTTGGCGAGTGCTTCTCCACCCATCGACTGGTGCCCCGCGTCGCCGTTGGTTAGCGATACGAACTTCACCTTGTTGCCGAGCGCCGCAAACTTGGCCGCCACGCCACCTGCACCGAGGTCGCAATCATCGGGATGCGCGCCGAAAGCGATGACGCGTACAGGTTGATTCTGTGTCCGTCCCGGCAGGGCTACGAGCAATAGTGAAGCAAAAACGCACGCGAGCCTCTGTTCATAGCGAACAGAGTTCGCACAAAACATTTGCCCAAAGGAATTCAGCATCCTCATTTTCAACGGAGGAATTATATATCGACCGCTCCCCCTAAATTTCAGAAGAAAATACGTCAGTGTATAAGTGAACGCGATCTGTGACAGCACATTAATCAGCTGTAGCTTGATAGCGCCTGACTCAACCCAAATAATAATTTGGCTCAGGATAATGAGGTGCAGGGAACGCACAAGAACGTGGCGGAAGTTATCGCCTTCAGTCGCGGTCAACTCCTTACGCCGCGCTAGCGCGAACGGCATAGCCAAACCCACTATGCACATAAAGGCCGGCTGAATCATGTCCCAGAAGACACCGCCCTCCCAGGGAACGTGACGAAACCAATGCGCAATGCCGCTCCAAGTGGGATCGCCTCGCAGTGCGGGGAAACCAAAACCTTCCGAAGCGAGGATCAGCATGATGAAACCGCGATAGGCATCGAGCGACACATAGCGCTTCGGTTCCGCGGCCGTTTCAGACGGTACACGTTTCACCTTGACTGGGGCCGAATGAGTCTCCTGGGTTGCTGTAGCCATCCTTGCTCCCTAGGGAACCTCAGGGCTGTGGGCGAGTTAGCGGCCTGTGGGTCAGGCACACTTCGACTTTTCGGTCGAGAGCGTATCACCATTTTGACCGGCAGGGGCTAAAGGGAACTGGAAAAAACGCGGTCAAATCTGCCGAACCAGCCCCTTTTCCGTGGCTCCGGATTGCGGACGAGAAATAAGACGAGAACCATCGCGAGGAAAGGAATCATGCCCGCGACGATCACGATTGGGTCAAAAGAATGGGTGCCTGCCGTCTGGTGCGCATCGGAGAAGTATCCAATCAGTTTGAAAGCGATGATCGTACCGATGCCTGCGCCTGTTCCACTCATGCCGCTCACGGAGGCAACCGATTCGATCTTAAACAAGTCCGAGGGCAGCACATTGGCAATGGTGGAAAACGCCGCATAGGAAAACGTGGCCACCGCAAAAAGGGCAATAATCGCACAGCTTGAATGTGAAAACGGTAGGAATGAGGACCAGCACACCGAAGCCGCCGAATACAACCAGCGCCTTTCGCCCCGCGCCAAGCGACCAGCCGCGCTTGACCAGATAACCGGAGGCGGTCCCCCGAAGAAATTTCCCAAATCGCTGGCGATAAAGGGAACCCAGACCACAACCAGGCTACTCTTCAACGGAATGCCTTGGCCACCAGATAGATAGGGAACCAGTCGGTGACACAGAACCATACCGGGTCGGTCAAACCCTTGGCGACAATCGTTCCCCAAGTCTGAGGCAGCCTAAGAAGGCTGACACAAGGTGTCCGCGGCTTGCCAGCTTCGGGATAAAGATCCCGAGAGTCGGCAAGAATCATTTGCCGTTCTGATTCGCTGATGCGGGGATACTCTTGCGGCGTGCGATAACTGCGCCGTACCATGAGCCAGAGAAGCCGAGCAACCCTGGAATAATAAAGGCTGGCCCCCGCCCCCACCGAAGGTAGATAGACACAACGAGGTAGGGGGCAATCGCCCCGCCAATGGACGAGCCGCTGTCGAAAAGAGCGGTTGCCAAACCGCTTTCGCGCTTGGGGAACTATTCGGAAACCGCTTTCGTCGCGCCGGGCCAGTTGCCGGATTCTCCAGTTCCCAGCAGAAAGCGGAATGCCGCGAAATCGTAAAAGCCTCTGGCCAGCGGGGTAAATATCGAAACAAGTGAGTACCACAGAACGGAGAGAGTCAACCCGCGTCTGGTCCCGACGCGGTCCATCAACCGTCCCCAAACGAACTGGCCAATCGCGTAGGCCACGCGGAATCCGATAACGAGGTTGGCGTAATCGGTGTTGGTCCAGTGGTAGTCCTGTTTGAGATACGGTCGAGCCAGGAAAGAGTCTGGCACTCGATATAGTTAATGACCGTGGACGCGAACAACACCCCACAAATCCACCAGCGCAGATGCGGAATGGGCCGGCTTCGCGTCGAGATGTTTTGACCGATTGTGGCCATGCGCATTTTTTTGAATTTAAGCGATGTTCCCTTTGCTTTACGGGCTCAGCAGAGCGGAGGAAAGTTTGTCCAGGAAGATGATCGTGTTCGTATGGATGCGCAGAATGGAAGCAGGTTTACGGCCTGCGCTTTTCGCGCGTCAGGGACAACGACAAGAATTTCTTTCGCTTTCAATATCTGCTGGACGGTCATGAAAATCGCCCGCGTGGGAACCTCCCCGAAAAAGAGGCGAACCAGCCCTCTCCCACCTGCTGACGGCGGCAGGGCTCATCCAGGTCAACGATGATGTAGGGCTCCTCGGTTTGGAAATCCGCGGGCGGCTCGTTGAATGCGAGGTGGCCATTTTCGCCGATACCTACGAAGGCGATGTCGATCGGAGCGGCCTTCAAGTCTGCAGCAACCTTGCGAACAATTTCCAGAACATCAGCGTCGCCATCAAGAAAGTGGTACTTGGTGATTCCCGTCTTGTGAATCAAGCGTTCGAGAAGGTATGTGCGAAAGCTGGCCGAGTGAGTGGGCGGCAGGCCGATGCATTCGTCGAGGTGAAACATCTCCACCTTCGCCCACTCGATGCCCGGCATCGCCGTTAGCGCATCCAGAAATTCGAATTTTGCGAGGCGCCCGTCGCCGCAACGATTCTCGCCCTGCCGTTGTTCTGAACTGCCTCGCGCAAAGAAATTGTGGCCTGCTCCGCCGCAGCCTTGCCTAAAGAGGTCTTGTCCCCGTATACCTTAATGACCATCGGGCAGCCCCAGCATGTTGGAAAGCGTTTCCCCCATGATCATCTTGCGGGTGTGCGCTGCGAGGCCGCAGGCATCGAACAGGGCATGATATTGATTCACCACTGACTCGATCCCGTCCAGACCGTTGTCCGACCCGAAGACAATCTTGACAAACGCGCTCGGGTCGCTGTCCGGCTTTTTTGCCTTCCACTCCGGACTTTGCCATTCCGTGTTCGACCACCAGAAGATTTTCTGGAAATCCGCAAGCCGCCCCTGCATTTTCGCGAGCGTGGAACCGCTCAAATCGAAAAACACATTGGGGTTCCACCGAGCAATTTCCGCCGCCCATTCGTATTCGGGATTGCCGCAGTGCGCGCCTAGCACCGTGATTTTCGGAAAACGCCGGGCAATTTCTTCCAGATAAATGGGCCGCATCCGCCCGGAAGCCACGTCTTCCGGTTCGTCAAATTTTCTCCGCAGCACGATTCCGGTGTGGAAAAGAACGATCCAACCGTAGCGATTCGCCAATTCGTACACCGGAAGATACGACGGATCGTTGTACGGCTTCTTCACGAACTCCAGCTCGCCCAGGCCGCGGTAGCCCATCGCGTGCAGTTCCTCAACTTGGTTGACCACGTCCGCGGCGTCCAGATCCACGAAGCCAAACGGAATGATTTGCGCGGGATGCTGCTTCGCTGCATCAGAGACGACTTTTCTGTCGGCAAAAGGAGTAAGCAAACACGCAGTTAGATTCAACCGCTCCGATACTTTCAGGAAGTCGCTGATGAAATTCGGATTCTTCTCATCGAAATGCACGTGCATGTCGACGATGCGATCTGCTGTTCCGGGAGAAGCCGCCGCCTCATCGCCCAATGAAGACGCGTTGCAGGACGTTCCTCGAAGCCAATCCCACCAGGCCGGGATGACGGCCGCTGCTCCGGTGTTACCTAGAAACTTTCTTCGCGTTAGTGGATTGCTCACGGGATCCCTACCTTTCCAAGGGCCGGCGCGCCTGCCATCGTAATACAAACGCGCGCTATCGGTTCTCTGCTAATTTTGTGGTATGCAGTACGGTCAGTGCGACTACGAGGGGGCACAGCTCGAGTCAGGAGGTCCTGATGTTTTCGTTTCGCCGCTTCTATCTATTGTGTCTTCCACTCCTCACCTTCATGTTTGCTCATGGCTATGTCTTTGGCCAAGGCGAGCCGAATGATATTAGCCAAGTCCTAGACGAAGAGATTCTAACACCCAGTGTCGCTGTGCATCAGGTCAAGTCCTACATTCTCAGCCGCGTTGCTCCGCCGCCCGCGGCGACGAATGCGCCGCAATGGGCCGAGCAGGCGAAGCGCCTTCGCCAACATTTGCTCCAGGATGTGGTGTTTCACGGCTGGCCTGACGAATGGGTCAATTCTCCTCCCAAATTTGAAGACGTCGGAGTGGTAGAAACGGGGCAGGGTTACCGGCTGCGGAAGCTTCGCTATGAGATTGTGCCTGGCTTTCAATCGGTTGCGATCCTTTACGAGCCGGAAGGAGATGCAGGGGAAACTGCCAGCGATCCTGAACGTGAACGGGCACGTCGGCCCGTTTTCAATTTGGATAGCAACTTGTTGAAATACTGCATCATTGCAACTAGGAGATTACATTCTAATAGGGTGCGGTGCCACGACCTGTGCTGACAACTTATCTGACTCCTGATTAAAGCTGCGGACAAATGAAATGGCCCGGCGTCCGCATGGCGAGTTTGGTGGTTCAAAACTATTCGCCGGTTTGAGATCTTTTTCGTTCTAGAAAACCTTCACAAAATTGGCAGGAGAACTGAAAATCCCGCGTTCCAGATACGTTCCAGTTAGCCGCAATTTTGCCGCTTTCTGCGTTTTTGGCGTCTCGAAAAATCAATAAGTTGCGTGTTTTCAACAAGCCTAAATATTCCGACTCCCCCCGCCTCCACCATCGTTACGCAGGTCACGCTACGTAGGTCATCTTAAGAGGGGAAGGGCTGACGGGCGCGTATAAATCAGCCCGCTAGTAGCCGGTAGTAAGCAAAGTGTCCGGCGAACTCAATCGCCGAACCGAGCCGCCGCACGAGCCTTCGCTTTTGCGGCCTCTTCTTCGCGATTTCTCGGCAGCGCATTTGTTTCGAGCGAGTGAAGAAGGCGGCTCGAAGCGGCCGCTACTTCGTCGATTGCAGTCTGGAACGCGGCTTCGTTCGCTTTTGACGGCTTGTTGAATCCGCTGATTTTTCTGACGAACTGGAGCGACGCAGCGCGAACCTCTTCAGGCGTAACGGGCGGATCAAAGTTGAAAAGTGTTTTGATGTTCCTGCACATGCGCGGTGACCTCGGCGAGATTTAACTAAACGCTTTGCGCTTTTCTTTTGACGGCGGACAGTCGGCCTTTGTTTCGCTTGTCGCAATTGGAATTTATCCTACGTTGTTCCGGCCGACTTCGTCGCCTTGGAATTGGAAGAACTACAGCGCTGGCGCGCATAACTCGCCCACGGACCTGTAGGATCCAATCGCACGTACGCTTCCCAGTGTTGCTGCGCTTCGGCATACGCCCTCAGCTTTTCGCAGACGAACGCCAGGTTGTAATGCGCGTCTGGATAAATGGGATTCAGCCGGACCGCTTGCCGCAAGTGCTGGCGCGCCGCATCCACATGTCCGGTTTCGTCCAGCACGCTGCCCAGATTGAAATGCGCCAGGGCGTTTTCCGGATCGAGCACCAGGGCCTGGCGGAAATATTCCGAAGCTTTCTCCAGGTTTCCATCTTCGTAGTAAAGCGTGCCGCAATTAATCAGCGCGTCGGGCCGCGCCGGGTCCACGCAAAATGCTCGCTCATACGCATCGATCGCTTGCGCTCTGTTTTTTCCTTCGGCTTCGTACTCGAGCGCCACGGCAAGCCATTCGTCGGCGCTGCGTCCGGTCATGACGCGCACGGTTTCGTTCAATTCGCGCGTCTCGAAGTTCAACACGAACTGCCCGGACAGCGGCTCCAGCCGCGTGCCGCCGCGTTCAACGATCACCGCTCCTCCGTCCGATAGCACTCGCAACTCCGAAAGCGGAGCTTCCGCATGCGCAAGTTTTTCGCGCAGTGCGCCAAGCGCTCGGCGCAGGCGGTTCGCAGGCACGCCGTTTTCGACTAACTGCTTTACCGTACGCAGACCGATCAGGTCGCGGAAGTCGTAGTAGCGAATCCCTTGTTCTTTTCGGGGAGAAACGAGGCGCAACCGTTCCCAGTAATCCAGCTGCTTTTCCGTGAGGCCCAAAATGCGCTGGACTTCGTCGGGGCTGAATCTGTCCATCGAGCCCATCAAATGGTATGGCCGGAAAACTTAACCGGCGACCTTCTTTCCCTTCTTCTGCACTGTCGTAATGGCTTCCACGGCTCGCGCCGGAGGCTTTTTCCCCACCGGCACAGGTCCTGCCGCAGCAACAGGAGGCGCCTGCTTTTCCGCGAGGCTCTTCTTGAGGGCTTCCATCAGGTCGATCACGGGAGCCATATGCGGTTGCGCAACCTCGGTCACTTCCTGGCCTTTGAGCTTGGCGGCAATCATCGCGCGGACATTTTCCTGATACTCATCGCGGTATTTTTGTGGATCGAAAGGAGCCGCAAGACTTTCAATAAGTTGTCGCGCGAGCTTCTTTTCCTGTTCCTTCACTTCAATCTTATCCGTCGGAACGGACTCCGCCGCGCGTATCTCATTCGAATAGAACATCGTATGCAGCGTCATTTCCTTAGAACCTGGCCGTAAAATCACGATGTGTTCGCGCTGATGCATGGTGAGCTTGGCGATGGCTCCATAGCCGGACTCTTGCATGGCGCTCATTAACAGCTTGTAAGCCTTCACGCCCGCGTCCTCCGGCGCAACGTAATAAGAGGAGTCGAAATAGAGCGGGTCCATGTCGTCCAGCTTCACGAACTCCAGGATTTCCATGACCTTCGCCGAGGGAGGCTCGATCTTGTCGAGCTCTTCTTCGCTGAAGAGCACGTACTGATCCTTTTCGTATTCGTAGCCCTTCACAATTTCGGATCGTTCCACATTGCGGTTGCAAACGGGACAAAACAAGGGCTGCTTGAGCCGCGAATGGCACTCTTTGTGGAGCTGGTTGAAACTGATTCGCTCGCCACGGGCTGCCGTAGACATGCGAACGGGCATCGAAATCAGCCCAAACGTGAGGTGGCCTTTCCAAACTGTGGTGGCCATGTCAACACTCCTTCGGTAAACAGGCTAGGGATAGCGCACGAGGTTTTAGATTAGCCGCCCACGCCAGCAGTAATCAAGGCGAATCCTCAGCTGGTGGTTTATTAGTCAGCTTGATGTTAGCTTGCCGCGGCGGGGAGATCCCGGGTCCTTGGAATAGTCTGGGATAGAATGCTTTCATGGCCAAGCTTGAAGAATACCGGCGAAAACGGCGCTTTGACCGGACGCCGGAGCCGTCTGGCGCGCCCGAACCTGCCGCCGACAAGGTCCAGGAGAAGACTTCTCCGGCCCCAAAACCTGCCACGGCGGGCAAGCGGACGCGCCTGCCCAAGCCGAAACTGCCACAGTTGGAAGTCCGTCCTGGGGCCGAGCATGGCGACACCTTCGTGGTTCAGAAGCACCGGGCCACGCGCCTGCACTACGATTTCCGGCTGGCGATCGATGGGACGCTGAAGTCGTGGGCCGTGCCCAAGGGACCTTCGCAAAGCCACGCGGACAAGCGGCTGGCGGTCATGACCGAGGATCATCCGCTGGACTACGGCGATTTCGAAGGGAAAATTCCTGAAGGCAATTATGGCGCGGGAACAGTGATGGTATGGGACCGCGGGACTTTTCACGTGGAGGGGAATCTCGACGCGCTGAAGCAATTGGAGAAGGGAGAAATCAAGTTCAGCTTGAACGGGGAGAAACTGCGGGGCAGCTTTGTTCTGGTGAAACTGAAGCAAAGCGAAAAAGGCAACGAATGGCTGATGATCAAGCACAAGGACGCCGCCGAAGATTCCTCCTGGAACATCGACGAGCACGACGGTTCCGCGCTTACAGGACGCACGCTGGAAGAAATCAAGGAGGAGCTGCCACCGAAACGCAAGCCAATCCCAATTCAAGCGACTGAGTTGCAAAGCGCGCGCAAGAGCGCAATGCCGGCTCGCGTGGAGCCCATGCTTGCGACGCTCGCCGACCGCCCTTTTTCCGATCCTAACTGGCTCTTTGAGATCAAGTGGGACGGAGTGCGCGCGCTGGCTCGAATCGAAAATGGCGATTTAACGCTGCGTTCGCGTAACAGCATTGACATCACCCAGCGCTATCCCGAGATGGCCTCTCTTCCCACTGCTTTAGCCGCTCGCGATGCCATTCTTGACGGAGAGATTGTCGCGCTGGATGCGCAAGGCCGCGGCGACTTCGAGCGCTTGCAGGAACGCATGCACGTACGGGCGCCCAGCGAGAACCTGGTCGCGCAGATTCCCGTCGTTTACTTTGCCTTCGATCTTCTCTACTGCGATGGATACGACCTTCGCGAAGCTCCGCTCCTCGAGCGCAAGCAACTCCTGCAGCGCTTGCTTTACACATCGGAACGGTTTCGTTACGCGGACCATCAGTTGGAGCACGGAAGAGAGCTTTTCGACCTGGCGGCGCAGAATGGCCTGGAAGGGATCGTCGCGAAGCGAGCCGACTGCCCGTACGTTTCCGATCGCAGTTCGTACTGGGTGAAGCTGAAGATTACCAAGACGGTGGACGCGGTCGTGGGCGGCTGGACCGAAGCTCGCACGTCGGCGCTTCCTCTTGGCTCATTGCTGTTAGGGCTGTATCAAGGCAAAAAACTTCGATTCATCGGGCACGTTGGCAGCGGATTTGATGCAAAGAAGCTGAAAGAATTGAGCAGCAGGTTGAATGAACTGGCACCTTCCGCGTGTCCGTTCGACGCCGTGCCCGAAACCAACGAAAAGCCATCGTGGGTCTCTCCCGCCTTGGTTGCGCGCGTCAAATTCGGCGGATGGACGCAAGAACGCGCTCTGCGTCATCCGGTTTTCATAGCGCTGCGCGAGGACGTAAGTCCCGCGGATTGCCAATGGGAAAATGAGATTGTCGCTGAGGCACGCGCCGCCGCACCTGCCGTGGTTCACGCGCCCGAGGTCGTTGGCCGGGTGCTCAGCTCAAAAGATGAGATCGAAGCTGAGTTGTTCAAGGGGCGCTCCGAAACGGTCACTATCGAACTGGACGGCAAACGGCTGCGCCTCAGCAACCTGAACAAAGTGTATTTTCCGGAGTCCGGCTACACGAAACGGAATCTGCTGGCCTACTACTACCGCATGGCGGATTCCATTTTGCCTTTTCTCCGCGACCGGGCTTTGGTTTTGCGGCGCTACCCCGACGGAATCAAGGGACAGGCTTTTTTTCAGAAGGACGTGCGCGAAGGCTTGCCGGATTGGTTCAAGACGGTTCCAGTAGATTCCGAACATCGCGGTGAAGTCATTCAATTCGCGACGGCCAATGACCGCGCTTCCCTGCTTTTCCTGACGGGCCTGGGCTGCATCGACCACAACCCATTGTCCAATCGTTATGACGATCTCGATCATCCGGACTACTTCTTTCTTGATTTGGATCCATCGGACGGCACGGAATTTTCCGTGGTTGTGACCATTGCCAAAGCGCTTCATGAAAAGTTGGAAGAATTGCGCTTGGCGAGCTTCCTGAAAACTTCCGGTGCAACGGGAATGCACATCTATTTACCAGTCGAGCCGATTTACACTTACGAGCAGTTGCGTACCTTCGGCGAAATTATTGCGCGAACGGTGACTGCCGAGCACCCGAATCTGGTCACTAACGAGCGTACTGTTGCCAAGCGTCCCGCGGGCCGCGTGTTGATCGACGTGCAGCAGAATGCTCACGGACGCCCCCTTGCTGCCGCGTATTCCGTGCGGGCCTTCCCTCAAGCGCCGGTTTCCGCTCCGCTGTTACCGCGCGAATTGCGCCCCAGCCTGCGCCCCGAAACGTTGAACATAAAGACGGTGTTTGCACGCCTGAAGGATAAGGGTGACCTCTGGGCCGACTTCTGGAAGCGGCGTCAACGACTGGAACAAGCCATCGAACTCCTCAGTACCCGCATGCCGCCAAGAACCAAGAAGGCCCCTTGATTCACAAACCGAATGCCTTTGACTTTTCCGAGTGCGAAGGCTGTGATTAAATGCCAAGGCACGGAGGTGCGCCATTCCTCGCGCAGGCCAGCTTCTTGTGGGGACTTCTGGATACTCCTATAAACAGTGGAAGGGGAGCTTTTACCCGGAGAAGCTCCCCGACCGCGAAATGCTCTCCTTCTACGCCAAGCAATTCTCGACGGTCGAAATCAATCACAGTTTCTATCGCATGCCGACCGAGAACGTGCTCCTGCAGTGGGCGCAGACTGTTCCCGAAGGATTCCGGTTTGCGCTGAAGGCCAACCAGCAAATCACGCACATCCAAAGGCTGCGCAACGTCGAGAGCACTTTGAAACGTTTCCTGGAAGTCGCCAGCGTCCTGAACGACGGGGACCACCTCGGGCCCATCCTCGTGCAGCTCCCGCCCAATTTCAAATTCGACCGCTCGCTGCTCGAAGACTTTCTTGCTCTTCGCCCGGATGCTTTTGCTTTCGCCTTCGAGGTCCGCCATCCGTCCTGGTACACCGATGAAACGTACGCCGTTCTCCGCCAGCACAAAACGGCCCTCTGCCTGTCCGAAACCGACAAGCAAACTCCGCCGGACGTGCTCACTGCCGGTTTCACCTACGCTCGCCTGCGCCTGGAGGATTACACCCCGAAGCAAATCACGGCCTGGAGGAAACGCTTCGACGCCTGGCTCGGCCAAGGCGTGGATATCTACGTTTATTTCAAGCACGAAGACGCCGGAAAAGCGCCAGCCTACGCCCGCCAGCTTCTGGGAAAAACAAATTGACCGCACTTCGGGCCGCACCTAGCAGGCCTCAGAGGAAGCTAGTCGCGTTCGTGGAAGAGCATGGCTGCTCCGGGGGCACCGGCTCCGGAATCGCCCTCGGCGGCGTCCCAGGCTTTGCGATCGAGGGGCTGGATGGGCTCCAGCTTTTTCTGTGAAAGCGTCTTGTTCACGGCGGGCAGTTCCTTGGTAACGAAGGTGTCGAACTCGCCGGCCACGTCATCCAGTTCTTTCTTCAGCGAGTCGATGCGCGCGATTTGATAGTCCCCCGGCCGTCCTTCGTAATTCAAAACGGCGCCGTAGAGTTGCGTCGTTTTTTCGCGGATGCGTTCCTCGCCGGTGATGGCGCCTCCCTCCGTGGTGGCCACGATTTTCTTGCGCATGGCTTCCACTTTGCCGGCGAGGTCCTGCAGCCGTTTGCTGAAAGCAGCGTCTCCCTTCAGCTTTGCGCTGCTCTCCACGAGCGCGTTGTGCACGCCGTTGATGCGGTCGACATCGAAGCTCATCTCTCCGAGCAGTCGGTGGAGGCGCATCGCCGCGTCGAATTCCAGTTTGCGATCTTCCATCGTGAACTTGGCGCGCGGATCGAGCTCCAGCACAAGCTGTGTGCTGTAGGTCTCTTTTCCGCGCGTCATCTTCACCGTGTACGTGCCCGGCAAAACTCTAGGGCCCTGCGCCGCTTCAAAGGCAGCCGTAGCCGCCGGCGGAACGTGCGGCGCCTTCAGCCGCATCGGCCACTCCACGCGGCTAATGCCGCGACGGCTGTTCGGAGGTAGCGTGTCTACCAGCTTTCCCTGCGAATCGAAAATTTCCAGTTTCATTTTTCCAAAAATGTGCCGCTTGCTCTGGTAATAAGTAATCAACGCCGCGTCCGGAGGATTGGGCCCGGTATACACCGCGCTTCCTTCCACCCAGCCGCCATTCGCAGGCAACCGCTGCTTCGCGGGCTTGGCCTGGAGGAAAACTGCCTCTTGCGCCATAACTTCGGGAGTCAACTTGCGCAGCGGCGTGATGTCGTCCACGATCCAGATTCCGCGGCCATGCGTGGCGATGACCAGATCCGATTCGCGCGGGTGAACCACGATATCCCGGACGGCGACCGTCGGAAACTCGTGGCCTTTGTATTGCGCCCAGTGCTTTCCGCCATCCGGCGAAATCCAGAGTCCGAACTCCGTCCCGAGAAACAATAAATTGGGCCTTACGGTATCTTCCTTAATGACGTGCGCGTAGCCGCGCACACCGCTGTCCGCCGGGACGATGGGCGTCCAAGTCTTTCCGTAGTCCGTGGTCTTGAAAACGTGCGGGTCCATATCCCCAAACGTGTGGCGATCGAACGTTGCATATGCCGTGCCCGCATCGTACAAGCTGGCTTCCACCCACGAAACCCACGAAGCTTTCGGCAGATTTGGAACATTGCCGACGACGTTTGTCCATGTCTTGGCACCGTCGCGCGTCACTTGAAGATTTCCATCGTCGGTTCCAACCCAGATCGTTTGACCGTCGCGCGGCGACTCGCTGATCGAGTAGATCGTCGTGTGCATTTCGGCATAAGAATTGTCCACCGTCACGCCACCGGACTGTTCCTGCTTCTGTTTCTCCGGATCATTGGTGGTGAGATCCGGCGAGATGCGGTCCCATGATTGTCCATGGTCGCGCGAGCGGAACAAAAATTGCGCGCCAATGTAAATCGTTCCCTTCTCGTTCGGGCTCATGTGGATCGGCGTGTTCCAGTTGAACCGCAGTTTTCCCTCTCCATAATTCTGTTCTGGCTTGATCAGACGCCCTTCTAGCGTGACCCGGTTGACTCGCCCAATAAAGCCGCCTTGTGATTCAGCGTAAACATAATTGGCATCTGCTGGATCAGGAAATACCCAAAACCCATCCCCTCCAAAAACATTTTCCCAGCGGCCGTTGGTGATCCCGCCCGGGTATTGCGAGTCGCCCATCCACACGCTGTTGTCCTGCAGCCCGCCGAACACGTGATAAGGATCGGCGCTGTCCACGCTGACGTGGTAGAACTGCGAGATTGGAAGATTATTGCCTTTCCACCACGTATTGCCACCGTCGTAGGAATACCAAACGCCCCCGTCATCACAGGCGATGAGGTGATCGGTATTGTCGGGATTCACCCACACGTCGTGAAAATCTCCGTGCGCGCCGTTCCCAATTCCGCTGAAGCTTCTGCCGCCGTCCTCGCTCATGATCAAAGTGAGGTCCGGTTTGTAGACTTTGTTCTCGTTCTTCGGATCGACGATCAGGTTCGCGAAATAAAAAGGCCGCCACACCATCCAATTGCTGCGGTCGCGCTCCTCCCATGTCTTGCCGCCATCATCCGAGCGGAAAAGAGCGCTCCGTGTCGACTCAATCATGGCGTAAACAACATTTGGCTTTGACGGCGCGATCGTGACGGCAATGCGTCCCCATGGTCTTGCCGGAAGCCCTTTAGCGCTCTTTTCATCCAATTCTTTCCAGGTAGCTCCGCCATCCGTGGTTTGAAAAAATCCGCTGCCGCTCACCGCCGTGGCATTCTCTCCGCCCGACCGGAAAGTCCAGCCCTTCCGCCGAAAGTCCCACATGCCCGCGAAAAGCGTTTTCGGATCTTGCGAATTCATGGAGATCATCGAGCAGCCGGTCGAGAGATTCGCGCCCTTCAGAATCTTGTTCCAGCTCTTGCCACCGTCTGTCGTCTTGTAAACGCCGCGATCTTCGCTATCGCTCCACAATTGTCCGGGCGCGCAGACGTAAACCGTATCGCTGTTCTTTGGATCGACGATAATTTTCGCGATGCGCTCTGAATTTTGCAGGCCCATGTTGGTCCAACTGTCGCCGCCATCCGTCGACTTGTAGATGCCGTTGCCAATCGAAACGCTATTGCGCGTCCATGACTCACCCGTGCCTGCCCAAATTGTTTTCGGCGCTTGTGGATCGATGGCCACCGCACCAATCGACTGGGCACTCTCCTTGTCGAAAACCGGCTTGAACGTTGTGCCCCCGTTCGAGGATTTCCAAACGCCGCCGCTGGCTGCGCCAATGTACACGGTCAGCCGGCCGTCTTCTTTCACCGCGGCAATCGCGGCCACGCGCCCGCTCATGGCAGCGGAGCCGATGTTCCGCGCGCCGAGGCCTGAGATTGTGTCCGAGTCGAACTTGGCCTCTTGGGCCGGCGCGGGCCCGGCGAAAATCATCGTCACGACAAACACAATCGTCACGGCAACAAAGCAATGGATTGACTTGTGCATATTGGCGGATTCCTCAGCGATAAAGTAGAAGCCAGGTTTCTTGGGTTTTGGTCGATCCATGGATGTTTGTGGCGTGGAAACTTACTTTCCGGCCGGCGGCGCCTTCGTCTCCGGTTTGGACACCGGCATCGAGAAGTGCGCGTCTTCCAGCGGAATGTTTTGTTCGATTTTTTCGACAGAGAACTGCGCCCGCGAAGCACTGCCCTTTTGCGTTTGTTCGACGGCAAAGGGATAATAGATGCCGTTCACCTGTTCGTAGTCGCCGTAATACAGCTCGGATTCCTGCAGCGCGCCGCGAATCGTGGTTTGAATTTCCACTTTCAGCTCCAGGTAAGAGTCCGCATCCAGGTAGTAGTAACGCACGTCCCCGTTTTTCATGCTCAATTTGATTTTTAAACAGTCCGTTCCTTCCATCGAATCGTGCCCCACGAGCTCGGCCTTGTGCCCTTTCTCTTTGTAATTCACCAGGGGTCCATCGATATCGGCGTCCACGATCAGGCTTTTCAAATCGTCCTGCGAGAGAAGCTCCGGATCTTTGCGCCCGCCGAACGGAGAAATCTGCCATCCGGTCTTGCCATCGTAGGCTTGCACCTGCGCCAGGCCCTGAATGACAAATTCTTCTCGAACTTTGTCCGCGCGCTTGATCTCTTGACGAAATTCGGCGCGAAAGGATCCCTGGCTGAACTTCGTCGTGATACGCACGGTGCGCACAGATTTCAGCTTGTCGGCTCCGCCTTTCGCCTGAATATTCTTGGCGATGACCTCATCAACGGTTTGGGCGCCAGCGGCAAACGAAAAAAATCCGATGGCCACCGGCACAAGAAGGAAAAAACGGAAGACGCTTGCGAACTCCCTAAACGGAGTCCGCCACAATTTTGCTTTCATGAACCCACCCCATTCCAACGGTTTGCGACACTACTCTAAACGGAAGGAACTGAAACGGCCAATCTTTATCACTCGGACGAAATTAGCAACACTTAGTTAGCAGACTTTCGCTCCGCTGCCAAGCAGTTTCGCTCACGGCCTCCCGGCTTGATTTCCTTGGTTGAAGCCATCGACCATGCCATCCAAATCCTCCGCACTTGTTTCAAGTGAGATCAGAAGAGAGTCGCCTTTCGAGCGGTTTTTCTATATCTTCTTTGCACCGATACTCCTGTGGCTGGAATCAAAGGACCCTAAGGAGATCCCGCGGTGCAAAAAATCTTCCTGGCTGTCGTGTTTGCGGCATTCTTTAACGCTCCAGGCGTTCGCGCGCAAGCCGGCCCTGTCGAGGGCGGCCATGAGTTGCAGGTGTGGACCGCCGGTGGCCACGGAGTCAGTGGCAGCCAATCCGGCGACGGCCTATGGAACGCGGGCTTCCGCTATGGCCTGATCCTCACCGCGCCACACGGCCCCGGTTTCCTGCGCGGCCGGTTGGAATATGCGGTGGACGCTGTTCCAGTCTTCCTGATAGTTCAGAAAACGAACACGGCCTACGGCGTCGGCGTAAATCCGTTCGCCTTCAAATGGGCGTTCGCCGCGCGCAGCAGCATAGTTCCGTATGTCGAGATCGGCGGCGGCGTGCTCTTTACCAATAACAAGGTCCCCGAAGGAACATCCCACACCAATTTCACCAGCGGCGGTGCTTTCGGTTTGCACTTCCTGCGCAGCAAATACAACATCGCCACGGAAATCCGTTACATGCATATTTCCAACGCCGGGCTTGCCACTCCGAATCCCGGGATCAATACCATTCAATTTCGTTTGGGTTTCGGTCTGTTCAGCCAAAAAGAATAGTAGGGGCTGCGCAACCCGTCCCGTTCAAATCCAGAGTTGAGTGTGCGAGATGAAAATGATTGGAATCTTCGTAGCTGTTTTCGTTCTCCTCATCGGAATTGCCGTCGTCCGCGCCATGCGCACCGGAGGCAAAGCGCCTTCTTCAGGCGCCACTGCGCCGGACTTCACGTTGAATTCGCAGGATGGCAAGCCGCTCAGCCTGCATGATCTTCGCGGCAAGTGGGTTGTGCTCTACTTCTATCCCAAGGATTTCACCAGCGGCTGCACCAAGGAAGCCCACAATTTCCAGCGCGACCTCGGCCAGTACGAACAGAAAAACGCCATCATTCTAGGTGTAAGCGTTCAGGATGAAGCTACCCACCAGAAGTTTTGCGCCAAAGAAGGCCTCCGTTTCAAGCTGCTGGCAGATACAAAGTACGAAGTGTCTTCCTCCTACGACTCCCTTGTGAACCTGGGCGTCGCCAAACTTTCCGCCCGCCATACTTTCCTCATCGATCCTCAGGGCGTCGTCCGCAAAGCCTATCTCAACGTGAACGCCGAAAAACACAGCGCCGAAGTCCTCGCCGATCTCGCTCAACTCCAGCAATCTCCGGGCTAAGTCTGGTTCAATTGTCATCCTAAGCGCGCTTTTTTTTTGCGCTCCGAACGCCTCTAACGAGCAATGGATCTCACCCGTTCCCTACCTCAACATATCCGCCCAGCTGAGTTTCTGCTTTTCAATTTCCACATTCCACCTCAGCAGGCAGATTCGGGAATTCGGGCAGCGCCGCGAGATTGCTCTTCCCGAGCAGGACGTTCAGCGCGGCCACGTCTTTGTTCTTCAATTCTTGCCAAGCCGCAACAACTTCATTCTCTCCCTTGCAAATTCGTCGGTACGCCACGAATGATTCCTCCGATGGCGCAAAGTCCGCGCCATCCACCAGGGCCATCAAAGCCGTTAAAGTATCATTCACGGCCATGAAACTCGTCGTCTTAGGCGTCTCCAAAATCGGAGTGGCTTCGCCTTGGAGCGCTGCGACTTTCCCATCCAGCAAACTCCCCGCAACGGCAACCGGGTCTTCCTTCGCACGCTTCATCAAATCGGCCAGCCTCTTGCGCAACTCCTTTGCCTGCTGGTAGCCGTCAAAGTTTTTCCCGAGCAGCGCGGAAATCCTGAGCTGCAGCTCCAGCGAACTCTGCAATTCGTTGCGCGCCACTGTCACCCGTGGATCCATCTTGATTTCCAGCGGCTGGCGAAGAACCTGTCCACCTGCTTTCAGCCGCACTTCATACTTTCCCGGCAGCACTAGTGGCCCCTGCGGCGGCAGCGGCGTGGAGCCCACGATGGCGGCGATCGGATAATTGTAGGGAGCCTGCGGATGCATGGCGCGTGGATCGGCGTACCGCAGATTCCAAACAACACGGTGCATTCCCGGCGTTTTCGGAGGCGGCTCAGGATGCGCTATCCAGTACTCCGCCACAAATGGCGTTTCTTCCAGTTCCTTCGGCACAGCCGCGCTGGAAAAACTCCCCACTAGCTTTTCGTCCGCGTCGTAAATTTCCAGTTGAATGTCTCCGCTGGAATTGGCCGGCAAAATGTAATTCAGGATCGCGCCGTCGGGCGGATTTTTTCCCGCGGGAACTTCCGGCGGCAGCGGCGTGTCTTGATTCTCGTCGCGCCGCACGCGGATGGTGGTTCGGGGTGCAAAAAGATGTGCGCCCGGTGATGCTGCGCGCGCGTCCAACTGTCGCAGCGGCGTCACGTCGTCCAAAATCCAGAACGCCCGTCCATACGTCGCAGCAACTAAATCGTCCTGCTCGATCGCCAGGTCGTGAATGGCCACCACCGGCATATTCAGACGCAGCGATTGCCAGTGCTCCCCGCTATCAAACGAGACGTAAACTCCGCGCTCCGTCCCCGCATACAACAAGCCCTTGCGAACCGGATCTTCTCGCACGGTTCGGACAAAATCGCCGTCGCGAATCCCGCTCACCGTTTCCTGCCAGGTCTTTCCAAAGTCGTGCGTCCGGAAGATGTGCGGATGCAAATCATCCAGAGCGTTTCGATTCACTGCGGCGTAAGCGGTGCCTGCATCAAAATGCGATGCTTCCACAATACTTACCGTGCTCCATTCAGAGATGCTCGGCGGCGTAACGTTTTGCCAGCTCTTTCCCACGTCTTTCGTCAACTGAATGTTTCCGTCGTCCGTCCCAACCCAGATCACTCCTTCTTTCACTTCCGAAGGCGCGACGGTCAGGATCGTCCCTCGCGCTTGTTTCTCATCCTTTTCATCCGCGCGGACGCGCGTCAGGTCCCCGCTCACGGCTTCCCAACTCGTTCCCCCGTTGACCGTCTTCAGCAAAAACTGCGTTCCGAGATAAAGCAGGTATGGGTCCCGCGGCGAAAAAACCATTGGAATAGTCCAATTGAACCTGAACTTGCTGCCAAAAGAAACCGGTGCTGGCGAAATATCCCGCACCTGCCCCGTGAGTTTTGACAAACGAACCACGCTCCCGCCGGGTCCTGCGTTGTAAACCACGTCCGCGTCCAGCGGATCGGGAATCGTGTAGCCGCTTTCACCCGGCCCCACCGGAAACCAATCGCGCTCCGTAATCTGTCCGTTGTTTCCGCGACTCACGATTCCCGCCGTGCCGCTGTCCTGTTGCGGCCCGTACACCCAGTAGGGAAACCGGTGATCCGTCGCCACCCGGTAGAATTCTCCCGTCGGCTGGTTGTACCAGGGGCTCCAGGATTCTCCTCCGTCCAGGCTGATCGTCGCTCCCTGGTCGACTCCCAGCATGATTCGCTGCGAATTTGTCGGATCGATCCAAACGCTGTGATAGTCATCTCCACCCGGCGCGCCTTTTATCGCCGTAAACGTGCGCCCGCCGTCCGTCGAACGGTACAGGTTTTGCGACGGCACATAGACAATGTCGGCGTTCTTCGGGTCCACGAAAATCTCGCTCATGTACCAAAGCCCTTCGATCCGCTTGTCCTCCGTCGTTTTTTTCCACGTCGCTCCCGCGTCGTCGGACCGGTACAGCCCTCCTTTTTTCTCCTTCGCTTCCACAATCACGTACACGCGTCGTCCGTGGTTTCCCGGCGCAACTGCAACTCCCGCTCGCCCCCATTCTCCTTCCGGTAGCCCGTGCCCGATGATTTGCGTCCACGTAACGCCTTCGTCTACGGACTTGTACAGCCCGCTGCCGGGTCCGTACGAAGTTCCTTTTTGTCCCGGCTTTCGAATGCCGTGCCACAGTGTCGCGTACACCACGCGCGGATTTCCCGGCTCAAAACAAAGATCAATCGCCGCCGTGACATTGTCTTTGTACAGGACTTTCTTCCAGCTTCGTCCTCCATCCGTCGACCGGAAAACTCCGCGCTCTTCGTTCGGCCCGGAACTGTGGCCCATCGCCGCGACCAGCACAAGGTCCGGATTTCGCGGATCGACCAGGATCCTCCCGATATGTCGCGAATCCCCCAGCCCGACGTGCTGCCAGTTCTCCCCGCCGTCAACGGACTTGTAAACTCCATCTCCGTAGCTGCTGTCGGCAAAAATTGTATTGACGCCCGTTCCCACGTAAATGATGTTCGGATTCGAAGGTGCCAGCGTCATTGCTCCCATCGAAGCGACCGGCTCCTTGTCGAAAATCGGTTTCCACACCACGCCGCCATCCGTCGTTTTCCATACGCCTCCGCCGTCCGCGGCAAAATAATAGACCGCAGTATTTCCCAGCACGCCCCCTACGGCATTCACTTTTCCTGCGCGAAACGGCCCGATCATCCGCCACTTCATCTCCGAATAGAGCGATTCCGGAATCTGCTGCGCGCGCTCAATACCTGCCATCACAAAAACACTGCAGCTGAGAAACGTAAAACCGAGCACGATTCGAGACGTTCGCAAACTCTTCATTCCTGTCCCTTTCGAGAATCGATTGCTCGGTAACAGATCATGGTTCATCATCCCCATCGGCGTCGGCGGATGGGGCGTTATCCGGTGATTTGTTCGCATCAATCTGCGCGAGTCCGGCCTTCTTCAGCTCTGCGTTAAGCGCGGCAATATCCTGCTGCCGGATTTTCGTCCACTGTGCAACGAGTTTCTGCAAGTCTTCTTCAAGCTCCTTGTACACGGCAGTAGCTTGCGTCGTGGGCGCGGCATCAGCGCTGTCTGCCACAGCCAGGATTCCGCCAAAATGTTGGTTCAAGGTAGAAAAATTCTCCGGCTGTTTCGCACCCGGCGGCAACCCGAAGAAATTGCTCTGCGCCGCGCCTTCCATTTCGCCGGCCTGTTTATCGAGAGCAGCGATCGCATCGGCAACCGCGCCCTTCCCTGCTTTCGCGGCGCGCTCCTTCAATTGCGCGCGCACCGATCGAACCTGCGCGAGCGCCTCGAAGCTTTTATTCATCTCAGCAACCGCCTCCATTTGCATGTCGTATTGTTTAGCAAGATCGTTCAAGGAGGTCTTTATGCGAGGGTCCATTTTCACTCTAAGTGTTTGATGGTATTTCTTGCCGTCCACAGTCAGTTCCAGAGTGTACTCTCCCGGGAGCGCCCAAGCCCCGAGCGGATACTTCGGAGTGTCATGAAGGATTGCCGATATCGGGTATTCGTGACTTAACGATTTCGGGGAATCGTAATGCAAGTCCCACACGAAACGGTGCATTCCTGCTGCTCCGGAAAGAATTTGCGTCGGTCGCGCCCAATACGTGGGAATAGGGTGCTCGGCAGCTATTTTTTCCAAAGGTTCCGGCTTGTCCGCACTTGAGTAGTGTCGAACCGCGATGGCAACACCTCCGGTAGTTACGATATCGAGCGTGACTGACCCGTTTGCCGGAGAAGCCAGGTAGTAATCGATGATTGCGCCGTCCGGAGGATTTTTTCCTGCGGGAACTTCCGGCGGCAATGGCGTGTCCGGATTCCGATTCCAGCGGACGCGAATCGCTTCCTGTGGCGCGAAAAGGTGCACGCCCTCTTTGGCTATGTCCGCATTCAGTTGCCGCAGCGGAGTGATGTCGTCAAGAATCCAGAACGAGCGGCCATGCGTGGCCACAATTAAATCGTCGCTGTGAATCGCAAGGTCGCGCATCGATGTATGCGGCAGATTCAACTGCAGCGGCTGCCAATCGTCGCCGTCGTTGAACGAAACGTAAACGGAGCCTTCCGTCCCCGCGAACAGCAATCCTTTTCGTACCGGATCTTCGCGCACCACGTTGCTGGCGCCGCCATCGGGAATCCCTTTTGTAATTTCCGCCCAAGTTTTTCCATAATCGCGTGTGCGGTAAATGTGCGCGCGCAAATCGTCCAGCCGGAAAGAATTGATGGCCGCGTACGCCGTGCCCGCATCGAAGTGCGACGCTTCGATAATCGAAACTTTGCTCCACGGCTTCAACTGTGGCGGCGTAACGTTTTGCCACGACTTTCCGCCATCGCGTGTGATGTGAATCAATCCATCGTCCGTGCCCGCCCAGATCGTGTTCGCTTCCTTGAACGAAGGAGCGACGGCATAAATAACGCCGCGATGCTTTCCTTTTTCCGGATCGCTTGCGGCGAAAACACCGAGATTCGTGGGAATTTCATAAGTTTCGCGCGTGAGGTCGTCGCTGATAATCTGCCAACTGTTTCCCGCATCCGTCGTTTTGAAAAGTTTGTTGGCCGCAAAATAAAGTGTGTGCGGCTCGAGCGGCGAAAAAACCACGGGCAGCGTGCGCGCGTAGCGATATTCGCCGCGGCGAATCGGCTCCGGCGTAACTTTCGCGTACTCGCCGATATCCTGCTTCGTGCGCGTCAGCCAGTCGCCATAAAGAATGTTCGAATCCAGCGGGTCCACCGCGATGTAGCCGTACTCAAAAATTCCCGGCAGCCGCCAATCGCGAAACGTAATTTCGCCGTAATCACTGCGGCTTTGCGTCGCCACGGAGCCACTTTCCTGCTGCGCGCCGTAAACCCAATACGGAAATCGATTGTCCGTCGTGACGTGATAGAACTGCGCCGTCGGCTGGTTGTACCAACTGCTCCACGTCGCGCCGCCATTCACGCTGATGACCGTGCCTTGATCGGAGCTGAGCGCGATAATCTGCGGATTTTCCGCGCTGATCCAAATGCGCTGGTAGTCGTCCCCGCCCGGCGCGCCTTTGAATCCCACAAATGTCTTTCCGCCGTCCGTGGATTTCCACGTGGTGGTGTTCGCCACGTAAATCACGTCCGGATTGTCCGGCGCCACCGCGATTCCCATCGCGCCCGGGCCGCGGCCGCCGATGCGGCGGTCGCCGTTTACTTTCTTCCAGGTTTCACCGGCATCGTCCGAGCGATAAACTCCCGCGCCGTTCGTGGCCTCCGCTGAAACGTAGATGCGCTTCGCATCGCTTGGCGCAACGGCAATCCCGATTCGCCCGAGCCCTTCGCTTGCTGCCGGCAATCCTTTGGTCAACGGCTTCCAGGTATCGCCGCCATCCGTTGATTTATACAGCCCGCTCCCCGCGATGTAGATCGAGCCGCCGCTGCGCACCTCCCACGGCGCAACGCGCGCCGCCCACAGCGCCGCGTAAATCGTCTGCGGATTCGTTGGATCGAAAGCGAGATCGGCGGCGCCGGTGTTTTCGTCTTTGTAGAGAACTTTCTGGAAAGTCTGTCCGCCATCGGTCGAACGAAAAACGCCGCGCTCCGCGTTGGGTCCGTAAGGATGTCCTTCGGCGGCAACGAAAACGCGGTTGGGATTCTTCGGATCGACGAGAATCGCGGTGATTTGTTGCGCGTCGCGCAGACCCCCTTTTTCCGGACCCCCTTTTTCTAAACCAACGTGCGTCCAGGTTTTTCCCGCGTCGGTGGATTTGTAGACCCCATCGCCGGTGGCCAAATCCGGGCGTTGTAAACCTTCGCCGCTGCCCACGTAAATAATGTTCGGATCGGATGGCGCAACGGCCAGCGCGCCGACCGAGCCAGTGGGCTGATCGTCAAAAATCGGATTCCAGATGTTTCCGAAGTCCGTGGTCTTCCAGACGCCGCCATTGACAGCCGCCATGTAGAAGATGCCTGCTTGTCCTGACCCAGGAGAGGTCTGATGCGGCACGCCCGAAACCGCCACGGCGCGGCCTCCGCGGAACGGCCCGATGCAGCGCCAGCGCATTTCGGAATACAGTTTCTGATCAAATTCCTGGCCGACCTTCTGGTCGAGCTGCTGCGCGTCCGCTGCAACACTAAATGAAGTACAAAAGGAAATACAAAAAAGTGTTGCGCCAACGATTCCCCCGCCGAACCACTTCCCTGCCGCACCGATTCGCATCCCAGTCCTCCGTGAGAAAAGAGAGGATACTCTGCCCGCCGAATCGGAGCAATGCGCCGAGGCTACTCACTAGCCTCTTTGTTCCTCACCGTGCCTCTGTCGCCCGCCAGTCCCAGGCCCATGGTTTGGTGCGCTCTTTTCTTCCAATCGTCAATGTAGGGCAGCCAGGATAATGCTAAACTAACTTGCGAAGGTGCCGCCCATGCAAGTCTTCTTAAGCTACGCGCCATCCGACGAAGCCTTTGCTAAGGCGCTCTCCTCGCAATTGACTCGGCGCGGACTCTCGGTCTGGAGTCCCGGCGAAGAGGTCTTGCCGGGTGACAACGTCTGGCTCCGCATCGGGGAAGCGTTGAAGAATTCCAGAGCAATGATCGTTCTTGTTTCGCCGGATTCCATGCGCTCGGAAAACGTCCGCCGCGAAATCGAATACGCTTTGGGTCAGCCCAATTACGAAGGCCGCTTGTTTCCCGTGCAGGTTCGTCCGACAAACGACATTCCTTGGGTGCTCCGTCGATTTAAGACGTTTGATGCCAGGCAGAGTGCCGCGAAAGTTAGCGAGTCCATCGTCAACGCTTTGAGCCAGGTTGCCTAGCGCAGCCCCATGCCTCGATCGGTGAAACCGAGAAAAGGGGTTTTCCTCTCCCACTCCACCAAAGACCGCAAGTTTGTCTTGAGCCTCGCGCGCACTCTAAAAGGCCACAGGATTCCTTACTGGTATAGCGCCACTCACATCGCCATCGCCAGACAGTGGCACGACGAAATTGGCAAAGCTCTCAAGCGATGCGATTGGTTCCTCGTCGTGTTGACCCCGGATGCTGTCAAGTCCGACTGGGTCAAGCGGGAACTCCTCTTCGCCCTCAGTGACAATCGCTATAACAAGAGAATTATCCCTCTTCTCCTCAAGAACTGTAACTACTCGGATATCTCCTGGACTCTGCCCTCATTTCAATTCGTCGATTTTCGTAATGACATCGAAGCTGGTTTCTGCAGGTTATTCAGGCTGTGGGGAATTGTCTTTAAGCCCGCCCCGAAAAATCTCCGGCGCAAGAAACAGAAGAAAAGAGGACAATCCCGCTAGCCCGCCGACGAACGTCGGCCTTGTCTGAGGGCTGCCTTTCGCTAGCCTCTTTGTTTTTATGAACTTGACTCGGTTCCCGGATTGCAATCTTCCCTTCTTCCAGTTCTTGCCTTCTAGTTTCCCATTTTTGCCTTGCTCTAAGTCCTTTCCTCTCAGTCCTATAAAGTAATTATTGACAAATTATACTAATGTGGTATAATGGGTTTGTTGAGTCGGCACGATTCCTCCGCCTGCCCGCCACAGCCCAGGGTGCCCCACGAACCATGTGCGCCTTTTGCATCCCGGTTTCCGTACCGGGGCTCGCCCCTCAAGCAGTCCTTCTAACTCCTTCAATGTCGTTGTGCCGCTGCCAGTTACCCTCCCCAGCAGAACGAACAAGACGAACTTCCGCCACTGCCAACCTTCGCCTTAACTCCTTTATCTGCAACACTTATGAACCCCTTCGCAAAAGTACTGCAAACAAACGACTTACGGTTTTGCTAAACCTTTTAGATGCAACACTTACAAAAAACATAGGGGGTGGGGTCCAGTTATTGTTAACTAGAATCTCTAAGATCTCAGCGTGGTTGTTTTTGCTTCGAGGGGGATCGCGTTCGGTTCTCCGAGATAGTAGGGGGCGCTGACGGTGAAGATGCGCTCGTTGCCGCGCACCAGCAGCATCCATTCCAGCAAGCGGCCGCGCTGGTTGTGAAGAAAGTATTCGTACCAATGACCCTCCACGAGTTCCGGAATCACCACGACGATGCGGCGTTGCGGCTGCTTCGCCGACAGGTCGAGGATGTACTGAATAATCGGAACGATGACGAACCGGTACGGCGAAGGCAGGAGCACGAGTCTTGGTGGCGGATGGCCGGCTTCGCGGAACGGCGGCTCCACGTAGCGCTGCCACTCCAGCTTCAGCAGCTCGGAATGTTTATCGGGCTCCACGTGGACGCCGATGATTTCGTTGCTGATTTTGGCGGCAAATTCGAGACCCTGTTTGGAAATGGAGCTCCAGCGGTCGATGGCCACAACGGCGATGGGCGGCTCGGCGTGCCGGGCAAGTACCGGGACAGTGGAGGCCGTGCGCATTCGCACCGCGTGATAGTGGCGCCGCACGAAGCCAAAGAACACAATCAACAGTGGAATGAAAAGGAGCGTGATCCAGGCGCCCTCCGCGAATTTTGCGACGAGCACGACGCAAACGGTTATGCCGGTGACAAAAGCGCCGAGGCCGTTCACGATCGCGCTCTTCCGCCAATGAGGGCCGCGCTTCTTGTACCAATGCACGACCATCCCGGCCTGCGACAGCGTAAAGGCCAAAAACGCGCCGACGGCATAGAGCGGGATCAATTTGTCCGTGACGCCGTCGAAAAAAATCAGAAGCAAGGCGGTGAGCAAGCCGAGTGTCACGATGCCGTAGGTATATACGAGGCGGCGTCCGCGAAAGCGGAAGGCATGCGGCAGATAATTGTTCTGCGCGATGGCGCGGCACAGGCGCGGGAAGTCCGCAAAGGCGGTGTTCGCGGAAAGAGAGAGGACCAGCAGGATGGAAGCGATGGTCAGGTAATAAAAAACGCCCTTGCCGAAAACGGCGGCAGTGAGCATAGAGAGGATGCTCTGGTATCCGGCCCTGCCGGGCAGCGTGGCGAGGATTCCATACGCTTTGACGAGGTAGGAAATTCCGGCAAGAAGCACCGCGAGAATGAAAATGATCACGGTAAGAGTGCGCTGCGCGTTTTTGACGGCCGGCTCGCGAAAAGCCTTCACGCCGTTGCTGACTGCTTCCACTCCAGTGAGCGCCGTGCAGCCGCTGGCGAAAACCTTCATGAGCAGCCAATAACTGACGGCTTCGGTCGCGGCCGAAGGCGGCGGAAGAGGCGTCAAGGGTGCGGGATGTCCGCCGCTCCGCCAAATGGCAAGCAGGCCCGCGCCAATGACGATCAAGAGCGTGCCAACAAAAAGATACGTTGGCACCATAAAGGCCAAGCCGGCTTCGCGGAGGCCGCGAAGATTGACGATCATGACCACGAGAAGAATGCTAAGGCAGAACGACAACGTGTGGGGCTGCAAGGAAGGAACTGCAGAGATGAGCGCGCCAACACCGGCGGAAATTCCTACCGCTGCTGTGAGAATGTAGTCCGTAAGCAAAGCCGCGGCCGCCAGCAGGCTGGGGCGCGCTCCCAAATTGAACCGCGCCACGGTATACGAACCGCCTCCTCCTGGATAGGCGGCAATCGTTTGAAGATACGAAAAATAAACGATGATGAGTAGCGCGATAATCGCCGCGCTGACCGGAATAATGTAGTTCAGGCCCAGGAGACCCAAGGGAATAAGTAACGTGAGCGCAGCTTCCGGGCCGTAGGCCGCGGAGCTGAGCGCGTCCAGCCCGAAGATGGGAATACCCTGGAGGGGTCCGACTTGCTCGGCTCGCTCTTCGGTGGTCGCCAGGGGCTTGCCGACGAGGAGATCAAGAATGTTCATGGGACTGGCTGATGCATGATATTTGTCGCGTGACCATTTGCAACGAGAAGCGCGGCAAAGTCAACCGCCAACGCGAGTGAGCGACGGACGCGAAAGATGCGTAGTAGATGATGGGTGCCTGATTGGTCTTAATTGGCTTTTGGGCTGGAGAAGACTACGGCAAGCACCCACAGATTGAGCGCGAACGTGAGGACGTGAAGGATGTCGTTGACACTCGACCAGCGGGAGACGGTCATGAATATTTGCTGGAGCTGCGCGGCGCTGGCCCCCGCGTCCCGCAAAGCGAACATCGCGGGGAGAACGAGGACCCGAGTGACGGTCGCCCAAACAATAGCCAGCAGCGCCGCAGAGTAGGCTGGAAATCCGCGTGAACCGCGGGCGCTGCGGTCCAAGCGAAAGGCGATCGCGGCGGAAACCGTGAAGAGCAAAGCGGCGAGGCCAAGCACCGGATAAAAAAGGGCACCAATCCCCACGTTTTCCGCGCGCGTGAAGTTTGCCCAGGGAATGACGCCGAGGCGATCCCACGCCGGCAGCAGGACGAAGGCTCGGTTGGCGGTCACGCCCGCTTGCAAGCCGCCGAAAAGGGCGGCGCCAAGCGCAAGACCTTTGGTTGAGGAAGAAGCCATCGGGTTGACCTCCCTTGGAACGGAATGAGCGTTCTACTCGGAGTTTACGAGGCGAAGGAAGCAAAGGTTACGGTAAGAGAGTTACAGAATCGGATTGGCGGCTCCGCTTAAGGGGGGTTTTATTTTGGCAAACCCGCAAACATTTTGTGGACACGGATTTGGTTTTGCTCTTACTATTTTGCTGGGTGGGCGCCGTGCCCAGCGTGCGCACTTCCCGGGGAACCTCATGTTCAAGTATCTCAACTCACAGGGGGGAAGCGCTGATGGCGCAGTCGCAGCACGCTACATCATCATTCCACAAGCCGCTCCCATATCTCTCACCCGGGCAAATCAAGGAAATCTGCGAAGCGGGCGAGACTTACATATCGGAGCAACGAAGCCGGTTTTTGGGGCGCGGCGCAAACTTGTCGCGCGGACAAATATCCAGGCTGTCCGCATTTTTCCGGTCCGACTTACTGAACTCGATCCGGCTGTTCGTTCTGGAAGACGATCGAGTTCCTAATCCACCGTTTTATCCCACGCTGCGCGCGATGGGCTTTGCCAGCCTGCCCGATTTTGCGCTGATGGCGGCGGTGACCTTCAAAGATGTAATCGTTTCGTACGAAGCGTGCTCCGAGGGAGTGCTTTTCCATGAGCTGGTGCACGCAGAGCAATATCGCCAGCTCGGCGTAGGCCGCTTCGCGGAACTGTACATTCGCGGATTTCTTTCCGGCGGCGGCTACGACGGGATCCCGCTGGAGGTCAACGCGTACTCGCTGGGGGCGCGCTTCGAGGATCGCCGCGAGGCGCACTTTTCCGTTGAAGCGGAAGTTTCCTCTTGGATTAGGCGACGCGCATTTTAGGAGGGCCAGCCGGAGAAGGACGGCGGGATTTAGGAATTGGGCACAAGAGAACCTTGGTTCTATTTTTTGGGCATGTGGGGTCCCTTATGTTTGAGGAGAAGGGGGATCATCCATATGTCGAACAAGATGTATGCGCTCGCGGCATGCCTGGTTTTTGCGGGTGTGTGCGCCGCCAAAGAGCACGACTACCAAAAAGGGACTTTGCTGCGAATGGATTCGACGTCCTGCGGGATGCAGGAAAAGGGATCAAAGTCCATAACTGGTGAATTGCTGGGCACGGACGCGCAAAGCAAGAAAACTCAGGAAGTGCTTTGCCAGGAATATGTGCTGCAGACTGAGCGAGTGGTCTACAGGATCCGCCCGAAAGATGACAAGCACCCGGTGCTGCTGCCGATTGGAGAGGCGGCGCAATTCCGGATTCACAAAGACAAATTGATTCTGCGAGTGGCGGAAGGCGGCGACGATAAAGAGCGCGAGTACATCGTGGTCTCCATGACGCCGCGACAAGATGCTCCGCAGCAGGCAGCGAGCAAAAACTAGGTCACGTTTCAAAGAGACTGAGAGAAACGGCGCTCCGACGCAGTCGGGGCGCCGTTTTGTCTTATAAGTGCAGCGGAAAAAGGCGAAGAAAAAAGATTTAACGCAGAGGTCACAGAGTTTGCAGACGACACAGAGTAGAGAGATTCCTCTCTGCGCAGGCCGACCGGTTCGCAGGAGCGAAGCGGGAAGAAAAAGCGTCGGCCTGCTGCGTTTGATTT
>MNDE01000015.1 GCA_001914785.1 Acidobacteria bacterium 13_2_20CM_57_17 | reverse complement strand
AATGTGTTACCTATGTCTCAGGCCGCTCACAGTTTTTCACGTCCCCTTAAGAACTTCCATTCAACTCGCATCCGCGCCCATTGCTGAAGCCGCCAACCTCACGCGGGCACCAAAGTCTGGTACGAACCTCCTTGAGGCGCCTTCCAAGCTCAATTGGCCAAGCGTAGCCACCCCGTACAAAGAGACAGGTATCTCTTTCGCGGACCAGGGCACAAACGGCTCAATGCGCTGCGCTGCGACTGTATACAATGGATTGAAAGGAATTGCCGCGTTCACGCAATGGAGAGGCACCATGGCTGAAGGTCCTTACTCAACAAGGCGGGCCAATCCGCGGTTCGCATTTTTCGCGAATGCCGAAGTTACGCTTCGCGACGGGACTTCGGTCTTAGGACAACTTGACGAATTAAGTTCGCGTGGCTGTTATGTCGATGCGCTCGAACCCGTTCCCGTTCGCACGAAATTGCGTCTCCGAATATCCGATGGCACGAGCACTTGCGAGCTTCAAGGCAAAGTGATCTATATGCATTCTGGCGGAGGCTTTGGAATCTTCGGCATGGGCGTGCTGTTTGAAGAAATGGACGCCGAGCAACGCTCCGCAATTGAGGCGTGGCTGCGGGGACTCGCAGCACAGGCCAAGAAAGACCTGGGAGACAACACCGTCTCTCAAATCAGAGGGTGAAAGCACGGGGCAGTGGGCGCCCCCCGGAACGCCGTTTCGCACCCGTCTCCCAAACGCTGCATGACTCCGATCTGCGCCTAGGGTGGAAGATTCCACTGAACAGCACTGAACTCACACCTCTATGAAACGTTCCTAAATCTTTTCTGGACAGTCACTTACAGGACAGCGGTCTTCGGTGAACACTGCGACGCCCAGAAAAAGCTAATAAGTCCGAGATCTTGATCGATCCCCCCGATGTATCCAAGACGTTATTACCCTCCCCAATTGTACTGCCCAAAACGGTACGAAAGGCCCATTCTCGCCGTCAAAGGGACTTGGTAAGGTACCAGTAGTACTAAAGCTATGTCCGCAGCAATCCTGGTGTTTGCGATAGGTGTTACCGAGATTCGTGCCGACGTGACTCGCTCTCGCGGCATATGCGGACAAGCCGACTTTGGTTCTCGGGCGGACGTCGAGAATCTGGACTCCGGGTACGACTCGCAGTAGCGACGAAGGTCGCGGAGGCGGTATGCCCCTAGATGCGCTAGATCAGAGGACACTGAGCGGCCTGCCGCGGCTGTCAGAGGTCTATGACGCTTACGGCGTTCAGGTGAATGCTTTGTCCGTGAACGAGATCTTCGCGCTCTACGAGCGCACCGGTTTTCTTTATCCCGATAAAGCTGCCCGCCTTTTGCCACACCTTGGACAAGTCCGGGAAAATTGGCGCCGGATGTTACGCGGTGGCGATTCGCTCCTTTACGTCCTGACCGCCGGTGACAAAAAAAGAGGCCGCGCGTCAATTGCAGTTTGGCGTACTACTCATCATGGTTGGACCTCTCAACACCTAGTTTCCGAGAATAACCCGATAGCCTCTCGCGCGGTAATGCTCGCGGGAACGGCCGCAAGCATTCTGAAGGGCATTGATGAGTCGCATCAGAATTGGTTTCGGCCAGAGAACCGCTTTCCGTCAAGAGTGTTCGGATCCATGGTGCAGACGATTGGGCAATCGCTTTCTTCTGTTCAGCGGCATATGTATTTCGCGCTGCCGAGAAATTCGTCACTGCCATCCGGGGGAAGAGTTCGCATCGTCCCTTATGACGCTTCTCATGAAGACGCCTTAACCCTTATCGCCTCTGTCGCGCGCGGGAGCATTTACGTCACGGCGGAGCAGCTCACAACCGATACTGAACTAACCCAGGTAAACCACATGTATAGCGAGGTGGGGCTCCGGCGGACTCGTCGCGTGTGGCTGGCATACCGCGAGTATAAGGATGAACCAATCGGTGCAGTTATAGCGTATCGCGGCCCTTTGGGACTGAACTTCAGCTATATCGAAAATCGCTGTGACCTGCTGCTTCACCCCACGCTCCCCGATGCTGACGCAGTGGACGTTGTGTCTGCGCTCCTTAAAGCATCGTCTTCCGCTTATGAGGACTTTGAGCTTGACGTGATTCCAGTGATCGCCGAGGAATTGGCCGCGCCAGCCTTGTTTCGACTGGGGGCCGAGTTCCTCCGCCATTACTGCCAAGGAACGTGGCTACAGGAAGGGCAGCTCCGCTTCTACCGGCACGTGGATGGATTTTATTCGAGATTGCAGGCGCGGGTTGAGAAACACAGCATGCAGCCATCGCTCATAGGTCAGGAACGGTGATGAACAAGGGCGCTGCCACTGCGGAATACATCATGGAGGATCCGCGCGAGGCATTGCGCCTCGAGCTCAAGGTTGATCCCGACACCTGGGTGCAAAAGTACCTGGCGCACCGCGTCTGCCCGGGCGCAGAGATCCTCTCAGTGGGATGCGGTCCTGGCGTTATTTTGCGCGCCGTAACCCAGTTGGATTCTTCAATTAAAGCAACGGGCATAGACGTGAGCGAGGGCCGTTTGCAGCAAGCCAGGGAGAAAAACCGCGAGAATTCACGCGTCAGATTTGTTTGCGGGGATGCTCAGTCGATGGAGTTTCGGTCCAATAGCTTCGACCTGGTGTACTGCCGCATGTTGTTGCAGTACTTGAAGGAAAAAGAACGAGCAGTGTCTGAGATGGCCAGAGTCTGCAAGCCGGGCGGCACTATTTTGCTGCAGGACCTGGATGGCCAACTGTTGTGGCACTACCCGGAAGACCCCTCGGTACAGCGAACGCTCGAGAGAGTTGTGGAAGCTCTGAGTGCAACCGGTTTCGATCCGTTTGTGGGCAGGAAACTCTTCTGGTTGGCGCGGAATGCTGGGCTGACGAAAATTGATGTCCAGGTCGAATGCTACCACTTAATCGCGGGCGAGGCCGATCCGCACATTTTGCACCAGTGGGAATTGAAGCTGGAGATTGCCAAGCCACAGTTGGCTCGCGTACTCGGCGGTGCAAGCGAAGCGGAAGAACAGTCACGGGCGTTCCTCGAATATCTTCGCCGGCCGGACTCGCTTACGTATTCGACAGTCTTCACGGTAGCTGGGGAGAAAGGTTTATGAGTGGATCTCCGGCTTGCAGAACTTTGTGCCATCAGTTGGGGGTTTCTGGGGAAGTACTCCAAGAAGTGCGGGAGGAATGGGCCAAGATTGAAATGGGCCAATAACTTAATTCTGATCGCCGAAAGTGTTTGGCTGGCGTGCGTAAATGAATGACAAAACGAATCGAAATGATCGGGAACGGGGAAAAGACTCGATCCGACTGTCCGAGATGGTTCAGCGCCCGGAAGCGTGCGCTCGTCTTGCCGACGATTTTCAAGAAGGGAAACTAAATATGTTGCCAAATCGCGACCACAAAACCGGCCCAGTGATAAAAGCTGGGCGTATTTTCTTAGCTGGGTTTCTCTCCGTGGTACTCGCAGGTAGCGCCGTGGCCCAGAATTCGCGGAACGTTGACGTTACTGCCGTGAGCTTGGAAGACCTGTGGAATATGCAGGTGACCTCCGTCTCCAAGCGCACGCAAAAAGTGGCGGACGCCGCGGCGGCGATTTTCGTGCTAACGCAGGAAGATATCCGGCGGTCCGGAGCGACCAGCATTCCCGAAGCATTGCGACTGGTCCCGGGCCTGGAAGTGGCACGAATTGATCAGAACAAGTGGGCCATTGGTTCGCGCGGCTTCAACGGACGCTTCGACAACAAACTGCTGGTCTTGATTGACGGACGCAGCGTGTACACACCTCTGTTTTCCGGCGTGTATTGGAATGTCCAGGACGTGATGTTGGAGGACGTGGACAGGATCGAAGTGATCCGTGGCCCCGGAGCGACGCTGTGGGGTGCTAATGCCGTGGATGGCGTCATCAACGTCATCACCAAGAAGGCCAAAGCCACCCAGTCGGCGATCGTAACGGCGGGAGCCGGAACGGAAGAACGAGCTGCCGGCGGTGTTCGTTTCGGCAGCAAACTGGGCGACAACACATACTACCGAGCGTACACAAAGTATTTTGATTGGGGCCCTTCTGCATATCCATATCCATCGGGTATGACGGCTCACGACGGCTGGGATGCCCTGCGCGGAGGATTCCGCGCGGATTGGACACCGGCCGGAGCTAACTCGCTGACGGTGCAAGGAGATATTTACCGCAGCAGATTTGACGAGACCCTGACTGTGGCCTCGCTATCAGCTCCGTATTCCAACACGTTCCCCAATGATGGGAAGTACAGCGGAGGAAACATCCTCGGGCGGTGGAATCATACTTCCGAAGGATCCTCGATGTCGTTACAGATGTACTACGACAATACGACGATTACCGACCATTCTCTTTTCGGCGACCACCAGAATATTTTGGACCTCGATTTCCAGCACGGGTTTCACGTTGGCGACTCACAGCAATTTGTATGGGGACTAGGCTACCGGTCGATCCGCGACAAGAACGACGCCAGCTTCACGGTTTCCCTGCAGCCTAACCAGGTCACGCTGAATCAGTTCAGCACATTCCTGCAGGATGAAATCAGCCTGGTCGACAATCGCCTGCAGATCACGCTGGGCTCCAAATTCGAGCGCAACGAATTTACAGGGTTCGAAATTGAGCCAAACGCACGATTGCTCTGGAACCTAACTCCAAATCAATCGATTTGGACTGCGGTATCACGCGCCGTCCGGACACCGGCCTTGACCGAGGAGGGACTGCGGCTGAATTCGGCGGTTATCCCGCCAGGGACGCTTGCGAACCCGACGCCGTTACCGGCCGTCGTGGCGGTTTTCGGCAGTCACCGGTTCAACTCCGAGTTCAACTCCGAAGACCTTCTCGCATACGAACTCGGTTATCGAGTGCAGGCAACCAAGAATCTCTCGCTCGATATAGCTACCTTCTACAACAATTACTCAAATCTTCGCACTGCGGAGCCGGGTGCGCCTTTTCCCGAAGGGAGCCCTGCCCCGACCGATTTCGTCATTCCGTTTGTGGCCGGCAACAAGATGAGCGGCGGAACATACGGCGTTGAATTGTTTGCAGACTGGAAAGTCGTTCCCAAGTGGAGACTAATGGGCTCCTACAGCTATCTGCAGATGGATATACACAAGAATCTAGATAGTCAGGACCCGACTCCCGACAATCCAAACGGCTCAAGCCCACGTCATCAATGGTATTTGAGGTCATCCGTCGACTTGCCGAAACATTTCGAGCAAGACACGACCCTGCGATTTGTGGACCGCCTTCCCAGCTTGAACTTACCCAATTACTACTCTTTGGATGCGCATTTGGGCTGGAGGCCGGTAACAAGCCTGGAATTGTCGATCGGCGGCCAGAACTTGCTCAATAACTGGCACTTGGAATTTATGCCGGATTTCGTAAACACCTCGCCGACCGTAGTGAAGCGCAGCATCTTTGGAAGTATTACGGTGAAGTTTTAGTTGATTGAAGTGCGAGCTTTCAGACTGTCGGTTACCAGTGGGTGGTAATTTGATGTTGAGGCGCCTGAGAATTCTGATCGTTGCGCTCAGTGTTTCGCTGAGTGGGACTCCGCAGGCCTTTGCCCAGACTCCGGACTCGCGCGACTCATCGGAATACTTGATTAAGGCCGGCTTCATTTATAATTTCGCCAAATTCGTAGAATGGCCGTCGGCCGCTTTTGCTCAGCCTGACTCGCCAATTGTGATCGGCATTCTAGGAACAGATCCGTTCGGAGCCCTCATCGACCAGATCGTCGAAAACAAAAAAATCGGGGCGCGGAGTTTTGTTGTAAAACGGCTGAAGTGGGGCCCGGACTTCAGAGAACTCAGGGATTGCAAAATTCTGTTTGTGGGGGCTTCAGAAAAAGCGCACATCGATGAGTTGCTGCAGATTGTGAAGACCCTTCCAATTCTTACAGTGGGCGAAACACCCGGGTTTGCAGAGCGCGGCGGCGTGATTCGGTTTGTCCTGGAAGACAACCGAGTGCGATTTGAGGTCAACGTTGAGGCCGCGCACCAGGCAGACCTTACGATCAGTTCCAGATTGCTTACTTTGGCGAGAATCATCCAACAAGCCACAGCCGCGGATACGAGGAAGCCGGGATGATCCTCCAAAATCTATCCATCAAGCGGAAACTCACACTGATTACGATGTTGACGAGCAGCATCGCCCTGATCCTGTCCTCCGTCAGCTTTCTTATTTACGATCTCGTTTCATTTCGTAACTTGCTCCGCCAGGATTTAATGACTCAGGCTGAAATCATCGGGTACAACAGCGCGGGAGCCATGGAGTTCAAGGACGAACCTGCTGCGACCGCGACATTGTCTGCTCTCACGGCAAAGGAAGACATCGTCACCGCTGTCTTGTACAAGCCCGACGGCAAGATCTTTGCTCATTATTTTCGAGGCAACGCGGCGTTTTCCGGGTTTCTTCCCATCCATTTGCAAAAGAAAGGCACCCGCTTTGAAGGGGGGTACCTGGAAGTCTTCCAGGAAGTCACCCTAAACGGGGAGCACGTCGGAACGCTGTTTCTGCAGTCCGACATGCGCCAATGGAGTCTGCGCGCCAAACGGTATGCAAACATCCTCATCATATTTGTGCTCGTTTCCGGGCTATTCGCCCTGTTTGTCTCCTCGAAGCTTCAAGGGCTGATTTCAAAGCCCATTTTGCACCTGGAAGACACCATGCGAATGGTTTCTTCAAACAAGAATTACGCTGTCCGAGCGGTCAAAACGTATGGCGACGAAATCGGCAGATTGATCGATGGATTTAATACTATGCTCTCCGAAATCCAACAGCGAGATACCGCGCTGCAGAGCACTAACGGTGAGTTGAAGACCAGGACGCAAGAGCTTGAGGAAGAAGTATTTCAGCGTAAGCAGGCGCAGGAAGAATTGCTCAAGGCCAAGCACGCGGCGGAAGAAGCCAACCGCGCCAAGAGCACATTTCTCGCGAATATGAGCCACGAGTTGCGCACTCCGCTCAACGCCATCATCGGTTATAGCGAGATGCTGGAAGAGGAAACCAGGGATACCGGCAAGGTCGAGAATGTTCAGGACCTCCGGAAAATTCAGGGCGCCGGAAAGCACTTGTTGTCCTTGATCAATGATGTGCTTGACCTGTCGAAGATCGAAGCCGGCAAGATGGGGCTCCACCTGGAGAACTTCGACGTGTCACAGGTGATCGAGGAGATGGTCACAACTCTCCAGCCCGCCGCGGCCAAGAATGGCAACTCGATTCAAGTTCATCTGGCGGACAGCGTGAATACGATGCGGGCGGACATCACCAAGGTTCGGCAAATCCTGTTCAACCTGCTGAGCAACGCTTGCAAATTTACGGACCACGGTACTGTCTCCGTGGATGTGGATCAAATCAAGCTCGAGAATCGAGATTGGATTCAATTCCAGGTGCGAGATACCGGGATTGGCATCTCAGCCAAGCAAAAGGAAAACTTGTTTCAAGAGTTTGCTCAGGCGGACGCCTCGATTGCCAGGAAATATGGTGGGACCGGCCTGGGACTTGCCATCACGCACCGCTTCGTTCAACTGATGAAAGGGCAAATCTGTGTGGAGAGCGAGCCTGGCCAAGGTGCTGCCTTCACGGTGCGCTTACCCGCTCAACTTGTCATCGAGACAACAGAAGCCGCACAGTCAGATAGCGCCAGCAAGATTCCTGCGGCACCGTCCGAGACCAAGGCCGGCATGGAAACGATCCTGGTGATAGACGATGACCCGTCGGTGCGCGATCTGATGTCCCGCTTCCTCTCAAAACTGGATTTCCATGTGGTCGCGGCCGCGAACGGCGAAGAAGGCCTTCGGCTTGCCAAACAAGTTGATCCCCTGCTCATAACGCTTGACGTTGTAATGCCCGAGTGCGACGGATGGACCGTCTTAAACAAGCTCAAGAGCGATTCCAAGTTGGCTGATATTCCCGTCATTATGGTCACCATCGTCGACAATGAAGCGATGGGCCTGGACATGGGCGCTTCCAATTATCTTATCAAACCGGTCGATCGCGACCGTCTTGCAGTTCTTGTAGAAAAACACAGGGTTGCGCGCACTTCTATCACGGACACTAATTCGGTCCCCTTATCCTATGTTGCGGAAGGTCCAGCCAGCCGCAAGACTGTCGGAGCTAGGGTTCCTAAGACTAGGAGAAACTGACATGCCGAAGATCCTGCTAGTCGAAGACAACGAAATGAATCGGGACATGCTTTCACGGCGGCTCCAGAAGAAAGGATACACCGTCGTAACGGCCCAGGATGGCGAAAAGGGTTATTCGCTGGCGCGTTCGGAAGCGCCTGACCTCATTCTGATGGACATAAGCCTGCCCGCGATGGATGGCTGGGAAGTCACTCGCCTCTTGAAAGCCAACGCATTGACTCGTCATATCCCCATCATCGCGCTAACTGCGCATGCCATGGTAAGCGACCGGGAAAAGGCGCTTGGTATTGGTTGCGATGACTATGACACGAAGCCGGTTGATTTTGTCCGTTTGAGCGAGAAGATCGAGAGTTTGCTCGTAGAAAAGAAAGTGTCATGAACACGCACAAGAACCGACTACTCATTGTGGATGACAACGAAATGAACCGGGACATGCTTGCCCGCAGGCTGGCACGCAAAGGCTATGAGATTGCGTTGGCCGAAAATGCGCGGCAGCTGCTGCAACGAGTCGAGCAAGAAGGTGTCGACTTGGTGCTTCTGGATATCGAAATGCCGGAAATTAGCGGTCTCGATGCACTGAAAACTCTGCGCGAGGCCTACTCTCCTATCGAACTGCCGGTCATTATGGTGACCGCAAAAAATCAGAGTGAAGATATCGTCAAGGCACTGGATATGGGTGCGAACGATTACCTGACCAAACCGATTGATTTTCCTGTTGCGGTCGCGCGCATCGGCACTCAGTTATCCCACAAGCGGGCGCAGGAAGCATTGAGGGAGAGTGAAGAGCGCTATGCCTTGGCGGCTCAGGGCGCCAACGACGGCCTTTGGGACTGGAATGTTCTTACCAACTTCGTGCATTACTCGCCTCGCTGGAAGGCCATGTTGGGATGTCAGGAAGGCGAAGTCGGAGGCACACCCGAAGAGTGGTTTGACCGGATTCATGATGCGGATCGTGAAAGGGTCAAACAAGAGATTGTCGCTCACCAAAAAGGCCTGACCCCTCATTTTGAGAGCGAGCACCGGATGCTGCACAAGGACGGGTCGTTCCGCTGGATGCTAAGCAGAGGGCTGGCAGTTAGGGATGCGTCGGGAAAAACCTTGCGGATGGCCGGATCGCAAACCGACATCACGGAAGGAAAGGTTTCCGATCCCCTGACGGGCCTACCTAATCGTCTGCTCTTCATTGACCGCCTAGGGCGCGTTATCAAGCATGCGAAACGCCGCAAAGACCATATATTTGCGGTCCTATTCTTGGACCTCGATGGGTTCAAGATGATCAACGACAGCGTCGGTCACCTGATTGGTGATCAGCTCTTGCTCGGGGTCGCTAACAGATTGGAAAAGTGCCTGAGGTCGACCGATACGGTCGCGCGTTTGGGAGAGTCCTTTACTGTCGCGCGACTAGGCGGAGATGAGTTCACTGTTTTGCTTGATGACCTTAAAGATCCGAACGATGCGAAACGGGCTGCAGAGCGGCTAATGAAAGCGTTGACGGCTCCGTTTGTTTTGGGTGGCAAAGAAGTATTCACCTCCGTGAGTATCGGAATTGCTTTGAGCAATCCGGCATACGAGCAACCGGAAGACATCTTGCGTGATGCCGACACAGCAATGTACCGGGCCAAGTCTCTCGGCAAAGCACGCTTCGAAGTATTCGATGCGGATATGCGCGCGAGTGTAATGGCTCGGCTGCAATTGGAGACCGACTTGCGCCGCGCCCTTGAGCGGCAGGAATTTCGCAATTTCTACCAGCCGATAGTGTCACTGGCTTCGGGCAAAATTGCCGGTTTTGAGGCCCTGTTGCGCTGGGAGCATCCGACTCGCGGGTTACTTGGTCCGGAAGAATTTATTGCCGTCGCTGAAGAAACGGGACTCATTCGCGAACTGGGCTGGTGGAACTTGCGCGAAGCTTGCCGGCAGATCAGCGACTGGAAGGCCAATCCCGACGCCGACCCAGATTTAATCATCAGTGTGAACCTGTCCGTCAAACAGTTTCTGCAACCCAACCTG
>MNDE01000142.1 GCA_001914785.1 Acidobacteria bacterium 13_2_20CM_57_17 | reverse complement strand
CTTTGCGTCTCCAGGGCCGTGGTTTGCGATCCTCCGCGAGGGCTGGGAGGGCACGAACCAGCAACTCTACGACCTGCAGCTAAAGGCGCAGAACGCGCGGTACGAACGTTTGGGGCAGGAGTTGACACGGCGCCCGAGCCGCCCGGTTGCTATAGAGCATGTGCGCGTCTTTGATTCGGAACAGGCGACGACGAGAGAGGACCAGACAGTCGTCATTGAGGGCGAGCGCATCGTGCAGGCTGGGGCGGCGGCTTTGATCCAAGCGCCTAAGGATGCGGAGCACATCGATGGCAGGGGTAAAACGCTGCTGCCGGGATTATTCGACATGCACGCGCACGCGCAGCCTCTGGATGGCCTGCTGAACATCGCGAGCGGCGTGACTAGCGTGCGCGACATGGGAAATAGCATCGAAGAGTTGCAACGATTGGAAAAACAGTGGCAAAGCGGCGCCGCGATCGGGCCGCGCGTCTGGAAATCCGGGTTCATCGATGGACACGGACCGTTCCAGGCGCCGACCGGGCTGTATGCAGACACCGCTGAAGAGGCGCAGGCGGCGGTCAATCGCTACGCGGACCTTGGCTACATTCAGATCAAACTTTATAGCTCGCTGAAGCCGGAGTTCGTTCCCGGAATTGCGAAAACGGCTCATGAACGCGGAATGCGGCTGAGTGGGCACGTTCCCAACGGCATGATCGCCAGCCAGTTTGTGGAAGCGGGCGCCGACGAACTGCAACACATCAATTTCATATTCCTGAATTTTCTGGCGTCGCAGGTCAAAGATACGCGCACGCCGGAACGGTTTACCGCCGTGGGAGCAAATGCGGCAAAGCTGGATTTGGACTCGAAGCCGGTGAAGGATTTCATCGAACTGCTTCAGAAGCATCACACCACGGTGGACGTGACGCTGGCCACGTTTGAAAGCATGTTCACTGGTCGACCCGGCGTGGCGTCACCAGATTTTGCGCCGGTGCTGAGCCGGCTTCCGGCGCAAGTGCAGCGTGGGGCGTATTCCGGCGGACTGCCGGTAACCAGCGAGAATGACCAGCTGTATAAGGACTCCTATGCAGCGATGCTGCGGATGACGAAGCGGATGTATGACGCGGGGATTCCGATTTTGGCCGGAACAGACGCTCTGGCTGGACTTATGCTGCACCGCGAATTGGAACTCGAAGTGAAAGCGGGAATTCCACCGGCGAAGGCGCTGCAAATCGCGACTTTTAATGCTGCTGGAGTGTTGAAGCAGGGAAAAGATCTTGGGTCGATGGGGCCAGGGAAGCTTGCTGACCTGGTGCTAGTGGAAGGGAATCCGGCGGAAAAGATCAGTGACATCCGACGGTGCCGGCTGGTGATGAAAAACGGGGGTCTCTTCAAGAGTGACGCGGTTTACGCGGCTGTAGGGATCAAGCCTGCCGATTAGCCAGAATTTTTTCAGCGAGCGCTCGCGGCGTTGCTCGATAGAAATACCTTCTGAAATATCAGCTCAGGTCGTTTAAGAGGGCTTCCATTTCGGAGCGGGCGTGTTGGTCGCCCTTCTTTGCAGCGGTGGCGATGCCGGTTGAGAGAGTCTGCTTGGCTTCATTGACGCGAGATTCGCGGGCGAGAAGCTGGCCGTACATCAAATAGGCAGGAATGTAATCGGCGTTGCGCTCGAGGAGCGCGCGAAAATGGGTGTCGGCCGCGGTGGTGTCGCCGGTGTTCATGCACTCCATAGCCAGGCCATAGCGGGAGAAAGCATCATCGGGCTTCTTGGAGACAAACTCTTCCAGCATCTGGCGGCGGGTTTTCTTTTGGTCGGTCATTGGGTCGTCCCGTATTATACGGGGGCCGCCGGCGGCGACCAACAGCGCGGGGCAAGAGGCTTGAATGAAGCGGAAAAACGAAAGCAAGAAGGGGCCCGATACGGAGGTGCGCGGGAAGCCGGTGAGCGCATCGCGTTCCGAGATGACAGAAATCGTGCTGCCTGCACAAACGAATCCACTGGGAAAACTTCTTGGCGGACAGGTGATGCACTTTGTGGACATGGCGGCGGCGCTGGCCGCGCACAGGCATTCGAACAGTTATGTAGTCACAGCGTCCGTGGATTATATCGATTTCCGGAATCCAGTGAACCTGGGCGAAATTGTGACGTTGAAATCGCAGGTGAACCGAGTCTTCCATACGTCCATGGAAGTGGGCGTGGAGGTGTATTCGGAAAACATGCTCACGGGGGAACACAAGCATACGACGACGGCGTACGTGACGTTTGTGGCGATTGATGAGCATACGAAGAAGCCGAAACTGGTTCCGCCGCTGATATTGAAGACCGCGGAGGAACGACGGCGATTCCGCGAAGCAGCGGAGCGGAGAAAGACGCGGCTAGCGCTGCGGTATGGAAAGTGATGAGTTATCAGTAATCAGTCATCAACAATCGGTAATGCTTTCAGTTAAGAGAATTAGTACTAGCGGACGAAGAGGCTCAGGCGGCGAGATAGCTGCGAACTTCTTCGGAGACAGCGAGAGCTTGGTCGACGCAGGAACCGATGGCGGGGCCGCGCAAATAGTTGCCGCTCAGCCAAAGACCTGGGAAACGCGAGCAAAGCTTGGAGACTGCGGCCAAGCGGTCGGCGTGACCGAGATTGTACTGCGGAAGGGCACGCGGCCAAATTGTGGCGTTTGAAAAGACAGGTGCGCTCGTGATGGAGAGCAGCGGAGAGATTTCCCGGTGGACGAGGCCGGCGAGTTCTTCCGGTTGCAACTTTGCAGCGGCGGGATCAGTTGTTCCCCCGACGAAGCAGGTTAGAAGAGCGTGACCTTGCGGAGCGCGACCGGGGAAAAGTGACGAGTTCCAGACGGAGCCGAGGACGCGGAGTCCGGCGGAGCGAGGCACAAGGAAACCGAAGCCGTTCAGAGAGTGGCCGACGCCCTTCTTGAGATAACCGAGAGAGACGACGGCGACGGCGGCGTAATCGATGGAACTCAGCGGCGATTCGAATGAGGCATCAAGAGCGGCGAGAAGTCTGGCGGTAACGTCGGTAGGTGTGGCCAGGATAAGGGAATCGGCGGAAACGGATTCGTTGCCGGTACGATTTTCCAGGCGAACTTGGAATGAACCGTCATTTTGGAGGGAGATTCCGGCAACGCATGTTGAAGTGAGAAGCGCAGGACCGAGTTTATTTGCCAGGGCGCGCACAAGAGTTTCGTTGCCTTGGCGAAAGGATTGCAGGATGGGGCGCTCGCGCGGGCCCTTCTTCGATTTTGCGGAGCGCAACATACCACGAACGATGCTGTCGGCAGTCTTTTCTGCTTCGTAAAGTTGCGGGAAGGCGCTTCGAACACTGAGCCGCTCAGGATCTCCCGCGTAAATTCCGGAAACAAAGGGAGCAACCAGGCGATCGAGGAGCTGCGAAGAGAATTTTCTGCGAACGAAGGCGGCAACGGATTCGTCAGCATCGGGAGGAATGCTTTTCCCGAGGATGTCGCGCACGAGGGCCCATTTCGTTGCGCCATTGATGAGCGAGCTCATGAAAAAAGCAGGCGGGCTGAGAGGCACGGGACGGAGCCAGCCATCGATCAGGACGTAGCGAGGAGCGCGCGGCGGGGCTTGCAGCAGTTGATCCAAAATCCTAAGATCGGCGCAAAGCTCGCGAAGGGCGAATGTACTGCTGAAACTCTGAGGCCCCAATTCCAAAAGGAAGCCGTCGCGAGTGACGGAATTGATTACACCTCCAGGGCGCGGGGAGGCTTCGACAAGTTGAGCATCGATTCCAGATTTGCGCAGAGCGTAAGCGCAGACTAGGCCGGAGATGCCGCCACCGACCACCAGTGCTGGGACGTGACGGGTCACGGAGATGTGAGCATCCTCGCAGGCTCAGAGAGTTTTTGAAAAGAGCGGCCTGGCAGTGAGCTGCTGTTTTTCGAGATAAGGATCGAAAACCATAGCCAGGTTGCGGATGAAGATACGGCCAAGCCAGGTGGCGCGGATTTCGCCACCATCGAGGAGCACGAGGCCATCCTGACGGGATGGCTCGAGGCGGCGAAGCTCTTCGGCGAAATGCTCGTCAAAATCGATCGCGAATTCGCGCGAGATTTCGTCTTTGATTACAACGGTGTGGCACAGGAGGCGGCTAATCACCGCGCGACGCAGGCGATCCTCATTCGAAAGCTGATACCCGCGCATGGTGGCGAGGCCGCGTTCGGCGACAGCCTTTTCCCAGGAAGGGATATCGCGATAATTTTGCGCGTAGGCGCCTTGAATGCCACTGATGGCGGTGATGCCCATGCCGTAGAGGTCGGCGCCGGCCTTGGTGGTGTAGCCCTGAAAATTGCGGTGCAGCGTGCGGTTTTGCTGCGAAACGGCGAGCTCATCGCCGGGCTTTGCGAAATGGTCCATCCCGATGTAGAGATAGCCGGCGTCGAGAAACTTGAGAAGGCCCGTGCGGAAGATCTCGAATTTGTGCATGCCTTCGGGCAGGTGCGCGGCGAAGGAGCCTTGTTGTTTTTTCAGCCACGGCACGTGAGCGTAGCTGAAGAGAGCAATGCGGTCCGGCGCGAGGCCGACGATCTGATCGACGGTGTGTGCGAACGTTTCGGCGGTCTGGTAGGGAAGACCGTAAATCAAATCCACGTTGATGCTATCGAAGCCGAGTTCGCGCGCGGCGAAGAGTAGGTCGCGGGTCATTTCGTAAGGCTGGATACGGTGGACGACTTGCTGGACTTCAGTCTGAAAGTCTTGAATGCCCATGCTGAGGCGGTTGAAGCCGAGCTTGCGGAGAGTCTCCAGATGCGCGAGGGAAGTTACGCGCGGGTCGACTTCGATGCCAATCTCGCTTTCAGCGTCGAAATGGAAATGCTCTTTGGTGAACGCGAACAAATCCTCGATCTGCTCGGGCGTCAGATAGGTTGGAGTGCCGCCGCCCCAGTGGAACTGCACGACGGGGCGAGTCTTGGAGACGCTGCGGCTGATGCGCTTCGTCTCCTGCTTCAGGACTTCAAGATAGGGAGGCGCGACGCTTTTGTTTTTCTGAATGACGACGTTGCAGGCGCAAAAGAGGCACAGGCTCTCGCAGAAAGGGATGTGCATATAGAGCGAGACGGGCGTCCGGACACGCTCGGCTTCTTCGTGCACACGTTCGAGATCGGCGGGCCCGAAAGCGTCGTTCCAAATAGGCGCCGTGGGATAGCTGGTGTAGCGCGGGCCGGGACGATTGTACTTTGCGAGGAAATCTTCGCCGACATGAAGCTCGCCGCGCATCTGATCGAGGCTGGGATGGGCGAGACTCATGCTTAGCGTCTCCTACCGCACATGCGCAACAGTCGTTGCACGCTGAATCAGCGCACTCAGGGCTGTGTCAACAAATAATTGAGCGTTCTCAACTGGCGTATTTTGCAAAATGCCATGGCCGAGGTTGAGGATGTGACCCTGGCCAGATAGAGAGCTAATGGTGGACAGAGTTACATCGCGGATTTTCTCGGGAGGGCCGAGTAAGACGGCGGGATCGACATTTCCTTGCAGCGCGATTTTGGGTCCCAGCGTCTTTCGAATCTCCGTCAAATCCACGCGCCAGTCAACGCTTAGAACATTTGCGCCGGAGCGGGCCGCGGCGGGAAGCAAATGCTGCGACGCCTTGGTGTAATAGATCATCGGGACCGAGCCGCCGAGGCCAGCGATAACCTCTTGCACGGCGGGTAGCGCGAAGTCTTCGTAATCCTGCAAGTTCAGTTCGCCGCACCAAGTATCGAACAACTGAACCGCGGTCGCGCCGGCGGCGATCTGTGCCTTCAGATAAGGAATTGTCGCCTGGGCAGTGCGATGAAGGAGCGCGCGGAAGACTTTCGGTTCGTGGTAGAGAAAGCTCTTGACGGTGGCAAATCCTTCCTTGGCTTTGCCTTCGACCATATAGCAGGCAAGAGTCCAAGGAGCGCCTGCAAAACCGAGAACGGGAACCTCCGGACCGACGGATTTGACGATGCGACGGATAGTTTCGGGCAGGAAGCCGGTCTCTGCCTCAGGGTCGAACATTTGTAGCCGGTCGACATCCAATTTAGAGCGGACTGGATTGGGCAGGTTGGGACCGGCGTCGCCTAGTTCCAATTGCAGGCCCATGGCTTCCGCTGGAATCAAAATGTCCGAGAAAACGATGACGGCGTCGACGCCGAGCCTGCGCAAGGGCTGGATGGAAACTTCGACGGCAAGTTGCGGCGTCTTGCAAACCTCGAGAAATGCGTGCTTTGCGCGGATTTCGCGGTATTCGGGAAGGTATCGGCCAGCCTGGCGCATCAGCCAGACGGGGACGCGCGGAAGGATTTCACCGCGGCAGGCACGCAGGAACAAGTCTTTCCGGTTGATGGGCGCAGGTTGTGGGGCCATAGTCCGCCAGAGGGATCAAGGATAGCAAATCTGGGGCTGTCTTGCTGATACGAGCGCCATGGCCGGCCAAATGTGCGAGCACTAGCCTGTGTGGGCTATACTCGAAACGCCGAGGAATCGGCCTAACTGCGCATAGACGGGCCACCAGGAGTAGCGTGCGCGAGCTTGGATGAGCAATGGTGCTCCGGCACAAAGAATGAACCATTTATTCCCAGTCTTGACGGCGCTGGCTTATCTCTTGAGTTTCGGGTTGTACGTTCGCTTTTTGAGTACGGGAAGCAAGCTCACGGGCAGATTGGGTTCGGTGCTCCTAGGCCTGGGCCTGATCGCGCATTATTTTGCGCTATTGGAGAGATCCCGAGGTCTGCACACGGTTCCCTACCATGATTTGTACGGATCCATGTCACTGTTTGGCTGGCTTCTCGGAGTAACTTATCTAGGGCTGGAGTTATATCACCGGCAGCGATCGGTCGGAGCTTTCGTTCTGCCCTTCATTTTGGTGTTCTTTCTGGCGGCGCATCTCGCTCCCGCAGATCGACTCCCGCCGCCAGCTGCGCACGGTGCCATTTTTGCGTTGCACGTGGCGCTGAGCATCCTGGCGTATGCAGCATTTGCGCTTTCCTTTGTTCTCAGTCTCATTTTTCTTGGTGAAGAGAGGCTGCTGCGAAGGCACAAGGTCGGCGATGTGGTCTGGCGGCTTCCACCACTGGAACTGCTGGCGCAGATGAGCCAGTCGAGTGTGCTGGTTGGTTTGGTTTCCATTGCGATTGGAACAGTCTTGGGATTCGTGTGGGTCGATCGGCTGAGCAGCCAATATTCGTTTTACGATCCGAAGTACGTGATCACCCTGCTCGTGCTGGCGCTGTATGCGCTGTATTTCCGACTGGCGCGGACAACGGCGTGGCGTGGGGCACGGGCATCAAAATTGTGCATTTTCAATTTTGTGATTGTGGTGCTGAGCTTTACGGTTGTAAACCTGTATCTCTCGCATAGCCACCGGTATTTTTAGGAGCAAGCGAACCGCGGCATGGAAATTGTTCTCGTTGGACTGAATCATCGGACTGCTTCCGTTGAGGTGCGCGAGAAAGTGTCGTTTACCGCCGAGCAGGCGCAGCGTGCGGCCGAGGAGCTGCGCGCCCGGGGGATTCTCGAAGAGACGCTGGTGCTTTCCACCTGCAATCGCAGCGAAGTGTATGGGGTGCCGCCGGAATCGTCGCATGAATGCGCCCCGGGACTCTCTACGTTTCTCAGCGAGTTTCATTCAGTGCGTGCGGATGTTCTGGGCGTGTCGCTCTATCACCACTACGATCAGGAGGCGGTGCGGCACCTTTTTCGAGTTGCAGCCGGACTAGATTCCATGTTGCTGGGCGAAGCGGAGATCCTGGGCCAGGTCCGAGAAGCGTACCGCTTCGCGCACGAGCGCGGAGCGACCGGGCCGGTATTGAATCGCTTGTTTCAAGGCGCGTTGGAAGTCGGAAAGCGGGTGCGAACGCAGACGGAACTTGGCACGCGGCCCATGTCAGTGGCATCCGCGGGCGTCAAACTGGCGGAACGCATTTTTGGAAAGTTGAACGGGCACAGGGCGCTGGTACTGGGTGCGGGAACGATCAGCGAGCAAGTAGTTGCGCACCTGCGGGATCGTGGGGTCGCACAACTCCGGGTGATGAACCGCTCACGCGACCGGGCGGAGGATCTGGCCAAACAGTACGACGGAAGAGTGACCGAGTGGGGAGAGTGGGATACAGCGCTGCAGTCACCGGATGTAGTCGTGTCGTCGGTTAGCGCGGAAGAGCCGGTGCTACGCCGCGATGTCGTCGAGCGTGCGATGGCGGCGCGGGGAAATCGCGCGTTGTTCCTGATGGACCTGGGCGTACCGAGGAATATAGCGCCGGATGTCGCGGAACTTTACAACGTATACGTCTATAACACGGATGACTTGAGCGAGGTCGTGCAGCAGAATCGCAGTGCCCGCGAAAGCGAAATCCCCAAAGCGCAAGGCATCGTGGATGAGCATGTAGATAAGTTCCTTTCCTGGCAAGCAAGCGTCGAACTGGTTGGGCTCATGGATGCGTTGCGCATGAAGTTGCGGGAGGAACGCGCTTCGTTCCTTCGCGCGCGCATGGAACCCATGAAACATTTGACTGAGACTGACCGCGCACACGTGGAGAGATTGATGGATGAAATGTTGGAGAAGCTTCTCTTGGAGCCGGCAGAACGTTTGCGCGGCGAAAGAGAACTCCGGCGAAAGATTCAAAACGTCGAAGCGCTGCGCGACGTGTTTCTTTCGAACAGGGAAAAGCCGTGAGAATCTTGCGGATCGGTACGCGCGGCAGCATGCTTGCCAAGTGGCAAGCGGAATCGGTGCGCAAGAAGCTGTTTGTTGCGACCGGCGTGGAAGCGGAAATTGTGATCATCAAAACAAGCGGCGACAAGATGCAGCACGCACCGCTGACGCAGATTGGCGGCAAGGGAATATTTATCAAGGAACTGGAGGATGCGCTGCTGGAGGAAACGATCGACCTTGCGGTGCACAGCGTAAAAGATGTGCCGACCGATATTCCTTCGAGGTTTATGTTTCCTGCGGTCTGCCGGCGCGATGACGTACGCGATTGCCTGGTAGGCTCCACGCTGGCGAATTTGCGGTATGGAGCGCGCGTCGGAACGAGCAGTCTGCGACGGCAGGCGCAGTTGAGGCACTTGCGCCCGGACCTCGACCTCCGCGACCTGCGAGGCAACGTCGACACCCGATTGAGAAAAGTGGAAAGCGGCGAATATGAAGCAGTGATGGTTGCCAAAGCAGGCCTCGACCGGTTGGGATTGAGCAAGCGAATCTCGGAGGTGCTTTCACCGGAAGTGTGCATGCCTGCGGTCGGTCAGGGCGCGATTGGAGTGGAGTGCCGATTGAAAGACGCGGAAGCGGGAGACCTTCTGGCGCCTTTGGATGACGCGGAGACTCGCACGGCAATTATCGCGGAACGCGCACTGCTGGGGGCGTTGCAGGGCGGGTGCCAGGTTCCGCTGGGCGCATGGGCGCGGGTCGAGCGCGGGGAGCTTTTGCTCGATGCGTGCGTTTGTTCGGTGGACGGGTCGCAATACGTGAAGCAACGCGCTACAGCTCCACCGGATCAAGCGGCGCAACTTGGAGAGCACATGGCGCGACTGCTCGTCGAGGCGGGGGCGCAGTCCATCCTGGAAGAAGTGAGCCGGCAGCGTGGCTGAAGTAACTCCAAAGAGTTTGGCGGGGAAGAGAATCGTCATCACGCGATCCGCGGCGCAGAGCGAAGTACTGGCGCGGGAACTCTCAGCGCGTGGGGCGATTCCGGTAGTGATTCCTCTGGTTTCGTTCGCGGACCCGGAAGATTTTGCGCCATTCGATGCGGCGCTGGCTGAAATCGAGGGATTCGACTGGATGATTCTTACCAGCGCACAGGCGGTTCGCGCGGTGGTAAAGCGCGGCGAAGAGTTGAAACGCAGCTTGGTTCGCTCTGAGAGCAAACCGCGAATTGCTTGCGTCGGTCCAGTTACCGGCGAAACGGCCCGGCAGGCTGGATTCCAGGTCGAGTACGTTGCGGAAACGCACAGCGGTGCGGGCTTGGCGGGCGAATTAGGGAATCGGCTTCAAGGATCGAAAATATTTTTGCCGCGAAGCGATCGGGCAAATCCAGATTTGCCATCGGCACTAAGTCGATATGGTGCGGAAGTCACTGAAGTGATCGCCTATCGCACACTTCGACCGAGCGCAGTTGACGAAAGGCACTTAAGACAAATCGCCGAAGGTAGTACGGACGCAGTGCTTTTTTTTAGTCCTTCAGCCGTCCAACACTTCGGGGAGCTGCTAGGCAGCGAGGAATTCCGCGCTCTGCAAGATAAACTCGCGATTGCGGCGGTTGGACCAGTCACGGCAAATGCATTGCGGGGAGCAGGCGTGCGACGGCCGGTGATTTCAGCCGATACTACGGCAGCGGCGGTCGTAGAAGCGCTGGAAGAGCATTTTGCGGGCACCATGAAACAAGCGTCAGCGGGGGCAAAAAGACAATGAGTTTCCCCACCCATCGGCCGCGGCGATTGCGGCGGAACGAGGCGCTGCGTAGCCTCGTTCGAGAAACGCGGCTCAGCACGTTTGGACTGATTTATCCGATGTTTGTTTGCCCGGGAACAAAGGTCCGCCAGGAAGTCAGCTCCATGCCGGGCATCCATCAGCAGTCTGTAGACCAAATTGTGGAGGAGTGCCGTGAGGTTGAGTCGCTGGGGATTCCAGGGATCATTCTTTTTGGGTTACCGGAATCCAAAGACCCGCGCGGCGCTAGCTCCGTTAGTGCACAGGGCGTAGTTCAGCGCGCTATTGAAGCGATTCGCAAAGCGAAGCTGAAGCTTCTCGTGATTACAGACGTGTGCTTATGCGAGTACACGGATCATGGGCATTGCGGCGTAGTTGAGAATGGCGAAGTATCGAATGACTCGACTGTTACCATTCTTACGCAGCAGGCGCTCTCGCACGCTCGTGCCGGCGCCGACATCGTAGCGCCATCGGACATGATGGACGGGCGCGTGGGCGCTATTCGCGAAACGCTAGACGAGCACAAGTTTGAGAACGTGGCGATTTTTTCGTATGCCGCGAAATATTGTTCCGGCTTCTACGGACCTTTTCGTGAGGCGGCGCAATCTTCGCCCCAGTTTGGCGACCGGCGCAGCTATCAAATGGACCCTGCCAATGCGCGGGAAGCGCTGAAGGAAGTAGAGCTTGATCTCGAAGAAGGCGCGGACATGGTGATGGTCAAGCCTGCGCTGGCATATCTGGACGTCATCCGGCGGGTGCGTGACGCGTTTGATGTTCCGGTGGGGGCTTACAATGTCAGCGGAGAGTACTCCATGGTCAAGGCTGCGGCGCAGAAGGGCTGGCTGGACGAACAGCGAGTTGTCCTGGAAATTCTGACGGGCGTCCGGCGTGCCGGAGCGGAAATCATTCTTACCTACCACGCCAAGGATGTCGCCCGCTGGCTGAAGGCGTGCTAGTTTGATCGAGAAAGCATGAGTACAGCGCAACCGCGGTTGAAACGCGAGCGCAAGCGTTCGCGCGAAATTTTCGAGCGCGCCGAGAACGTGTTGGTCGGCGGCGTGAATAGTCCTGTGCGAGCGTTCAAGTCCGTAGGAGGGGAGCCGCTGATCATCGAGCGTGGCAGCGGGCAATACCTCTACGACGCGGACGGGAATGAACTGCTGGATTACGTGTGCTCCTGGGGCGCGATGATCCTGGGACATGCGAATCCCGCCATCAGCGAAGCGATTGCCGAGCAGGCGCGGCGCGGCACGAGCTTCGGCGTGACGACCGAGCTCGAACTGGAGCTGGCCACGCTGATTACGCGCGCGATTCCATTTATTGAAAAGATTCGCTTTGTCTCAAGCGGCACGGAAGCAACGATGAGTGCAGTGCGGCTGGCGCGTGGGGTGACGAAGCAGGACTTCATCGTTAAATTCGAGGGCTGCTACCACGGGCACGCGGACAGTTTCCTGTCACAGGCGGGTTCCGGTCTCGCCACACTTGGAATTGCGGAGTGCCCCGGAGTGCCTGCGCCGCTGGCTGCGTTGACGTTAAACGTGCCGTATAACAATCTTGGCGCGGTTGAACGCGTATTTTCCCAACACAAAGGCAAGATTGCTGCGGTCATCGTCGAACCGATTGCAGCGAACATGGGAGTTGTGGTGCCGGAGACAGATTTCTTGAAGGGCTTGCATGAAATTTGCAAAAAGAACGGCGCACTACTTATCGTAGATGAAGTGATCACGGGATTTCGTCTTCGCAACGGCTCCGTGCAAGACAATTTTGGTGTTGAAGCAGATCTTACGACGCTCGGCAAGATTATCGGAGGCGGTGTTCCCGTGGCGGCGTATGGCGGACGCGCTGAATTGATGGACCAAGTGGCTCCGCTCGGCCCGGTGTATCAAGCGGGTACGCTGGCGGGGAATCCATTGGCGATGAGCGCCGGTATCGCCGCGCTCAAACAACTTACGAAACCAGGGTTGTACGACGAGATAACACAAATGGCGCAGCGTCTGGCAGTTGGTCTCTGCGCGGGACTGGCGGAGGCGGGGATTCCTGGGGAAGTCAATGCTATCGGCTCGCTCGCCACCGTATTTTTCACATTGGGGCCGGTGAAAAATTACGCGAATGCCAAGCGCTCCGACACCAAGCGATACGCCAGGTTTTTTCGAGAGATGCTCGACCGAGGAATATTTTTGGCGCCGTCGCAGTTTGAGGCTGCATTTGTTTCGGCAGTGCACACGCCTCAAGATATAGACCGAACATTGGCGGCGGCTCACGAAGCGTTTCAGGTGATTTCTTCCGAATCTGCGGACTAATCGCGAAAAAGGAGAGTTGAGGAATGAGCGAGGGCATCGAACTGCCTGAGAGTCTAAGCGCGCGCCGGGGGCTGTGAACCTCTCAACAAAGCGATTTCCTGTGCCAGGCGTTCCAGCTTCCCGAGCAATTCCTGGTGGCGGACGTCTTCGACGGCGGGTTTCTTGCCGAGGAATGTAAGTGTCCCGCCAGGCTCCAGCACGCACTGTTCGACTTCGGAAAGAGAATCGAAGCCCTGCTTTCGTGCGGCCGCTTCGAGCTGCGGCACGGTAATCAGCTCTCTTTTCAAATTCCGTGTGCGCACCTTGCCGCCCTCCACCAAAACGTCAGCCCTGCCTTCCACCAACTGATCCAGCTTGCGATGGTCGTAGAGGAAGCGAACGACCAGATAGTTGGTGACGAGCAGAGAAGTGGCGCCGATGATTCCGCCCAGAACGCTATTGTCCTCGCCGATGATGGCGTTCTGCACGGTATTCGAGAGTGTCAGCAAGACGACCAGGTCAAATGGGTTGAGCTGGACGAGCTCGCGTTTCCCGGAGAGCCGGAGGCTGATGACCAGAAACGCATAAACGATGATCGGCCGAAGGATTTTTTCCGCCAGGGGAAGTCCGATCACAAACATGTCTTTCCAAATGTTGTGCATAACAGAATTGCCTCCTCATCGCGTCCTCAGGATGCGCGCAGGGATTGTTCTTCTCGCGGTTCATGAAATTCTGAAGCTTACCCGAAGCCGCAGGTTGCTAGTGAATCCTTGGATGTCTCTTATGCCAGTCAGTGTGCAGTTGGAAGGTTCGCCCTGCCTGAATTACCGCGTAATCGTCACCGGCTCTGCCTACGAATTGCAACCCGGCAGGAAGATTCTTGTCCGTGAATCCACAAGGAACGGACATTGCCGGAAGCCCGCAGATATTGCCGATGCCGCCGAGGGGATCGGGAAAAGCGAGATCGGTTTCCAGATTCAAAGTCAGCGGCGTCGCTGGAACAGGCTGCGATGCTGTAGCGAGGACGTCAAATGTATCGAACAAGGAATCCATTTTTTTCTGGATGATTTCCCTCACTTTAAGGGCCTGCAAGTAATCGGCAGCGGAGTATTGCTCGTTCACATAGCCCGCAATTTGCCCCAGTGGATCGGTTAATTCGCTGACGCGTCCCGAGCGGATCAGGGAGCGGAAAGAAGCGGCGCTCTCGACGGCAACGATGATATTGCCAGCGTCCTCCCAGGGGCCAACAGGCAAGGCGACATCCTTCACGCTCGAAAAATATCTCTTGAGGATTCTGTTGGCGGCGTCGATGGGCTTCGCAACGCCCGGGGCAAGCGATTTCCACGCGTTGGTGAGCCAGCCGACTTTCAAAGGGCGCGCATGCAATTCCATGGATGGCGAATACGTGAATGCACCCTTATCGATTGGCACGGTACCCCGATCTTTCGGGTCATGGCCCGCGATCGCGGCGAAGATGCGCGCACAGTCCTCGGCGCTCCGCGCCATTGGTCCGATCTTGTCCATCGAAGGGGCGAGGGCCATCGCGCCGTACCTGCTGACGCGGCCGTAAGTTGGCCGGAGACCGCTCACTCCGCAAAAGGCCGAGGGACAGATGATGGAGCCCCACGTTTCCGTGCCGATGGCAAAAGCTGCCAGACCTGCGGCGACGATTGCGCCGGAGCCGGAAGAGGAGCCGCATGTCCAGCAGGTGGTATCCCAGGGGTTTTTGGCTTCAAGCTGCAAGGACGCGGAGGCAAAGCGATAGCCCATTCCGCCCGCGAGCTCGATCATCGAGGCTTTTCCGAGCATCACCGCGCCCACGCCGCGCAGATGATCGATCACGGTCGCGTTGTAATCGAATACCTGGTTCGCATAAGGCTTGGCGCCCCATGTCGTCGGAAGTCCTTTGACTGCGAGCAAGTCTTTTGCGGCGAAAGGAATCCCGTGCAGCGGGCCTCGGTAGTGGCCGCGCTGGATTTCCTTTTCCGCTGCCTTCGCTTGTTCGAGGGCAATCTCCGGCGTCAAGAGGGCATAGGCGTTATAACGCGGTCCGAATTTTTGGCTGCGGTCGAGATAGATTTGTGTTAGTTCGACGGGCGAGAGTTTCTTCGCCTCGATGCGTTTTGCGAGTTCGCTTAATGATAGATGGAAAAGTTCTTCGCCAGGCATTCGAGATTGCTCCTCAGGAACCCTTCGGAGTACTCGCCGCTCTTGGTGTTGCCGGCATTGGCGTGGGCTTTCGTTCCCGTTCTATCAGCGGCTTAAGGTAAAGTCCCGGACCGTCTCCGTTGTCCGTGGCAAAGGCACGCAACCGATCGAGCGGCGGCTGCGCTTCGGTGGCCAACCGTCGAATATCGGTCTTTTGAGCATCAGAGAGGCGCTTTCCATACTGTGCGAAGATGGCCTGAATCCGTGATTCGACTTCGGCCTGGCTTTCCGGCGAAAGCTTGGGCGAGTTTGGGTGTTGCTGCGCCGGAAGAGGCGCGGGGGCAGTTTGCGAGTTGAGAAGCTCCGCGGGAACCAAAGACGCGGCCGCAGAAGCGAAGGCGGCACGGCGCGCAAATTCACGGCGAGAAATAGACGAATCGCTCTTGTTGCCCATTGCAAGTCCCCCCGTCGAATAGAAACAAGAAGCGCAAAAGACAGCAGCTGAAGATGCAAGTTGAGGCTACTGAATCCGCGTTCGAGCGTCAACTGTCCGCCGGGATAGGGGATAGGGGCAGGCGAAACTGCCCTCTTTTACAGAATTGTGAAGTCATCGCTTGCAGACCGGAGATGGAATTGTGGTTAGCTTGCTCCGACTTCGAGTGCCAAGGGTGGCGCTCCCCAGTCCGTCATCAGTACGCGAACAGCGCGGACAATTGCGGGGGTGATTCTTGTCCGGTGCTCAATCGGCCCATCTTTCGCGCCATGTCCCCAAAGCTCAAGCGCCAACTGCAGAAATTCCAGGAATCTGTCGAAGACAAGGCGCTCCCTAAAATCAAGTTGCCAAGCTTGTATCTCCTTTATGCGCTGTTTCAGCGTAGCTGTGTCTGCGGTTCGTCTCGATTCGGAGACGTTTGTAGCCTTGTCGAAATCCAAGAGAAGGTCACGGAAGCACTCCATGTATTGCACTATTTTAAGGACCGTCGAGGACATAGCATCCCTCGCCTGCACGAATCTCTTGCTTCCGGGTTTTGCTTTTTCGTTCACTTCCTTGAATTCACGCATAACATCATTCCACTCGGGCGTGCTTTTGAAGACCAGCGAGTCGGTAATCGTTTGGGTATCCCTGTCGCGCGCGAATCCGTTTCCGAGCAAAAGAACAGCCTGCAAAGGAATAAGCGTTTCCTCCGGGAGATTGTTAACCCCTTCGGTAAGAGAAAACAGCTCAGTTCGGCCGCTAAATTCAGAATCCAGAATCCGCTGCAGCGGTGGTGAAAACTTTTGAATGAGCAGCTTTTCTTGAATGTGTTCGTAAGCCTTTAGGAATTGTGGAAAGTATTCGTAGGTGACACGACGAGCCTCTGGCTTTGGGAAATAGGTGGTTTGCACTCCGAGATCGAGCCAGAAAAAAGACTCTAGCACTGCGCAACTGAGATACTCCTGACTAAGGAAGATGTTCTTCTCGCTTGCAGCTGCATCCTGACAGACAAACTGCCAGCGATCCCGCAAAAAGAAAATAAGATTAGAGACTTGCCGTTCTTGCACTAATGCCATCGATCACAAACTCCAACGGCCTAAAATAGTCCTTGCTTGGTTTACAGATCGATGTATGCGTCTGGTTTGGTTCTGTGGGACAATCCACGTCCGCTTTGTATTTACCTATGTAAACGATGCTGTCTTTCGCTCCGAATAGCGAAATGGCTTTTAATGCTGAAATGTTTGGGAATTTGTCCTGAAGTTCTTCCGTTTCCTTCTTAATGTCTTCTAGGACAGGACTGCCCTTCTGTAAGCTTACAAAAAGCGGATTCGAGTAGAGCATCAAGGCCAGCAGCCATTCTGAGACAGAAAGGTGAAGCAATGCCCCTATAAGTCCTGAGCACATCGCTCCTCGATGGGCCGGCGCGAAGAAGCGAAGTAATGCGTTTATGATGAAAGCGTTGTTTCCTGTTGCGTTATTGATCTGCTCTGCCGTCAGAGGGCGTATCTCTTGTAGAATCGCTTCTCTAATTATTACTGCTCCCGTTGAGTGCCCAACCAAAATCAACAGCTTGTAAGGACTGGATTGCTTTGTAGGAACTGTCATCATGCGCCCGGAAGGCAAAGCATATCCCTGCGGTCGCTGAGGAGGCGGGTAGAATTGTTGGTTCCGACCATGCCGTGGGAATGTCTGATCGAGGAATTCTCGAAACTGTTCCGCGAGGGGCTTGATTTGACCTCGACTCGGATAGCTATAGAAGAACAAATCGCTTCTTCCCCAAACATGATAAGAAGCCTGTAATTCGTCAACTAAGCCTTGGAAGTTATACCAAGTCTTCCGTGGATCGCCCAGAAAGCCGTGGACAAAGACGACTGCAACTTCAGGTTTCTCGGTGAAGAGAGCATAAGTTCCTTCTGGTCCCGAAATTGACGCCGGGAAGTGGACAAGATTCATTGCGACCTATTTCCACGCAAAGGCGAAATCAATGTCTCCGAGGTGCCGAACGATAGTGCCCCCGAACGTAGGTCCCATCTTTTCGATAGTAACCTTGTACTTGAACCGTCTTGGGTCGGCCTGTTCTTTCGCTGATGTCTCCATAGCAGGAACCATTCTCGGCGCACGCTGGATCCGTACTGCCTGAGGTTCCGCCTGGTGTACTCCCGGACCCGGTGCTTGTTGAAGATTCAAGTGCGCTCGGGGAAGATGCCGCGCTTTGTCGCTCGTCGGCAGTTAGCTTACTCGAATCACACCCGAATCGCCCATACAGACAATTTTGGTAATTGCGGTCATGAGCGGAGCTTTCAACCGCTTTCTGCTCGTCAGCAATGAGCTGTGCTGGGTCGCATCCGAATCGCCCATACAGGCAGTTCTGGTAGTTGCGATCATGAGCGGAGCGCGCAACCGCTGATTGCTCGTTGGCAGACAGCTGGCTTAGGTCACATCCATAACGCCCGTACAGGCAGTTCTGGTAGTTGCGATCATGAGCGGAGCGCGCAACCGCTGATTGCTCGTTGACAGACAGCTGGCTGAGGTCACATCCATAACGCCCGTACAGGCAGTTCTGGTAGTCGCGGGAATGGGAGGTGTCGCGTTCCTGTGCTGCCGACCGCCAAGACGAGACACCAAAAATCAGACAAAGAGAGAAGACCCAGCGAAGAACTCTCATTAGGCGCGCCTCTTTGATGGAAACTGGAGAACTAGTCTACTAGCACCAAAATACTCTATAACTATCACCTTTAGCAACTCGATGAGGATCAAAGCGAACCCAGGTCCTTGAGGATCGAAACCAGCAAATCCCGCGTCTTGCGACGCGGCTTGCTGCGACCGGCTCTCAATTCGATGGTCTCCCGTCGAGACAGACGGCTCCCACACGCTTTGACAAGAACAGCTAAAGGCGCTTTCCTCAAGGCTGGCTGAACCTTTGTAATCCATTCTCCGCGTTTAGGATCGTCGTAGATGGTATAGGCGTTCTCCGCAGAGTGGACCATACCCGCGTCAACGTTTTCCAGACTGTTTGATTCTTTGCCGATACATTTGATTTGGTCGATCTTGATGTGTCGCCTTCCGAGCAATCCTATTGTTTGTCTTTCGCAAGGGTTCCCAGAGCTATCAGCGCACTTTGATTCCGCGTGGAACTCGTACTCGGTGATTACATCTCCGTAGGTCTTAACTCGCGCGACCCCCCTTGATCCGTAGTGACCGCGCGTCGTGATACGAAACCGTTTGCCCGAGTATTGGTCGATCCATTCTTTATCGAGCCATTTCCGAGGATCGGGATCGTAAGGGGAAACTAGATGGTATTTTTCGGGATCGATACCGTCAGGATGACCGAATGGGCTGACGTGGCAAGTCTGAAGAAAATTGAACGGCTTGACTTGTTCGGAGTAGCGTTTTCCGGCATTTAGCGATTCAAGACATTTCATCAGCGCCGGACTGCTAACGGTAGTTCTTCCGATTGCTGGAAGATGGGCAAACCTCAGTTCCTTTACCCTCAGACCCAAAGACTTGCGAACCATTACATCCCACACCGCGGCGGTCCAGTTGCGGTCGGAAGCCTCGGGATCGGTCGGATTCAGTAGATGGCCGAGACCATGCCTCGACCATCGGTCTTTTTTGTTGTTGATTCCTTCCCGTAGTAGAACAGGCTGGCCTTTCCTGGGTTTTAGGAAGAGCGCATAACGCTTTGCCGAGATGGCAAGACCCCAAAGCTCCCGCTGCTTGCCGGTCTTTGGGTCAAAGTTGTCCTCCTCAATCTTGAGGACGGAACCAGGAATCAAGTTTTGCTTGTAAGGATTGAGGGCTTCGAACTTCGCAACGATTTGACGGACTTGCTTCCACGTTAGAGCTTTGATTCCTTCCTCACCGTTCGCGGTACGAAGCTTTCCTCCCTTGCAGGGAATGATTCCTCCCCGCTTCATCGCAACGATTGCCATGGAATCGGTATCTTCCATGGCGTAGGTTCCCAGCTCCGAAACAGAATGTTCCAGCAAGGCGAGCATTAATCGAGCGGCCCCCGTGATCAGGGAAGCCAAAAGGGGAAAACAGAACTCCCCCGGATTTTCGGGGTGAAGGACGGAACATTCGTAGGGTTCGGGATCGATTCCCTGACATCGGACCTTAACCCTCTTCTCCGTTTCCTGGCGGTTCATTTCCGCGTAGATACCGTAGCTGGTAGCGTTTGCCAGCACCTTGAGGGCTTTATCCAGCCGGTCCGCATCTTCCCGGGCCATTCCCTGTTTCTTTGCCTGGGACTTGCGTTGCTCAATTAGAGTCCGATATAGGTCCTGAGTTCGAGGATTTACCCATACTTCGCCGCTGAGGCGGACCGGTCTCAGGCCGGGGAGCTTTCCGATGGGAACAAGTTTGAATGCGTCGACAATCTTGGGGACTTTTCCCGTAAGAAGAACGGAGGCCGCTACATCGGGCAGCGAGAACCAGAGCCCTTCTAACGGTGCGTGGTCAGACGCATAGAGATGGTTCACCGCTACCTGAAAGTCGTTGCTTGCTGAACTGTACTTGGCGCGGGAGGGTAGGAGATCGCCATTGGGTACGACCTTCACGAAAGCCGGAAGTTCATTCCATGTGCTCCGGAGAAATAGTTTCTCGGGTGTTAAGCCGCGCAGGAATCTTTCAACTTCGTCCTGGCAGTTCGTGAAAGCTCGAATCTCCTGCGCAGTTACAAACTTCCATAAGCCCATCAATCCGTTAACGGTCGGATACATGGAAAGAAAATCGACAAAGACAACGGGAACGGGGACTTTTCGAATGTGAGCACTCGTTCTTCCGCCAAAAAAGGCGGTCTGCGCAAACCCTAAGTAAGCTGCGGGGAAACCTGGTTGCCGTTCAAGAATCGGAGCGATTCCCATGGCTCGCAAATAGGCCTTACCGATTGAAGCGGGTGAATATGCCTTTGTGGGCTGTAAGTTGATCGGATGTTTTGCATACTCTGCGAGAAGATTAACCGCCAGTTCCGACGTGGCTTGAACATCTCGGCGGTTATAGTCGATATACTTCTTTGTAACCACACCGTGGCGGGTGACTTGCTGCTTTCCGTGTTCAACGCCAAAGGCACGGCAGGCACTGTCCAATGAATAAGCTCCATCAGTGAGCGCGAAGGCAAGCGTTCGCAGGTCGAGCATGTGCCCGCGAAACTTGTATCCCTTCTCAGGCTCTCCTGTGGTGGAATCCTCAGGGATCAAATCAGACGCGTCAGGTCCAAAACGGGCCGTGAATCCCTTCAAGGCACGCTTGGAGTCTATGTGCTTGATACCGACACTGGGGCGACGAGTCGAGGGTTTTTCCACGCCCGACTTTATGTAGGACCAGATAGCAAACGAAAAGCCGCCTGCAAAACGTCCTCGCGCTGGCCGCGCAGTAAAAGCGATTCGTGAAAGATCGAAGGGCAGATTGAAACCGACCAACATAGCGCGGCCTTTGTAGACCGCCTTGTACAGCTTGGTGAGGAATTCGCGAAGAGTTAACAGTAGGAGGCGGGTTCCTCGCCTGTTCTGGGCAGCTACGTACTTTTCCAGCCTCTTGCGGTCCTTGGATGGCAAGTCGTCTGCATAGAAAAGGCCCTCCTCCCGCAATTGATTGTCGACGAAGAATCGATAGCTTCCGAACGTCAAACGCTGGCTCGCGTCCGTTCGCGTCTCAGTGTCGAACACGAACATGGCGCGAGGCAGATGCCATACTTTGTTTTTGCGACGCTTGGGTTCGGTGGGTTTGAGCGCCGGAAAGACTCGAATTGCAATCGGTAGAGAAACTGGATTGGGGGACACAATTCTGTCAGGGCTTGCGTTTGCGCTCCGGTGCAAACCGCTCCATCTCCGTTCAAACCCACCATTCAGGGGCAAATTTCTGCTGCATAAATGCGTCGAGCGCTTCCAGCATTTCCGACTTGGGAGAAGGCTCCCTTACTGGCGAGCCTCCCTCGGGTTTTCGACGTTTATGAACGTTCCTCCCTTTTGCCCCTTGCGGATGATGAAATGCACCTGCTGACCGAGCCAGTCGTCCGTCTCCTCGCTTCCGAGTTGCCGAACGATCGCTGCTATGTCCCATCTCTCGAAACTGGCCAGGAATGCGAACTTTGCCGTTCCGTTCTTGAAATTCATGGCCAGTCCTTTGAACTTTGGAGAGGTGACCTGCCTGCATGAAATTATCTTTCCTGTGACTACCCCTTTCTTTTGCAACTTCCTAAACAAACGGTCATCGAGCAGGGGCAATCGCTCCTGCTGTGCTCCGTTCTTCACATATGCTCCTACCTTCATCTTTTTTCTCCTTCTTCTGCGCCCCTCCTTGACGTGCTCGGTTAAAGGCGCAAACTCTCTGAATCTTTGGCAAGTGAAATTTGCAACCTGAAGCGTCGAAGCCCTTGGGTTTCGTACAACTGGGTTTGAGTTCACGCGCCTGCTCGTTTCGGTTTACGCTTCGGTGCAAAACGTTCCATCTCGGTCCCGACCCACCACTTAGGACCGAGGCGCTTTTCCAAATGCTCGTCTAGCGTTTCCAACATTTCAGCGTTTGGAATCAGGAGCGCACAAACGAGGTAATCGTTTGTCTCGCAATACCCGCGTACACGGGCCGCGCCTGCACGAGCGGGACTGCTGTCCGGGTTGACCCAGGTCTTTGACGGCCATTCGTACTGCTGAGGGCTTAATCTGGCTCTATGGTCATTGACTGGTGTCGGTATGGTGGTCGAATCGTTGGCTTCGCCTGCCGGGTGATGATCGTCGAATGGTAACCGGCCAAGTTGTTCCCGCTGGCAATTCGCACAAATCCTTGGATTAGTTCCCGGAATCAGTGCCAGGGGCCGATCTTCGCCGCACTCGACGCAACGGCTACCCACCCCGACGCGCCTAGTCGCGCGCGCCTCACGTTCCAACGCTGCAATGGGGTCGCGAGACAGTTTCTTTTTCATCGCGAACCACTTGCATACATCGACTCGAATGACAACACTCCCGCCGAACCCAGCCTCTCTAACTCCTTCAAGTCTGTTAGCAACGGATAGCGCTTCCGGCGTGCATCGACAATCCGCTTTTTTGCAAACTTCAAAAGCGCCGAGTCATCTCCCGTTTGAATAAACTTTTGAACCGCAGCCCAATGACCGCCGACGAGACTGGCTTGCCGCGAATCGCGCGTCGCAATTTCTTTTCTGCCTTCGATAGTCAAGACATTGACAACCCTCAGCAGTTGGTCAATTTTCTTAGCGACGTATCGCCCGTTCTTTTGTTTTCTCAGCGCAGATCGACCGAGGGTGATAACAGTCTTGGGGGCGAGACCAAATTCTCTTGCTGCCTTGGGAAGTGTTACGCCCTCCCTTATTCTTGAAACAACATGGCCAATTGAGTCCCACGTCTCCTGGTTTCTTGGGGAGAGCAAAAAATACTGTCGCGCCGTTGTCGGCACCTTCACACAGCAAGACTTGATCTTCCGGCGGACAACGTGATTTCGGTTCTTACGACGAGGTTTCTTGTGTGTCTTGCGTTTCATTGATTAACCCTATGTCGACAGGCCATTTCGCCTCTTGAGGTCCTTTTTCATGCTTTACAGGTTTTGGCCAAGTTCGAGATAAACTCAATGCCGTTTTCCATCATCTGGGGATGAAAGTGTCGCAAACCATTGAGAAGAAACTGCCTGGCAGGCCGAAGGAAGCAAGCGGAGAGGAACTTCTGAGGTACGAGGGCCTTTGGGTTGACACATTTAGGGGCCTCCGGGATGGCAATCCTGAAGGCGAGACGGAAATAGCCGCAGTACCAAGCCTGTTTATCAAACGCAGCGGAGCAGGTCAGGAACAGCTATACATTGAAGGGTTCGGGAAACCCCCGCGTGTCATTCGGCAGCAAAAATTTAGCACAACGCCGGATGAACTACGGACCTGGCGCTCCCGCGTACAAAAAGAGCACGATCAATTTGAAGAAGCCATGTTGAACCCGGCCCCGGTGCGGATTAAAGTCGCGGCGATTCCCTCTGAGAGCCGACTGTGGGCAGCATTGAAGCGAGCTGAGACAGCCACCCAAGTGCGAAGAATCTACAGCCAATCAAAGATATGGCTCAAGCCACGCCTGGAGTTTCCGAACGGCAGGTTTATCGAGTATTGGCCTTTTCGCCGCATCCTTTACAAAGGTGCAGAAGCATTTTGCCGCGCGAAACTCGATCCCAGGTATCCGGGCCGCGATCAAAGAAAATCAGGAGACTACCGAAGGGTGGAATATCTTGCGCGCGTAATGGCGGGGCTCACCGTGCGGCTAGCGCCGTCTACTGCCGTAGAAATGCTCCGAAAGATGAAACACGCAGAACAATGCATCTGCTGGCGATGCCTTATGCAAATCGCCCCGCGTTATCCCATCAGCCTCGCGCGTTTTCTAGCCGAAGGCAATTGGTTTAGGTGAATCTGACCATTTCAAAAAGTGACTGCTATCCACGGACGTAATAAAATGGACCTAGAGCTTTAGTGAAGCTCTCAAAATAAGAAAGAAAACGGGCCTGCCGCCTGTTAGCAGCAGACGACAAGCCCTAACCACCAAAGGAGAATGGACTCCGATGGCAGCTACCCTGACCGTACCTCAACATCTTCAGCGCTGCAATTTTGTTTCAATCTTACCTCGGCATGGCGTTGTGACTCTCTTCGGCTATGGAACGAGTATTTGTGTGGAACGTGGACACCTGACGATTGAAGACGGAATCGGCAAGCAGAGACGTTACGCTCGCTTTCCTCGCGTTGGGCATGGACTGAAACGGCTTGTCGTAATCGGATCGGATGGTCTCGTTTCCTTGACCGCACTTAGATGGTTGGCCGACCAAGGTGCTGCGTTTGTCATGCTCGACAGGGATGGCAAGGTCCTTCTCACCACGGGACCGGTGCGGCCATCTGACGCGAGATTGCGTCGATCTCAGGCATTGGCCGAATCTACGGGCGCGGCGCTTCAACTCACGCGAGAATTGATTGCGCAGAAGTTATCGGGGCAAGAGAAAGTTGCGCGAGATAAGTTGAAACGTTTGGACATTGCAAGCTGCATTTCATCCTTTCGATCCCAAGTTGACGCTGCCAAGGGAACCTCAACAATCCGCCAATGTGAATCGCTCGGTGCTAAAGCTTATTGGTCAGCATGGCGGATGGTTCCCGTTGCCTTTCCGAGGAATGATCTTCGACGCATACCCAGTCATTGGCAAGTCTTCGGCACTCGCGAATCCCCACTCACAAACTCGCCGCGCTTGGCAGTTAATCCAGCCAATGCCATTTTGAATTATCTGTACGCAATTCTTGAGACGGAAGCGCGACTGGCCGCTGCCGCGCTTGGCTTAGATCCCGGCCTTGGAGTTCTTCACTTAGACAGCCGGACCCGCGACAGTTTAGCATGCGATCTCATGGAACCGGTGCGTCCCATGGTGGATGCTTTTTTATTCGATTGGCTATCAAAGGGGCCGTTAAAAAGAGAATGGTTTTTCGAAGAGAGAGACGGCAATTGTCGGCTGATGGGGCCGTTCGCTCAACTGATCGCGGAAACCGCACTTAACTGGCGACGAGAGGTTGCGCCATACGCAGAACGAGCGGCACACATATTCTGGGCGAGTGCAAAGAGCAAGTCGGATCATCTCTCGCCTGCAACGCGGTTGACCCAGAGCCATCGGAGAATGACCAAGGGGAAAGAAGCGCTTCCATCGTGTCCTCAAACTCCAGGATCACCCAGACTATGTAAACTATGCGGAACGCACATTAGGGGCCACCAGAAATTCTGTTCAGCGTGTGCTCCAACCAATTCCAAAGAAGCACTCATCGAAGCTGCCCGCAAGGGCCGGGTCGCGGCTCAATCCCCTCAAGCCTTGGCTCGTCTCGCTGAAAAGCAAAGGAGTCACCAAATCGCGCAACGTAACTGGAATCCAGCAGATCAGCCGAATTGGCTTACTGAGGCGGCATACGATGAGAAAATTCACCCCAAGTTGGCCGATGTGGCAATCTCAACCATCGCACTGATTCTAGGAGTCTCCCTTCCGTACGCCTCGGATATTCGTGCTGGAAGGCGACGACCACACCCAAGGCACTGGCTGAATCTTGTGAGGATCGTTAGTGTTGCTTCAGGTGAATGAAACGGTTGCCTACGTCCGCAGGTGGTCGTGGTAACAGTCTTTTTTTGATCGGGATCCACAGGGCGGTTTGCTTGCGGGCTCAGGGGATTGCGAGGTACTTCGACGATTGCTACCAATCTCTTGCAACGATTGTTTAGTTAGTTTCCAGCTCAATGGTTTTAGTTAGTGAAGCAATTTCACTGGATACTATCTTGTATTCCTCAGAAACTTGCTCTTGACTCTTGTTGGCGAGAAAGAAAAGCTTCGCGGAAGCAATCTTAATGAGCTTCACCAACTGAGCTTCAGGATCGATGCGGTTAACGACAATCCACCTATCGATTGCCTTGCTGGAAAGCCCAAACAATTCTTCTTTTCCCCAATTCCTGCGGTTCACTAATTGAAGTACCTGCCGCTGAGCCGCGACGCGATTATTGAATTCGTTCATACTTCTTAGCCTCATCTATCAAGTTGTTCATCCACTCCCTCACCTCGTGGAGGCGCTGAACCGTGGTATTGATTTCTTTCTCCATTATATTCTCCCCCTGGCCTCTTGTGCATAATATTCGGGCTCTTTCCAGAACGCGATATGAGTCCACTGGAAGCCGGAGGCTGCGAGTGCCCAAACAAAGAGCAGAATTCCTAGAGAAGTTTGGTCGATGGCCTACCCCTAGGGAGAAGCAGCTGGCAAGGTTGCGTATGCTCAAATATATCGTTGATAAATCAAATATTTTGCTGGTTTTTTCCGAAACTGCTGAATTATATCCTTCGCAAAACAACGCAAGGAACTTTTCACAGTCACGGACACAGTGCCTGTAAGGCTTGGGACTCCCCAATGCTTTCAGATAGTCATTGTTATCGGGAGAGAAAAGCAACCGTGACTCCTGCCAGAGGTGCCAAGCGAAAGGATTGCCCTCTTCCCAGAGTTCTTGAATTCTCTTGTACGAATAGATCGAGTATACGTTTGGATCGAATCGGGAGTCGTCCCCCTCGACAATCGCGAGGAGATCCACGTCTGAATCTGCCGATACGTCTCCTCGACAGACTGAGCCGAACGCATAGATATGCATACTTAACGTCGATTGAGGCGCTTGATGATAATTGACAATAAAAAGCCGAGCGCAATCAGCCTCGCGAACAGGATGGCTGTTAGATATGTGTCCGAGTAGTGGCTTGGAGAAAGTGTACCTAAAAAAATACGGGGCGCATCACCAAACGCCTGCACGTAGCTGTCGAGGCGCTGACGATCTCTGAATGCCAGAACATCAATCAGAGACATAGCGACAAGAGTAATCACGATCGCCCGCAGCAGCTTTAGAGCGCTTTCGCCATTGCCCCATATAAAATCAAGAATTGTGAAGGAGATCCAGTCGACGAATGCCCTAACTCGCTTGGCTCCCGCATACTTCTTTCTGTAATAAGATTCATTGGAGTGCCATGCCTTCCATTTATGCAGTTTGCTAGCCTGAAGCTCAACGCCAATCGCCTTATTGGCAGATGTGGCGTCTCCGAGTTGCTGATAATTCATTCGCAGCGTGCGGGCGAACCACCATTTGAGATTTTCATGCCCGGGGCACTCTGTATCGAGGATGTCACTTTCAACCAGCGTTCGCTCGAAGGTGGAGTAGTCAAACTTACATCCCGAAAATGTCGATCCGTGTAGATTAGTTGCAATGAAACGACATCCGGTGAAATCGCATGAATCAAACTTACAGTTTCGTAAATAGGAAGTATCAAAAATCGAATACTTGAAATCTACTTTTGTGAATCGCTTATCTTTGGCCACAAGGCGAACGAACAATTGGTTCGCAAAGTTGCCGTCAAGAACATCAACTTCAAACTTTTTGTCTATCTGTTGAACTCTGCCGCTTTCGGACAGCATTGGGTTCCTTCGGAATACTTCCTGTTTTGGCTAACCTATCTTACGCCTTCCCAGTGTGCTCCATGCGACTTCGAAATAAATTCTCGGTGTTCTTGTCCATGAAACTGGCTGACGCTGGCGGGCCTTGCTGGTGTCTCAGCCACTCAATAAGAGTGCCGGAGTGTGTGACCTTCTTGCGGAATTCCGAGCGTTTTACTCTTTAGCGAAACCCGCCAGTTCGTATCGCCCCCGCCCGGATGATATTCTTCCTCTTCACCGCTCAGATGAGAGAGGCAGAGACACAGTGATATTTCTTGAGAAGCCCATTACCCTCCAGCACATCCGCGAGGTATGCGCGAGGTTCAACGAAGGTATGCGCGTCGAATACAAAGGCACTTTCGACGCGAACGTGAGGGAACAACTCCCCAAAATCATCTCCTCGTTCTCAAATTCACAGGGGGGTGTTTTGGTTGTCGGCGTACGCGCCGCTAACGGAGTACCTCAGGCTCCATTTGAGGGATTCGCTGCGCAGCCGAGGGAAGAATATTCGCTCACTGTCGAGAACATCTGCCTTCGCAACGTCCACCCGCCGATTCTTCCGCGAACGCATTTAGTGCAGAGTGATGTTCCCGGCAACGTTTTCCTCGTGCTCGAAGTAGACGAAAGCAGCGAATCTCCACACGCCATCGAAAATTCCAAGAGGGTCTATGTAAGAACCGGAAGCGCCGCCAATCCATACGATCTGGCAGATGTCAACCTCATCATTGACCTAGTAAAGAGACGACGGGAACCGCTTGAACGACGAGACCGTCTCTTGAAGTCCGCCGATCGCCGCTCACGTCAAGTTGTACCAATCGAGCACATCGATAGACCCTTTGCGCTAATCAGCATCTCCCCGACGTTTCCGAGAAATCCACTCTGTACGTCGCAACAAGCTTGGGATTTTCTGAATGAAACGCAGTTTACCCATGCGAGCCTTGTTCCTCCCAATTCTATGCGAAGAGTCTTGGACGGGGCAGCCAGCTTGACTCATGCCAACCCCCCACGCGTTACCGGGCAATATGTGGAAGTGAGCAAGTACGGCTTGCTATTCGCCGCCAAACAATTTGCTGTCATACCCTGGGCGGGCAACGCAGACGCCCGCGAACAACTTTACTTTGCGAACCTCTTCCAGACGCTCCTAAGATTGACGATCTGTGCAGAGCGGTTCTACGTGGCCAATGGACATCTCGGGAGTGTCCTGATGAATATTTCGCTTCACCACGTTCAAGGGCGAGCGATGCGGTTCGTTGCTGCCGATGTTTTCGGCGACAACCCCGAGGACTTTCGGTGCTGCACGGATCTAGTTTCGGCCGAGCGCCTTATTACCGTAGATCAGATTCGCGCGCAGAGACTCGATATGCTGACGGAGATCCTCTCTGATCTAACCTGGCCGCCGGTGGAGCGCCTGCGAGAGAACGTAGAACGGATGATCGAGCGAATGGGCGCGTAGAATCGGGATTGCGAGGATTAACTGTGGTGACTCAGAAAGAAATTGATTTAGAAACACGACTTGCAAAAATCTTCACACCTTACGCAGTGAAACACACACAAGATTTTTTTGCGAAACAACCGGACCAGACGCACGCGAAATTTGTTCACTACACCTCGGCCGATGCAGCGCTAAGCATGATTCAGAAAAAACGCATTTGGATGCGAAACGTTACATGCATGTCTGACTATCGGGAGGTACAGCACGGATTTGACATTCTTAACAAGATTTTTTCTGAACCTACTAACAGAAGAGCGTTTGATGAAGCACTTGACGCCTGTATTCCAGGTTCCGCACAGGAGGCCATCGATTTTTTTAATCACTGGTTGGCTGATATAAGTTTGAATACCTACATCACCTCAATCTCGGAACACGACGAAGAGGAAAACAGAGACGGTAGGTTGTCAATGTGGCGCGCTTATGGGGGGAACATTGCTCGCGCGGCCATCGTTTTCAAAGTTTCCTCCTCCTTGTTAAATGCTGGTGTGTTTAATCTCGTTGTTAGCCCAGTTGGATATTTGACGGAAGAACAAGTTAGGGTTCAATTTCACCAAGTTGTGTCGAACATCCGAGATGAAAGTGAATTCCTCAAATCCGTCGAACGTCCGCGTTTCGTCCAGAATGTTTTTAATATGCTCGTAGCCGGTGTTACTTGTCTGAAGCACCACGGTTTCCGGGAAGAGCGTGAATGGCGATTGGTCTACGCTCCCGAACGCTGGGCTTCGCCATTGATTGAGTCCTCGACGGAGGTTATTGGAGGGATTCCGCAGGTTGTCTACAAGATTCCATTTGATGCGACGGTTTCAGGGATTCCCAGCTTCCTCGACTTTTCAAGCATTTTCGACAGTCTGATTATCGGCCCATCACAATATCCTTGGTCTATGTCTAGGGCGTTCGTGACAGCGCTTAAGAACGCAGGGGTCTCAAAGCCTGAGAGCAGACTTGTTGCTTCCGAAATTCCCATTCGCACTTGAGCAATCACAAGCATCGCGGCGTAACCGCGATCCGCAAATAGGGCAGTTTCGCTCTAGCCTATCCCCTATCCCGTCAACTGTCCGCCGGGGCAAATGGAGGGACAAGCCGGCTGTGTGGCGTTCGCGCGGCTAACTTACTTCTGTGAGTGTGCGAATCTGCGTTTCGAGAGCCTGGTTGTATTGCCGCTCGATCTGAAGTTCCGTTTGGAGCTTCTTGACAAGCAGGTCCAAATGGGCGATTTCCACGCGAAGTTTATGGATGTCTGCCGCTGTCGGAGCAGGCCGCGCCGGTGTGTTGGACGACGGTTGCGGTTCCTGACCGGGCTGCGAGGGTTGACGCGGGACGAACGCTTCGGCAAGCGCGCGAGGCCAGGCAGATTCGGGTGTAGAAGGTACTTGCGCCGGGGGAGCAACCGGGCGTGGCGCTGCGGGAGCAGGAGGCGGCGAAAACAGGTTGCTCAGTGCGTTCGATTGTATTGAACGGTCGGGCACAGGCGCAGGACTCGCGGCCTTTGGTTCCAGGAGGCTCTTCACTCGCCCAATCAATTCCTGAGGTTGAAAGGGTTTGCGAATCAGTTCGTCAGCTTTCACCGAAACCGCTTTGTCAGCCACGCTTTTATTAACAACGCCGGACATCAGCACAACCGGGACTTCGCTGAATTGCGGATTCTGTTTAATCTGGGTGCAGACGGAATAACCATCCTGATCGGGCATGATCACGTCTGTGATCACCACGTCGGGGCGGTTTTGCTCGAACTGGGCCAGCGCCGAGGCTGCGTCGGCACAGGTAATCACGTTGATGCTCTCACGCCTAAAAGCAATCTTGATGACTTCGCGCATAGTGGCGCTGTCGTCGATGAAGTAGACGGTTGGTGTCCGCTTGGCAGAGGCTTCGCCCAGCGGCGGAATGGTCATGGCTTCGCTCATTGCGCTTCCTTGTCCGCCATGTCACGCGTTCCTTCATCGAATTCGCGCATGGCATCCAGCATAAGATCGGTGGCCGAGCGCAGCACGGTTCGCTGCGTCGACGCGGTCCCGTACGTAAACTTGTAGACGCCTTTGTTGCTATTCCCGCAGGTTTTTAGAATGTGAATCACGGCTTCGTCGCCGAACAAATTGTCACATTCCGCATGCGTGATCTCCCCGCCATCGTAGAAGAGCACGCCGTCTATCTCACCCGCGTTGATGTGGAGCGCGCCAGTCTGGTGCGCGTGCCCCAACATCTGCATAACGCCGGTCAGGTCGTGGTGCGTCAAATTGCCGGTGAGGCTGGTATCGGACTTGTCGAGCATCTGTGTCGGCTGAAATCCTTCTGCTTTGCTGACAAGTATCTGCTTTATGTGAGCGGCAATGACGGCCGGCTGACGGTTGCGGTCAATGTAATCGTCGCAACCGGCCTGAAATGCTTCCATCAGGGCGCGCTGGCTTCCGTCACCGAGGGCGACAATGGGCAGATTGGCGTTCTTTGGGTCCGCGTGAATAATTTTTGCAATCTCCAAGGCTCCCATCTCCCGCATATTTGTCGCGCAGAGAATGGCGGATGGTGCGTCGTATTCAAGAGTCGTAAGCGCGAATGCTCCTTGGGTACTCGACACGACCTCAAAGCCTTCTCGTTTCAACGCATCGCCCAACCGCTTTGCAAAATAGACGTTGCTGTCGATGAGAAGAACCTTTACTGGACGCCCAGTGGGGATCACGGCCGTGCCTCCGCACCTTGCGGTGTTGCCCTTTCCGCGAGTGCTTGTTCCGGACCTGGCGTGAGCACGTCGAGATTCAACACTTCGATCACGTCGCCGTCATGCGATAGCCACCCCGCGACGTGCGGGGCATCGGATTCTCCTGCCGACATCATTTCGGCGTTAATCAACTCGCATTCACCCGTTACCGGCACTGCCACCCATTCCCTTTGGGGTCCGTAATTGCGCACAGCGATCAGATAAAAGCGGCGGGACGTCCAGCGTTTGCCGAGCAGAATCTCTGAAACATCGCATACCGGAACTATCCGGCCACGGCGCAGGATTACGCCTTCCAGCTTCGGTGTTCGGTGGGCAAAGCGAAAAACCCGGCTCGGAGCGACAAGTTCGGCAATTTGAGTAGCCGAAACGGCGAATCTCCGCTCGCCCAGCCTTAGCAGGACGAACGATTGCAGTTCGAGTTCGGTCGACACTGTCATTGCGTGGAATCCGTTCCCTCAACTGCCTCACCGGCGGAATGGTCCGCTTCCAAAATAGCCGCATCAAGCTGGGCCAGTTCTTCGGGTGACAAGAACCCTTCCGGATGCACTACCGGCACCACGGTTTGGTCAAGAGCGGTAAGCCCTCGGTACCACCTCCGCTCTTCGTGACAGAAGGAGAGCGGTAGGGCCTGCAGCCGCGTCATTGACGTCATCTTCTCGATACCGTCGATCAAAAGTGCGGTGCGCGTCTTGCGCAGGACAAAAAGCAGCGTGCCCTCCGCCGCGTGCAGTCCAAAGTGCATAGCGCCATTGACGATAAAAAGCGACCTGTCTCCACGGCGCAGGACATGACGCACTTTTCGAAGCCCTGGCGCGTTGATTTCCTCGGCTGCGCCCGACAAGCTATCAACACTGCGGACTTCCTGCACCGACGCCGAAGAGACGGCGAACAGTTGCCCGCTAACACGGAAGAGAATGATTTGCTCCGACTTCGCTAAACCCAGTTTGGCTGGGGCCGCCAGACGCATCAGCGAACTCCTGCGGGAGCCGTCCGGCAAATCCCCAGAACACGTTTTTCAATGGCGGCATAAATATCATCGATGCCGAGGACTTGGTCGACAGCACCGACTTTGATGGCCTCGGCAGGCATGCCAAAGATCACCGACGTCGCTTCATCCTGGGCCAGCACAAGGCCGCCGGCCGCCTTGATGGCCTTTGCGCCGTTTGCTCCGTCATTGCCCATTCCGGTGAGTACGCCCGCAATGCCCAAGGGGCCAGCAAAGGCCGCAACCGATTCCATCGTGACGTCGATATTTGGCAAGTATCCGGCGATGCGGCCGCTAGTGCCGTCAAGCTGAATTCGACCTGTCTGTGTAACGCGAAGATGCTGACCGCCCGGACATATGTACAGCGTTCCCGGCTGAAGAGACTCATTGGCTTCCGCTTCCTTCACGCGGATACCAGTGAAGTCAGCGAGCTGCGCGGCATACTGCGTTGTGAACGCCGCCGGCATGTGTTGCACAAGAATTACCGCGGCAGGGAAGTCTGCCGTGAAGCCAGGCGCAATGCGCATTACCGTAGCTGGTCCGCCGGTGGAGGCCGCGAGGACCACCACGGGAAAGCGCTGGTCCAGTCCCGAAGTCGGGGCTGGGCGAGTGCTCGCCGGTGCGGGAGTCGAAGGCTTGGAGCCGGTCGCATTCTGGATTGAAAGGGCCAGTCGCGAAGCTGTACGCACGACGCGCACTTTGGCCGCCATGCGCACCTTACGCAGGAGCTCTTCCTTCACGCTCTGCATATCGAGATCGATGGCGCCGGAGGGCTTGGCCACAAATTCAATTGCCCCGAGTTCTAAGGCTCGCAGGGTGCTGGCTGCTCCTTCACGCGATTCAGAGCTCACGATCACGATTGGTTTTGGATTCGTGGTCATAATTTCGGCGGTAGCCTGGAGTCCGTCGACGTGAGGCATATTGATGTCCATGGTGATGACATCCGGCTTTAGGGATTCCGCCATCGCCACGGCCTCGCGGCCGTCCTTGGCATTGCCCACAACCTGCAGTTGATCGTCACCGCTGAAGATCCCCTCAAGGACCTTCCGCATGAATGAAGAATCATCCACGACGAGCACGCGAAACTTTTTGTTAGGGGTCGCCATTGTTCGTTTACGCTACCGGCGCTACAGGCCTGGGCGCCTCCGTTCCAATAAGCTGTTCGACCGCGGCAATCAGCTGATCTTCCTGTACTGGCTTGGTCAGGAACGCCGTGGCGCCTTCCTTTATCGCGCGATCGCGATGCTTTGCGCCGGCTCTTGACGTAACCACCATCACGGGGATCCGGCGCGTCGAGGGGCTCTGGCGCAGTTGCACCATCAGCTCGTAACCTGTCATGCGGGGCATTTCGAGGTCGGTGATGACGAGGTGGCAGCCGTGCTGGGTCACCAGTTCCGCGGCTTCGATCCCATCCGCCGCCAGTTTCACACGGTATCCGTTCTTCTCCAGCATCCGGCCTACGAATTTGCGCACGCTGATGGAGTCGTCCGCCACAACGATTACGCGCTCTTGCGCAACGCGGTCGATGGCTTCGGAAGGAATGCTTCCGCTGGCAATCGCCGCTGAACCAGGGGCGAAGATTCTTGCGGCGCTGGCGCTGGCCTGTATCTGGCGATGTTCGCTTGGTTCTGTCGCTACCATGCGGTTCAGATCAATTAGGAGGATGAGGCTGCCGTCGGGCGCGATCGTCGTGCCCGGGAAGAGTTTCACGCGACGCAGATATTCACCGAGATTCTTGATAACGATTTCGTCTTTGCCGAGTACTTCCTCGACGACTAGGCCGATCTTCCGGTTTCCCGCATTTGCCACCACCATGCGGAAGTAGCCGTTGATAGGCTCGAGAGGCGGCAAGCCCAGGTACGTGTCCAGACGCACCACTTCGGTTACGACGTCGCGCACCTTGGTCAATAATTTTCCACCGACGTCTTCGATTTCATCCGCGCGCAGGCGGCGAATTTCCTCGACGACCGCCAATGGCAGCGCGAAATTCGTCGTTCCACAGCGCACAAATAACGCAGGAGAGATGATCAGGGTCAGGGGCACCTTAAGCGTAAACTTCGTGCCCTTGCCACTCGTACTTTGAATTTCGATTTCGCCGTTGAGCGCGTTCAGGTTGGCCCGCACCACGTCAAGCCCGACTCCACGCCCGGCCAATTCGGTTTTAACTGGAGCAGTCGAGAAACCAGGATGGAAGAGCATTTCGCGAAGGTCGCGTTCTGTCAGCCGGTCCGCAGTCTCCTCCGAAACAAGGCCGCGTTCGATGGCGCTTTGCTTCACTCGGTCGTAGTTAATTCCCCCGCCGTCATCTTCCACTTCTATGTAGATGTGGTTTCCGCGGTGATAAGCGCGCAGCATGATATTCCCCCCGGCTGGTTTGCCCGCGGCCGTACGCTCAGCGCTTTGCTCGATGCCGTGCGCCACGGAATTACGCACCAGATGTACGAGTGGATCGGAAATTTGCTGAATGATATTGTTGTCGAGCTCGGTTTCACTTCCTGACAGGTCCAACTCCACATGCTTGCCAGTCGAAGTTGCGGCATCACGGACAGCGCGTGACAGCCGCGAATACAGCGTGCCGATCGGGACCATTCGGGCCGCGGTAATCTCGTCCTGCAGGTGATGAGCCAGCTTCGTAAATTCGTCGATGTCGCCTTCAACTCGCCCGATGAACCCTTCCAGTTGCGAGAGTACTTCGTTTACGTCCGCTGAAATTTCTGCCATGGACCGCGACAAAATATTGAAATCGTCGTAGCGGTCCATTTCCAACTCGCTAAACTCAGACCAAAAGGATTTATCTCCAGCAGCCGCGCTCGTCAGCATTTGCGGCGTCGGTTCGGGATTCCACGGTGTTTTAGCGCCGCGGCTATTGCTGATGCGATTGAATTCGTACTTTTCCTGGAATTCGGCAACTTTGCCTTGCAGCCGTTCTTTAGAGAAGCTCAGCGTGTCAACGAGTTTCTCGAGCTCCGCGACGCGACCCACCATGCGCGTGCGGTTGATCACTAGCTCACCGACCGTATTCATCATGCGGTCGAGCCGCGCCAACGCAATTCGAACCGACTTAACCGCCGAAGCCCCGCCCTGGGCTTGTTTTGCGGATTTCTTCGTGATCCCGCCGACGTGGGGCACCGCCACAATTTCTTTCGCGTGCTGAGTTTCCGTGGGGCTGGAGGCGTTCGCCGACGTTCCAGCCTCTTCCGGTTCCAGAGGGGCAAACTCTGCGATGCGCCCAAGCAGGGAATCTACACCGGTTCGCATTTCAATCTCATCGGACCATTGCCGGTGGAGCGTCTTCTTCAAAACGTCCACGGACTCGAGACACAGGTCCACCACTGCCGGCGATGGTTCAATCTCGCCATCGCGTAAACGCCCGATCAAGTCCTCGACGCGGTGCGCAATCCCTCCCAGTCTCTTCAGTCCGACTTGAGCGGCGGAGCCTTTTACCGTGTGGATCGCGCGAAATAGTTTGTTGATCTCTTCCGGATTGTTATTTCCTTCCAGAGAAATCAGGCAATCGCTGACCACCTGGAGATGCTCCTCCGCTTCCGGTTGGAAGAACTCCAGGATTTCGTCAGGCACCTCTTCGTCTAGCGGCAGGACATCAAAGTAAGAGCCCGTCGGCGCAGCAACCGCGGACTCATCTATGTCGTCCCCAGCCAACAGCTCAGCTGGTTGAGGGTGTGAAAAATTCGACGGCGGCGTTTCCGCGGGAAATGCAAATCGATAACGCTCCTTGAAGACAGCTATGTCATCGACGTTTTCCTTGCCCGTGTCGCTGATTTCCAGAAGATCCGTTTCCAGCAGCGAAATTCCATCCGAGAGGAATTCCGTCAATGGCCCATGAAGGTCGTTGCCAAGAGGCGCGTTCAGCGCATATTGAAAAACGTGCGCAAGTTTTCCTGCAATTTCAGAGAATCGCGGGAATCCGTAGCTTGCCGACGTGCCGCTCAGCGTATGCGCCGAAATGTAGAGCCGTTCCAGGTCTTCCCGGCGCGGTTCAACGTCTTGAAGCACGCTGACGTATTCCCGCAAGTATTGCAGGTTCTCCGAGGCTTCCTGGAGGAACATCTCGATGGCTTCGCGGTCTAGCGTGCTCACATCCGTCCCTCCGCCACGAGTTCCGGCTTTTGTAATTCATCCGCGGTCGGCTTCCGGTAGAGAATGCAATCGTTCAATACGATGGCCTGGAACTTCACCGGCATCTTGGAGATCGACTCCGAGTGCCCAAGGAACAAATATCCGCCCGGCTCCAACGTGTCGTAGAAACGCTGCACCAGCGAACGCCGCCGCTCTTCCGAGAAGTAAATCAGCACGTTCATGCAAAAAATCATGTCCATGCGGCCAACGTACACGGCCGAAGCGAGGTTCATCTGCGCGAACGAAATCATCTTGCGTAGCCGCGGCTTCATCTGCTGCCCGGCAGTCACTTCCATGAAGTGGTTTGCAAGTTGTTTCTCGCTCACGCTGGCGATGCTGCGCCCTTTGTAGATACCGCGTTCTGCGTGCTTCAGAGCGTGCCGGCCAACATCGGTTGCCAGGATTTCCACGTTCCAGGCATCCGCAAACGAGAGCGAATCCGCGATCGTGATGGCGATGGAATACGGCTCTTCGCCCGTCGAACAGCCGGCGCTCCAGATCCTTAGCGTGCGCGGATTGTTCCAGAACTTTTTTGCGTGAACTTCGGGCAGTGCGCGCTTCTCGAAGGCCTCATACACGCTCGGGTAGCGAAAGAAACTTGTCTCCTGCGTCAGCAGGCGCTCCAGCAGCCCTTCGTACTCAACGTTGGATTTGCGCATGGCGCGGAGCAGTTCCGTGCCGCGCTCCAGTCCTCTTGCGCGGAGGTGTTCACGCACACGCGTGGAGAAGAAGCGCTCGCGCGATTCATCGAAGCAAATTCCCGTCCGCTCTTCGATCAACATGCGAATCTCGCTCAGCTCGTGCTCGCTCAGCTCGTGCCCATGTCCCTGCCGTTCGCTCATCGTTCTCCCGTTTTCTGGGTCTTGCTCCTACGGCCGCCCTCTGGCGAAGAACGGCTACTTAACGAAGAGCGCCTGCCGGGATGGGCCGCTCGGAATTCTCATTTGCCGCGGCCGCTTTGGATGACGCGCGGAATTGCGCCAGGGCCTCGTTCAATTGATCTGACAATTTGACGAGCTGGCTTACCGTTGCCACCGTCCCGCGCGTTCCTTGCGACGTTTGCCGCGTAATGCTGGAAATAATCTGCATGGCGTGCGCGACACCTTCCGTTCCACGCACCTGCTGCTTTGACGCCAGCGAGATTTCCTGGACGAGTTCTGCCGACTGACGCACCACGTTGGAAATGGCGTCCAGCGCGCGGCCTGCCTGATCGGCGAGTTGTGCGCCTCCTTCCACTTCCTTCGTGCCTTCTTCCATGACGACCACGGCTTCGTTCGTCTCAGCTTGAATTGCCTTGATGAGCGCCGCGATGTCCTTGGTCGCGCTACGGCTATGTTCGGCCAGTTTGCGAACTTCGTCTGCGACCACCGCAAACCCGCGTCCCGCTTCGCCGGCGCGTGCCGCTTCGATGGCTGCGTTCAACGCCAGCAAGTTCGTCTGTTCCGTGATGTCGTTAATCACGTTGATAATTTCCGAAATTTCCAGAGAGCGGTCGCCGAGAGATTTGATCTTCTTGGCGGTCGCTTGCACGGATGCGCGAATGCGTTGCATGCCTTCGAGCGTGTCGCGCACGGCGCGGTTACCTTGTTCGGCGGCGTCCAGCGCGCGGCGTGCTGCTTCGGCGCTCGCTTCGGCGTTATTCGAAACCTGTTTCATGGAGACCGTCAGCTCTTCGACGGCGCTCGACGTATTCGTGATTTCCTGGTCTTGCTGGGTGGCTCCGGCTTGCATTTCATCCGCCGCCACCAGAATGTTGTTGGAGCACGTTGTCACTTCCATGGCCGCTTTGCGGACGCGTTCGAGAACCTTGGTGAAGTTGTCGAGCATGTAGTTGATCGAATCCGTGACGTTGCCGAGCGCGTCATTAGTCACCTTGCCTCGCTGCGACAAATCACCACGCGCCACCTGGTTGATGACGCTCAGCAGTTCCGTGATGCTGCGCTGCAGGGCATCATTCGCGTCTTGGTTGCTCGTTGCCTTGGAGACCTTGGCGACCGCGCGATTCAAGTTTTCCGCAATGTAGCCCAGCTCATCGTTCGAATTGACCTCTGCGCGCGCCCGCGGATCACCAGCCGCCAGCCGCTCAGAGAATTCCGCAAGGGCCTGCACAGGTCCCAGCAACGCGCCGAACCGCCATGCGAGAATGCCCCAAATCACCACCGAGAGTACGATGGCGAGGAGGACGCTTCCCCCGCCTGGCGAGCCGAAGTCCAAAAAGGACGCTTCGCCAGCCTTCTTCCCGGCGTTGAATGCCAGCCATAGGACGAAGCTGCCGGCTAGAGCGTTCAGCAGGACCAGCGTCCAGATTGTGGAACTCAGTCGCGATTTCATGCCATCCTCCAAATCTCTTCCGCGGAGCCCGCGCCTTCCATCGGCGCTGTCTCCACAAATCTCAAATACCAGGCCCCGGAAAAACCTCGAGCAGCCGGCGCAGATCGATCACGAGCGCCAGTCGGTCGTCATGCCGCAACATCCCGATGCAGTGCGGCACATTTTCCGGCGCTTGCTCGAGCAAATCCTCGGTGTTCACTGAATACGTTCCAATCACTTCGTCGGATGCAATGCCGACGCGAACGTTCTCGTGATTGGCTTCGCTGCTCAAGGAAGCGACCACTACGTGCTTGGGCAGCAATCCCGGTCGGCGGCCTTCTGTGATCGCAATGTCTATCAACGGCACGATGGCGCCGCGCAAATTGAAGATTCCAATCAGGTACGCCGGGCTAAGGGGAAGCTTTGTCAGCAACGGCCAATCCAGCACTTCCTCCACGTCCAGAACCGGAAGGCAGAATCGCTCGCGTCCACTGCGAAAGACGCAATACTGCGACTCCGGCGGGCGCTCTTCGATGGGGCCAAGAGCTTCAAGCAGATCGCCGGTATCGGCGTCTGCGGGAAGTGGTTCGAGATGGAAGTCTTCGCTCATGCCTATTTGCTTGCCCTTAGAATCATGCGAACCGCCGCACCGCGCGGAGCAAGTCCTCTCGTGTGAAGGGCTTGGTTACGTAGCCATCTGCGCCTTGCTGCTCGCCCCAGAACTTGTCGCTGGCGGAATCTTTCGACGTCACCATAATCACGGGAATCGAATTGAACTCCGCATTCCCCTTCAGATCGCGGCACACCTGAAAGCCGTTTCGCCCCGGCATGACGATGTCCAGCAAAATCACGCTCGGCCGCTCACTGGTTATGGTTTCCTCAACGCGCTTGGGGTCATGCAAGGCGATCGGCCAATAACCCTCTTTTTCCAGCAGACCTTGCATCAGCTTGACCTCGGCGGGCGAGTCGTCAACGATCAGGACTTTTTTGTGCACAGCCGTGCTCTCCCATAGTTGTCCACAGAGTAGAGGTGCACGTCAGCAGCCAGCCTTTGGGTTCCCCGTGCCCTTGTGTCGTGTTACGGCAAGTACCAATAAATGAGCAGGTTACAGCGGTTTAGGGAGGGCTTCAGTGGCGCCGAGTCGTTGACCCGGCTGCCTCTTCCGTCTCAGCTTGAGATGCATTCTCAGCTTCCTGCATCTCGCTTGCAAGCGATGAGAAACGCTGCATCACCTCGTTGATTCGCAGTGCCATACTGTGCATGGTTTTGATTTGCGCGAGCGACTGTGCAGAGAGTTGCCCGGGCTCCAGAAGGAGCAATTCGGCATTCCCCAGAACGGAAGTCAGCGCGTTATTTACGCTGTGCTTCATCTCCAGCATGTAGCGTCCAAGCGTGGCGTGGTTCTCGTTCTTGGCGGCGTTTCGCTCCGCCTGCCGCGCGATCTGCAGAGCCTTTGCCCGGCGCAAAGATTCACCGGCGACGAGCAGAAGTGTTTGCGCCCAATCTTCGCGAAGCGGAATGTGCAACAGTCTTGGGTATTTCGCTCGCAATTGGCCAAACTCCTGTGAATCAGCCGGAATACAGAGAATCACCGCGGTCGCAGGTTCGAGCGACCGCAATACGCCGGTAATTTTTCCTTTGCTGACAGGTCCAACAACGACAAGATCGTGCGACGGCGCATTCTGTTCATGCCATGAATCGCTGTTGAGCACAGTAATGTTCGGAGCCTGGCGTTCGGCCTGCCAGCAGGCCGTGAGCAGCCGGGCAAACTCGCTATCATCGGTCAGGATGACTACGTTGGCGTGTCGCAATGAAGAGCAGCTCCTTGGAGTTTCTCTCCGGCGTCGCCGGAGCAGTTCGCCATCGGCTACAGTTTTTCTGCTTCGTCCAGCGTTGAAAGCAGACGTTTCGTACTGATCCCAAGGTTTACCGCCGCCTCCGTGTCCTTCGCTTGCTTGGCCACATCCACGCGCTCCTGCAAACGGGTGACTTCTACTCGCGCCATGTTCATTGCTCGGTCAAGCGAGGTGGCGTTCCCGGTTTCCTTGGCTGATTCCATCGCCGCGGTGACCAGCACACGGGCTACGACGGCGCGCCGCAAATCTTCCGCGGACGGTCCGTCTTCGCTGACGAACGCCGTTACTTCCCAGGAGGACAGCAGAATTCGCGCTCCCCCGATCTTGACGGTGGTCATCGACCTTCCACGCGTGGGCGGCGTCGCGATCAGTTGCTCCCAAATCTGTTCCATGCAGTTTTCGAAGTCCAGCGCTACCGCGGAATCTGGCTCTGAGGCTCCAGCCACAGGGCGTTCCTTCGTTTTCGCGTTGGCTTTGGGAGCAGCGGATCCCTGGGAAGTTTTCTTCGCCGCCGGGGTTGATTTCGCCGGTTGACCTTGTAGTTGCTGAATTGCGCCTTCGCCCGCTTTTCCGACTGCCTTCTCCAGCGCTTGCTCGACGTCCGCGCGGAGCCCGAGCAGCTTATCGAACGCTTGGCTGACAGACCTTTCCGTGTACTCTTTCTGGAAGGGCTGTTTCCATTCTTCGGCAATCGTCAAAATCTTTGTTGGTGGTTCTGACGCAGAAAGCCCTAAACGATGGCAGTCGATGGTACGTACACCGGCGGATTGCAACTGGCTAAGTCCGGCGCGAATTGCGATCAAGTCCGCATGCATCAGTTCAATCAGCGTCCGGCGGAGGAGAAAATTAAACCGGATAAAGGCCACCAATGCCGCGGGATCGTAGAACATTCCCCCGGCCGTTTCCTTCACTTTGCGGCCCTGCTCGATAAAGTTCGTTTTTAGAATCTCCCGCAAGCTGCGGAGAGACCTCAATGATTCGATCATTTGCTCTAATGGCGCGCACCATGCGAGCGGGGCTGGATCTACCTCGCCAAGGACCGGCTCCATGACGTGCGCAACATCTGCTGGTTCGATCTGCTTGTGATAAATCTTAGCCGGTGCGCAGAGCGCAAAGTACTGCACCAGCAGGAAGTCAATCTTGTCCCGATCAACGTTGCTTTTCTTCGTCTTGCGTAGATGGCGTTGAATCAGGGCACGCAGCCCTGTTTCGCTGGCATTCAGCGTCGTCATCTGCAGCAGATGACGGAGCTGATGCACCAACACGCGCTGGTCCATCGAATCCAGCCATTCGTGCACCTGGCTGAAGATCTCCAGGTCCGGTTTCTCTGGAAGGTTACGCTTCGCCTGCGTAAAGGGAATTTCGATCTCCAGCTGTTTCGCCAGCGCCAGGTAGATCGGGAACACTGCCCGCGCTTCTTTCCATTGCGCCTGACGTGGACTTTCCGATCGAGCCGGAGCCGGGATATTCAACGTAGTCGTCTTGGTCACGGCTGTGTCACCACCCAGTCGCAGGGGCCTTGCAAGAATCGGACGGCCACCGCTTTGCGTCCTTCGTGATATTGCACGCCGACGACAGTTGCTTCCGTCGGCCGCCCTTCTCCAGTTGCTTCGATTCGCACGTGATCGTCGAACTCCAAAGGCAGGTTTGACACGAAAATTGCGTGCTCCGGGCCGCCATATTCCACGACGGCGGCCTCGCGAAGGCTGGTTGCACCTCCGCGCCGTGTGATCACCTGCACCGGAATTCGAATGGGCCGTGCATGTGGAAAGAAACGCGCCAACTGCTCTGCGCAATCTTGCCCATTTGCTGTGAGTGCCAGACCGCTGGATTTCCCCACGTTTCCTCTCGCCCTACAGCCTGATTCCACTCGATCTCTTACGGCAAGACACACTACTCACCGCGTGAGACGTAGACTTCCGCTGACAGAGATGCACGCTGGCCGCCAAATGGATAAGAGGGTCCGTCCGTTGCAACTTGCAGAAATGCTGAGGCTTAAGATTCTCTCTGTGTGTCTTGCTGGCTAAGTCGTCTCACGGTGAAACGTTTCCGTCTCACAGCGCGACATATCCGGAGGTTCCTAGAGGAATTGGTTTAAGACGTAGTATCGCTACTGGGGAGCCACTTGCGGCTCATCAGCTCCGCCACTTGCCCTTAGCGCGATGTTGTACCTCTTCAGTTTTCGATACAGTGTCGCACGGCTGATTCCAAGCATTTTCCCCGCCAGTGCTTTGTCGCCGTTCGCTTGCTCAAAAACACGCAGAATCGTCATTCGCTCCATCTCTGCAAGCGCTGTGGTGGACAAATTGGAGGCGTCCTGCGATGGCACGATCCCTGAATCTGCCTGTTCGCTCCGAATTGCGGGCGGCAGATCGGCGACATCGATGATTTTTCCGTCTCCCAGAGTCACCGCGCGCGCGATGCAATTCTCCAGTTCGCGGACGTTCCCTGGCCAGTCGTAGTGCAGCAGGCTTTTCATAGCCGCGGCCGTAACCTGAATATGCGATCCCTTGGCGTAGCGATCCAGAAAATGATGCACCAGAACCGGTATGTCCGAACGGCGCTCGCGCAGGGGAGGGAGGTGCACGGTCACCACATTCAGGCGAAAATACAAGTCCTTCCGAAACGTTCCAGCGCGATACGCGGCCTCCAGATCGCGGTTCGTCGCCGCGATCACGCGAACATCGACGTTAATCTTCTCGTTGCTACCCACCGGCCGCACTTCTTTCTCCTGCAAGACACGGAGTAATTTTGCCTGCATTTCCAGTGGCAGCTCTCCGATCTCGTCAAGAAAAATTGTCCCGCCATCGGCTGACTGGAAGAGGCCGGCCTTCGACTTTGTCGCGCCGGTAAAAGCGCCTTTCTCATATCCGAAAAGCTCGCTTTCCATCAGTGTCGGCACCAGCGATCCGCAATCAACCGCTACGAACGGCGTCTTTGCCATGGCTCCCCGGAAGTGAATCGCCCGAGCCGCAAGTTCTTTTCCCGTGCCGCTCTCGCCGGAAATCAGTACGGGTGTCCGAGTGTCTTTCAGCCTGGAAATCATCCGCAAAACGTCTTGGATATTTGCGGAGCTGCCGATGATTCCGTCGAGATTCTCTTCCGTCGTAACCCGCTCGCGCAAAAACTCATTTTCAGTGACCAGGCGCACCTTTTCTGCCATCCGCTGCAGCAATAGCCGCATTTTCTCCACACGAAACGGCTTTTCGATGTAGTCGTACGCCCCTAGCTTCATCGCATCCACAGCGGATTCGATCGAGCCGTGGCCGGTCATAATCGCAACTTCGGTATGCGGCAAAAGCTGTTTAGTTTGCTTCAGCAACTCCACCCCGGACATATTGGGCAGCTTCAGGTCGGTGAGTAGCAGGTCCGGCGTTTCGGTATCGAGCCGCGCCAGCGCCGCTTCCGCACTTTCCGCCTCGGCGCACACATATCCCAAAGTGTTTCCGATGGTCATGCACAGGCGGCGGATGCTCTGTTCGTCATCCACCACCAGCAGTCGTGTTTTCATCTCGTCGCTCATGGCTTCCCGAAAGTCTTTTCCACCATTGATATCAGTTGCTGCACCCGAAAAGGCTTCTCGATGCAGGGCGTTCCACTCTGTGCCAGAAAGGCCTGTGTATCGCTGTTCGCGGTGTCACCGCTGATCAAAATAATGCGCGCCTTCAATTCAGGCCGGTTTTTCTGAATCCACCCGTGCACTTCTGCTCCGTTTACCGCGCCGGGCATTCGAATGTCGGAAATCACGCCCGCGTACCGCCCATTCGAAAGCCTCTGCAATCCTTCCGCGCCCGACGAAGCATTCACCACGTCGTATCCCTTGCGTTCCAGCGCCGCCCGCAAAAACGCGGTGACCGATGGCTCATCTTCGATGAGCAGGATCGGCCCGCCCGTCCACAACGCCTGCTGCGCCTTCATCTACCCGCTTCTTTCGTCGCCGCGGCCGCAAGCGCCGCTTCCGTCGCCACGGGAATCCTTACCACAAACGTGCTCCCCGCTCCCTGTTCATTGTTCCAGCATTGAATTTCCCCGCCATGCGCCCGCACAATCCCGTAGCAAATGCTCAGCCCGAGTCCCGTCCCTTTACCCACTTGTTTGGTTGTATAAAATGGGTCGAAAATGCGCTGCGGATCACTAATCCCCGTTCCGTTATCGCTGATCGCCACTTCGATCATTTCCGCTTGTCGCCGCGTGTGAATCTTAATGCGTCCGCGCTGCCCCGCTTCCTGCACCGCATCGTACGCGTTGTTGAGTATGTTCAGAAACACTTGCTGCAGTTGCTGCGAATCGCCCAGTGCCGCCGCCAGCGCCTCTTCAAAATCCTCCACGACTTCCACGCCGTGACTTGCAAAATCGTAGCTACGCAGCTTGATCGTCTGCCGCAAAACGCTATTCACCTGCACGAGTTCCCGCTGCACCGGCCGCTGCCTCGCGAAACTCAGCAAATCCTGCACAATGTCTTTCGTTCGCTGCGTCTCATGCAGAATAATCTGTAAATCTTCGCGCGCCGACCCCGGCACGTCGGGATTCTCCAGCAACAAATCCGTGAAACCCAGAATCGCCGCCAGCGGGTTATTCACTTCATGCGCCACGCCGGAAACCAGCCGCCCGATCGTAGCCATTTTTTCGCTATGAGCCAACTTTGCTTGCAGCAGCGCCGCGTCGGTGATGTCCGTCATCACCACGACCACGCTGTTCACCGCATTCTGCTCGTCCCTCATCGGACTCAAGCTGATCGAAAAATGTCCCATTGAACCGTCGCTCCGCCGTACCCGCAGCTCCAAATTCTCCACTTGATGTCCGTGCGCCGTCGTCTCCAGTGCCGCGTCGAAATCCTCCCGGTGCGAAGCCTCCACCCAGTCCACCAGCCGGTGCCCGATCAATTCGCCTTCCTGATACCCCGCTTCATAACAGCGCCGGTTCGCGTAACTGATCAGCCCCGCCGTATCCAGCACCAGAATCATGCTCTGCGTCGTATTCAAAATCTTCTGATTGAAGTCGCGTTCCCGTTGCAGTTGCGATTGAAACGTCTTCTGTTCCGTAACATCCAGCATCAGGCCGCGAATCTGCGCGATGCGTCCGCGTGCGTCGCGCACCGCGGTGATGTTTTGCAGCGTGTGCAACAGCGTTCCATCTTTGCGCCGCAACGTTTCCTCGTAATTACGCAACACGCCTCGTTCCGAAAGCGCCTTCAAAAACTTGTCACGCGCTTCCGGCACAGGATACAAATGAGGACTTACGTCCGCGCGCAGCAATTCCTCCCTCGACGCATACCCCAGCATGCGCACCATCGCATCGTTTACGTCCAGAAATCTCCCGTCCGGCGTCGCGAAAAATAGTCCTTCCTGGATGCTGTCAAACAGCTCGCGGTACCGCCGTTCCGCCTCTCGCCGGTCGGTAATGTCCTTCAATACATGGATCGTGCGCGTGTCGTCATCAGACACGCCCGGCGTTCGCGAAGTCGAAACAAGGAAAATGCGCTCCGCCGAAGCGGCCACGTACTCTTCTTTCGCACGCTCGGTATCGCGGCAGAACGGACACGGCAGATCGCTCCCTGTTTCCGCAATCTGCCGCAAACTGCTCATGGCTTCGCCGACCAGCGCTACGGGCGGCACGCCAAGGTGCGACGCGAGCGACCGGTTCGTTCGAACGATATTCCACGTCCGGTCGTGGACCACGATGTAGTCGCTGATCGCATCGATGTCTTCCACCCACTGCCGTTTCGAACGCTCCAGTTGCGAGAATCGCCGGAAATTTTCCAGTGATAGCGCTGCGTGGCTCGCCAGCGCATGCAGCAATCGTTTTTCGTCCGCGCCCAGCGTCTTTCTCTTTCGCAGGAGGCACAGTGTTCCCAGCCTCTCATCGGCGCTTGCCGCGATCCTCACCAAGACGACCGCTCCCGGCTCTTCCGGAAGTGCCAACGCCGCCGCAGTTTCCTTGGGAATTGCACGCGCTTCCACATCGTTCTGGCTGTCCCGCGCACACGAAATGATCCAGCTCGCGGCCGCTTCCGCTGTTGATGCTCCGCCCGGCATCGCGTGAAGTTCAGTTTCGCGTCCACGGTATACCGCCACGCCGCCCCACATGGCGTCCAGCATTCGGGTCGAACGCAGCGCAAACTGTTCCAGAAAATCCGGCAGATGCCGCGACTGAGCCGCCTCAACGGCCAGTTCCATTAATTCTTCTGCGTGCCTGGACATCGTCGGGGAGAGCTCCACACCTCCGCGCCGGAGCGTGGAATGTCGCGATTCTCTCGTCTTTGTTCTGCGCATTGACAAAGGGGGAAGCGCCGCGCGTCTCAAAATGGGAGTCGTTGCTTCTCCCTAACCCTACCGGGGAGTCTCAATGTGAGTCAATTGCCGGGCCGCACCCTGTAGCGAAATCGCCTACAGCCGTCCGAGCTCTCCAATCTCTTCGCGTCTCAGCCTGAGACCTCAGCCCGGCAACATCAGCTCGCCTGAGACAATTGGTACGCCAAAGTCGCGTTGCCGCTGCCTTCCGAGTCTCTCCTAACTCGCTCTTCTTCCATTACTTACGCTCGTTCGACCGAGCCTCATTCGATTATACCCGCGCTTCTCCGCCATGGCACCCGACGTGCCTTCTCTTATGCGGGGAATCTTCACATCCTTCTAGGAGTGGTGTCGATGAGAATCAGCCGGTGGAGGAAGTGGGCCGTTGTAACAACCGCGGCGCTCATTTTTTCGGGCGCTTCCGGATTTGCCCAGTCCGGTTCGACAGATGAATCCAAACGCAAGGTCAAGATCAAGACCACCCCGGTATATCCGGAACTCGCCAGGCGAATGAATGTCGCGGGCAAGGTCAAGATTGAAGTGGTCATCACTCCCGATGGGCGCGTGAAAAGTACTCGCGTCGTCGGAGGTCATCCTTTGCTCGTTCAGGCCTGTCAGGACGCCGTGAAGGAATGGAAGTTTGTGCCTGCGCCGGAAGAGACCACGCAGGTTGTTGAGTTCGAATTTCATGCCAATTAAGCCATCGGATGCGGAAGGGTTGTTCCGGCAGAGGTCGTATTTACGTCGTCCTGCCGAGGTGAGCGGAGGCATTTTGCAATGACGATCGGAAAAAAGCTTTACGCGGGATTTGGCCTGATTCTTGGCATCCTCGTCCTGCTGTTCCTCGTGAACATTTTCGCGGGCTTCAAGGAAAAATCCGCGCGGACGGACGCCAGCACGGCACTGGAGAGCGTGCGCACTGTCGAGTCCGTACGCTATCAGATCATGCTGAATCGCCTCAACATGAACAACTTCCTCCTCAGCGGCGACCCTCGCGACGAAGAGAAGGTCAACAAAGGGCTCACCGACATTTCCGATCTCATCAAGCGTGGTGAATCGCAAGTCGGCAATGACATGGTTCGCACCGCGCTGATCCAGGTGGAAAGCACCGAAGCCAGTTGGGCTGACAATTTTGCCAAGCCGCTGATCGCCAAGCGCCACCAAGTCGATTCCGGCGACGCCACCGTCTCCGACCTCCAAATTTTCTATTTGCAAAAGGACCCCTCGTCCTGGCTGGCGAAGTCCTCTGTTGTTCTTGACCAAAGCAATGCCGATATCTCCAAATTTCTCGATCAAACCACAAAGTCGGCAAATACCGCGAGCTCGCTCAGCGCCTTCGTGACCATCGGCGGAACCTTGCTTGCCCTTGTCGCCGGTGGGTTTGTCGCCGTCTGGACCGCCAAGTCCATCACGGAACCTTTGACTCATCTCATCACCGTGGCTCGCGAAATCGGCGATTCCGGTGACCTCGACCAGAACATTGATATTCACCGCAACGACGAAATCGGGGCTTTGGCCACCACGTTTAACAACATGGTCGCCTATCTCAAGGAAATGGCTAGTGTGTCCATGGCCGTTGCCGAAGGCGATTTGACCGTCGAAGTCGTGCCGCGTTCCAAGCGCGATACTCTCGGCAACGCTTTTCTGCGCATGTCCCACGGCTTGCAGGAGCTTGTTCGCACCACGCGTGATTCGGCCGGCCAGGTTTCCGCCGGTTCCAATCAAGTGGCCGGCGCGGCTGATGAATCCGCCAAGGTCAGCGTTCAAGCCTCCTCCGCGATCGAAGAAGTCACCAGCACCATGCACGAGATGAGCATCAACGTGCAGAATGTTGTGAAAAATACCCAAGTTCAGGCCTCCAGCGTCGCGGAAACTTCCGCTTCCATCGATCAGATGGTCACTTCCATTCAGCGCGTTGCCGATACCGCCAAGGTCTTGCTTGATATCGCCAACCGCTCGCGCGAGGAAGTCGTTACTGGTATCCAGACCATGGAAAAGGCCACCGATGGCCTCAACCGCACCAACCAGGCCATCCAGTCGTCCGCGGAAATTATCAACATCCTCGGTCATCGCGCTGATGACATTGGCAAGATCATCGAAGTCATCGATGACCTCGCCGAACAGACCAACCTGCTTGCCCTTAACGCTGCCATCGAAGCCGCCCGCGCCGGTGAACATGGTCTTGGCTTCGCTGTCGTCGCCGACGAAGTTCGCAAACTGGCGGAAAAGTCCACGCAATCCACCAAGGAAATTGCCGACCTGATTCAAAGCATTCAGCGTGAAGCCCGCCAGGCCGTTGAAAATATGGAGCGCAGCACCCGCATCGTCGAGGAAGGCCTCACTCTCGGCAACGACCTTGGCTCCGCGCTGCACAAGATTTCCAATGTTGTCACTGAAGTCTACAAGTTCTCTCAGGAAATCGGCGCCGCCACCAACGAACAGTCTGTCGGCTCCTCGCAAATTGCCAAAGCCACCAGCCGCCTTACCGAAATTACCCAGGAAATCAATTCCGCCGTGGAAGAACAGGCTTCCGGCGCACAGGCCGTTGTCCGCGCAATGGATAAAATGCGCGAACTGGTGCAGCAGTCCGCTTCCAGTTCCACCGAGCTGTCCGCCGCCGCTGAACAGATGCTTAAGCTCTCGCGCAATTTGCTCGACAGCATGGACCGCTTTGTTCTCGACCGCGCCAACCAGCAGCGTCCGCGCCGTGGCGAATCCTACGGCAGTAAGCGTCGTGGCGGTGAGTCGGACCGTTCGCAGGAAGACGAATACGCTGAACTGGTTCGTTCCTAGAGGGCCGGAGACCTCTCGATGGAAAAAGATCTTCAAGTCGTCGGTTTTCGCATCGGCAATGAAACGTACGGCGTCCGCATCGCAGCCGTGCGCGAAATTGTGCGTGTGCCGGAGATTACTTCGGTCCCCAGCGCTCCCGATCTGATCGAAGGCGTCATCAACCTCCGCGGGAAAATCATTCCCGTCATGGACCTCCGCAAGCGGTTCGGACAAACCGAAATTCAGCCCGATAAGAAAAACCGCATTCTAGTCGTCGAGCTGGACAACAAGTTGATCGGACTTATCGTCAACGCGGCTTCGGAAGTCCTGAAGATTCCGCCCTCCGAGATCGAAGCCCCGGGCAGTGTCTTTGCGGAAGGCGAATCCGGATACGTCATTGGCGTAGGCAAACTGAAGGGACGCCTTATTATTCTGCTGGACATCTCGAAACTGTTGCATCGCCCGGAGTTCAAACGACTCGAGGAGGCCGCGGAACCCGTCGCTACTGCAAGGTAATGCTATTTCCGGCTTGCAGCTAAGGGCCGGACTTCGGGAACCGCCTCACGAAAACACCATGGGAACGATTACTGCCCAGGTCCAACTCACCGAAGCAGAGCTGAAGCTCCTCCAGACGCTGGTCTATCAGGAATGCGGCATGTTTTTTGATGAACGCCGCTCGCACTTCCTCAAAGACCGCCTGCAACGCCGTCTGAAAGCCTGTCAGCTCGACTCCTTCTATGCGTACTACCGCTTGCTCACCAGCAGGGAAGGACGCGCTGAACTGGCGCTGCTTCTCGAGAATCTGACCGTCAACGAAACGAGTTTCTTTCGCAATCGTCCGCAGCTCGATCTCCTGCAAAAATCTGTTCTGGAGGATATTCTGCGCCGCAAGCAGGAGCGCCGCGATTACACGTTGCGCGTTTGGAGCGCTGGCTGCTCCGCCGGGCAGGAGCCTTATACCGTCGCCATTTTGATCTGCGATGCGCTCGCGTATTACTACCTGCGGAATCCGCTCCCATTCGATATGCCGTCGCCCAAGCCCCTCATTCCTCCTCCATGGAAGGTGGAAATCGTTGCTTCGGACATCAGCTATGCCAGTCTCCGAGTTGGCCAGGAAGGCTTGTACACCGAGCAGCAGATGGAGCCCGTGGATTACACCTGCCGGCTTCGCTATTTCGAAAAGGCTGGCGATAAATACAAGGTCAAGCCGCAATTAAAGGAACTCGTGCAGTTCGACTTTCACAACCTGAAAACGGAGTTCTTGCCTCGCCGTAACGACATCATCCTCTGCCGCAATGTCATGATTTATTTCGACGAAGCCGAGCAAAAGCGCTTGATCGAAAAGTTTTGGCACTGTTTGAATCCCAGCGGATACCTCTTTGTTGGGCATGCGGAAAGTTTGTTTGGCTTGTCCCAGAAGTTTCGCATGGTTCACGAGAACAACGGCACCGCCTACCAGCGGAACGAGGTCACCACGTGAGTCGTCCCCGCGACGATCGTGGCGGCGAGTTGCGCGCTCTCTTCTTTGAGAGCGCCAATGAGATCCTCCAGTCCCTCAACGAAGCGGGCCTGGAGCTCGAAGCTCGTCCCTCGGATGAGGAAGTCATTCGCCGGATTCGTCGTGCCATCCACACTTTGAAAGGCGATTCCGCAGCTTGCGGATTCAACAAGCTGAGTGAGCTGGCGCACGAACTCGAGGATGTGCTTACTCCGGAGATTGCTCAGGCTCCGGGGGCGGATCTCGCGCAGTTGGTCCTCACCGCGGCGGATAGTTTTGGCTCTATGCTCGCCGCCTTTCAGCGGAAGACCGAACCGCCTGCGGTGCCGGTGCTCCACGCCATGATTCGCAAATTGCTCGAGGGGCCTGCTTCCGCGAAGCCGGCGGACCCTGCGCCCCTTCAATTGCCCGCGCAATTTGCCTGGACGGAATACGAGCAGCTCATGATTTCGGAAGCCGTGCACCGCGGCGAAACTGTCTACAACGTCGCTCTTCGCATCGATCCCAACAGCTTGATGCGTGCCGCCGCTTTCCAGCTCATTCGAAACGTTCTTCACGGCAGCGGTACAGTCATCGCCTTGCGGCCGGAAGACAATGTAGCCGCCGCCACAGTGGAAATCGTCGAAGCTGCCTTGGCAAGCCTCCAACCGGAGGAACGGCTTCTTCAGCGCTGCCGCATTCCTTCGATTGTTTCCGATGTGCGTCTCGAACGCGCGGCGACCGCCGAAACTCCGGAACATGAATTGCTCGGCGACCTATTGGAGGCGCAGGCGGCGAAACTAGCTGCTGGCGCCACTGATGCCGCCGAAGGCGCCTCAGCTGCGATCAGTCCCAGTGCTCCCGGTTCTGCTGCAACCACCGTTGCCGAAAGTACGCTTCGGGTCGATGCCACGCGCATCGATGCGGTCATGAATCTTGTCGGCGAATTGATCATTGGCAAGTCCATGCTCAATCGCACGCTGACCGAGTTTGACCAGAAGCATGCCCGAGATCCCTTGCGCGCCAAGCTTGCCGACGCGATGGCGTTTCAAGCTCGCATCCTCGATGAGCTGCACAAATGCGTTTTGAAAATCCGCATGGTGCCCGTCGAGCAGCTCTTCCGCCGTTTTCCTCGTGTCGTCCGCGATGTTGCCAAGCAGTGTGGCAAGGATGTGGCCCTGGACCTCTCCGGCCAGAACACCGATCTCGATAAGGGCATTCTTGACGCGCTTGCCGAGCCCCTTATGCACCTGGTGCGCAATGCGGTGGACCACGGCATTGAGCCCGCCGACGAGCGCTTGACTGCCGGAAAGGCCGCGCGCGGCACCGTCTATCTCAACGCTTATCATCAGGGCACGCAGGTCGTTGTCGAAATTCGCGACGATGGCCGTGGCATGGACCCTGCCCAATTGCGCGCCCGTGCTGTTGAAAAGGGTATCCTGAAGCCAGAAGAGGCCAAGCGCCTGACCGATCAAGAAACTCTCAATCTTATTTTCGAATCGGGCTTCAGCACGGCTTCCGAAGTGACGGAGGTTTCTGGCCGTGGCATCGGCATGGACGTCGTTCGAACCGTCCTCGACCGCCTCAAGGGAACTGTCCACATCTCGTCCCAATTAGGCCGCGGTACCACGATTCAACTTCGCGCGCCGCTTACTCTTGCAAGTATTCAGACCTTGCTTTTCCGCGTAGGAGGCCGTCTTTTCGCCGTACCGCTCTCTTCGGTAGTGGAGATTACGCGCATCACCGATCCAGAGATTCATCGTGTGGACCAGCGTGAAGTGCTGCGCCTTCGTGAACAGATTCTTACCCTTGTCCGGCTGGACCATCTTAGCCGTTTGCACAGCATCGACACACAGCCTGTTCGAAAGAAACATTTTGTTATCGTCATTGGCGCTGCAGAAAAGCGCTTTGGCCTGGTTGTGGATAGCCTCGTTGGAGAAGAAGAGCTCGTTATTAAAGCGCTTCCCGGCGAAATAGTTTCTAGTGATTTGGTCAGCGGCGCTTCCATTCTCGGTGACGGAACCGTTGTCCTCATCCTCAATGTTCCCGCGGTCCTTTCGCGGCTCTCTCGTGCCACTCCGCTCGGAGCAATCGCATGAGCGAACGTATCCGAGTCCTTGTCGTCGATGATTCCGCGCTCATGCGGAAACTGATTCCTGCGATCCTTGCGCGTGATTCGTCCATCGAAGTTGTCGGCACAGCGATGGATGGCGCTTTCGCTTTGAAGAAAATTGAAGAGCTGCAGCCGGATGTCGTTACGCTCGACCTGGAGATGCCGCGCATGGACGGCATGGAAATGCTGCGCCTTATCATGCGGCGCGCTCCGCTGCCGGTCATCCTCTTCAGCACGCATTCGAAAGAGGGCGGCTACGCCACGCTCAAAGCCCTGGCGATGGGCGCCGTGGATTTTCTGGCTAAACCCAAAGACGCTGCCGCCGGCCATCTCGAAAATATTGCCGACCAGTTGATCGCAAAAATAAAAGTCGCCAAGCGCGCCGTGGGCCGCAAACTTCCTCCTGCCGTTGTTGGCGAAGATTTGCATCCGCCGAAAAAAGGAAACCGCGCCACGCTGCCTCCGCGCCGCGTCATTGCCATCGGAATTTCCACCGGCGGTCCGAACGCGCTGCAATTTGTTTTGTCGCAAATTCCGGCGGATTTTCTTTCCACAATTTTGGTCGTGCAGCACATGCCCGAAGGTTTTACCGAAATGTTCGCGAAACGTCTGGACGAATGCTGCGCGCTTGAAGTTCACGAAGCGCGTTCCGGCGATCTCCTTCTGGCTGGCCGCGTGCTGATTTGTCCGGGAAATCGCCACATGATGGTTCGAAGGATGCCGCGTGGGGACATGGCGATTCTCTCCGATGGCCCTCCCGTGAACGGGCATCGTCCCTCCGCCGATGTTTTATTTCATTCCGTCGCGCAGGAGTTTGGTCTCACTAGTGTTGGAATTTTAATGACCGGCATGGGCGACGACGGCGCCGAAGGTCTTGGCGCGATCAAGGCCGCCGGCGGAATGACCGTCGCGCAAAGCGAAGACACTTGCGTCGTCAGCGGGATGCCGCGCGCGGCGATCGTTAAAGGTTATGCGAACAAAATTATTCCGCTCGATGGACTCGGCGCGTACCTGGTGAACAATTACGGCGTGGAACGCAGCGCCACCGAGAAAAACGAGAAGAACGAAAAGTCTGACAAGCACGACAAGATCGAAAGGACACCTGTACCATCCCAGCGCTCGTGAAAACGAGCGGCGGGATAAGGAGAAGGCCATGAAACAGTTTGCCGCTCTACTTCGAAAAGACAATCAGCCGGTTCGCTACCTGGTGGTGGACGATTCCGTCTTCGCGCGCAAGAATCTCATCAAAATGATCGAGATGTTCGGCGGCGAAGTGGCCGGCGAAGCCGGAGATGGCCTGACCGCCATCGCGGAATTCAACCGGATTAATCCGGACATCGTGCTGATGGACATCACCATGCCGCAGATGGAAGGGATCGAGGCGGTGGAGCGCATCGTGCGGCAGCACGCCAACGCGCGCATCGTCATGGTCTCGTCCGTCGGATACCAGGAAAATATCCTGGCGGCGCTCCAGAAAGGCGCGAAGCATTTCGTACAGAAGCCGGTGAAGCCGGAAGTCTTGTACGAAATTCTCCGGTACGTGCTGAGCGACGATCCCAACGCCGTCGGCGCGCCCGTCGCCTTGGCAGGAGAACACCGCTCATGAGAATGGAATTGATCCAGCCGTTCATCAACGCCGCGGACGCGGTTTTCGCGGAGTCGTTGCAAGGGCCGACGAAAATCGTGGACCTGGAAATGGACGAAGACGCGTATCGCCGCAAAGGCATCGCGGCGCTGATCGCCATCAGAGGCGACATTGAAGGACGCGTGATTCTGGACTTGTCGCCGGAAGTGGCGATGAAAGTGGCGAGCCAGCTTGCGGGCTCGGAAATTGAAGCGAGCGAGCAAGTGGTGAAGGAGACGGTTTGCGAATTGGCGAACATGGTCATCGGAAATTCGGTGACGCTGCTGAACGACCAGGGGTTTCACTTCAAAGTTTTCCCGCCGGAAGTTCACATGGACGAAACGGGTTTGGCAGGCAGCGCGGATACGGAAGCGCTGGTGATTTGCATTGAAACGCCGTGCGGCAACATTTATTTGAACATCGCGATGCACTATTTGCATCGGCGGCGGCAGGAACGCAACGCGATCCCGGCGCTGGACTGAAAATCTAATCCCAAGCAAATTCTCCGTCGACAGTCCTGGCCTAGTCGGGAGTCTTCGTTTAGGTATCCGGTTTCGCGTAAATGTTGCATCTAAAGGATTTAGCTTTGCTGCAAGTCTTTTGTTTGCAACACTTGGGCGGGGAGGCGCGTAAATGTTGCAGATAAAGGACTTGGGGAAGATGAAGCAACGAAGTGAAGTAAGGACGCCACGAGGTAAGGAAAGGACTTGGAGCAAGGCCAGCCCAACGCCCCGAGGTGCTCGGGGCTGGCGGGATATCCGTTCCATGACGGGAGCTTCGAGAGTGCGTGGACAGCGGTCAGTTGAGACATTGACAGGAAGCGTAGATCGGCGGGTGACAAAGGCCGCCGAGGATGGAACTTGGCGAACACGCGGAAGGATAGCATGGAAGTAAGGTTTGGCTAAATGATTTGCAGTGAACGGTCGAAATTGAACATCGAACGGCTATTATGGTGGGTGAATGGCTTCTTTTCTGTGAGAGCGAAACGAACAATAAAGGCAACTTCAACGACCGCACCCTGAAAACCGCAGGGTTGCGGCACCCAGATTCATCCTCCTGGGTTATCTCTGCGCCATCCGCCAAAGCGAAGACCCACTTGTAACACCGACACGTGGGGCACCCACAAAACCATCCTTCGCGCTTGCGGCTGGGCCACCCGTCCCGAGGTTTAGGCCGTATCGATGGTTGTTGGAACGATTCGTTTTCACCGAGAAATGATTCACCGTGAGAGTTCCAGAGCTTCGGTCCTCAACCACTCTGGCTACCACGCGGTGCTTCACAGCAGCGCCAGGGCGAAGTGTTGCTTGACAACGCCTTCTCTCTTATCGAGGGCCACCCAAATTCGTTTTAGGATTTATCGTCCGGGCCACCCGCCCAGCAAGCCCAGTACCCAGACTCCACAGCGCTTGACTGGTTGTCGTGCGCTTGTGCTCAATCATGTTGGTTACCACTGTTTGAGTTAGATTGGCCAGCCCACCAAGTAGGGCAGCGAAAGGTCGTGCCAGTTCCCATGATGCTCTTGGTCGCGCGGCGTCCGAACGAGTCATACGTAAAGCTCGCTGTGTTCCCTAGGTCCATCTGGCACTCGGGATCTATCCCACCCAGGTTTTGATAGCACTTTCATCGAGGCCATCTGTGGCGCGGTAATCTCCAGCGTCATCTCTCAAGGTCAAATTGGTAATGGACGTTCACCCATGCAACTTTCATCCTCTGAGCATGTACTTCAGAACGCTGACACGTAAGGCATCGTATCGAGACATTGGAATTGTCGGTCCACGTGACCTCAATTTTTTGTACTCTGTCAGCAGTCAGGGCGATATCTTTTTCATTGTCGTAACGCCCCGAGCTTGGGTGAACTGTCACCCAGCTCACCGGTTTTGTCGTGGCACCGCAATCTCGAAGAAAAACGGTGACCGTCAACTTGGAATCTGGCGATGGCTTCCTCCAGATGACCTCGTCTATGCAGGGAGAGCAACCCCCTAAGAGCAGCGCCGAAGCGAGAACTGACAGCAAAGCCGCGAAAATAACTCTATTGGTGGCAGCCCTGGTTATAGTAGTCATATCCGAGTTTGATTTGGTCTTGGTCGGCTTGGTCATCACCGTAGGGGGGACCTCCCCACCAATGACCTAGTTTTTGTGACCGAGTGGGATCGGATCTTGTCGAAGCCCAACCCGCCAGCCTAAGAGCAGCATTCTCAGGAACTCCGAGTGCGGCTGCCGTTGCACCGTAATTAAAGTTTCCAAACTCCTCGAAGGGTGACTTTTGATCAAGGGAGCCGAAATCATTCATCGTCCATCCTTGTTTGTAGTCCCATGGTCCTTTGCCACGCCACTTGTGATAGTAGTCGTCAATCATTAGAGGTGCTCCGAATACATTGTAGAGTAGGGGCGCGTCCGACTCTGCCTCAGCAATATTTTTGTCGATGTCCATACTGTCGAGGTGAAACGGGACTGATGGGCATTTGTCTTTATTTTTGTCCATCCCGAGAGGGTCGATCCAGTTTGGTGGACTGTTCTCGGCGGGTGGCCCAGAGGCCATTGCGTGAATGCCATTTTCCTTTCTTCCTTTAAACACAGCGAGATGATACCACCCTTATAGTTCACTAGAGCGTTAGAATACGCGGAAGTGTGCGGAAGTGTGCGGAAGTGTGGGTGCCCTACGTGTCGGTGTTACACGTGGGGGCTCTGAATCTGACCTATGCCCAGGAAACTAAAGCGCTACTACGGCCGGGGTGATCTGCACTTTCTTATCTTCAGCTGCTACCGGCGGTTACCGTTGCTAAGGACGGTTCGTGCACGGAACTTGTTTGTGCAGGCACTCGAAAAGATTCGCGAGCGGTACCGTTTCCTGTTGGTGGGGTACGTGGTGATGCCCGACCACGTGCATCTGCTGATCAGCGAGGCGCCAAAGGTCACACCATCGGTGGTGCTAAAAGCGCTGAAGCAGCGTGTCTCGCGAGACTTGCGGAAAAACAAGCGCCGGGTTTGGGACGCGCAGTTGCGGCTGCCCTTCATGGGTGCTGATGTGGATCTGCCGCGATTCTGGCAACCCAGATTCTACGACTTCAATGTTTACAGCCGGCGCAAGAAACGAGAGAAACTCGAATACAGGCACGCGAATCCCGTGAATCGCGGACTGGTGCGGAATTCCGGCACGTGGAAATGGAGTAGTTTTCTTTTTTATGAGAAAGGGGAGCGCGGATTGGTGACCATTGATCCCGTGGACTAGAGCGCCTTGAAACGACTACGCAAAGCGAAGACCCACGTGTAACACCGACACGTGGGGCACCCACAAAACCATCCTTCGCGCTTGCGGCTGGGCTACCCGCCAGTTCGCGATGTAGCGCGTGATCATCTCGGGATCAATGCGCTCGATCGCAATTCGGGGGCGACGCCCCTTGAGCCACCGTCCCCACCGATGCAGACGCGCCTCGGTGTAGGCCACCGACTGTGGACTGACGCCCCTCGCGCGATGAGACCCGAACTGAACTAAAGAGAGATTTCTCACACGAGTTCGAAATGACGGGCGGGCGGCGGGAATGAGAGGCGCCGGGTTGAAGGGACACGGGGTTGCGGCTGGCCACTATTTTTGGTCGGCGTAGAGGAGCTGAGCAAAGCCTGTTGTGTTGATGTCGCGGAACATGGGTGTTCGCGGCGGCAACAGGGATGGGTCGAGGAAATCGGTGTCGAAGTTGTAGCCGCGCGTGGGGGGTGAGTAGACCGTGTTGCAACACTTAAAAGTGCCGACGGCCTGGCGGTTGTAAAACATGCTGACAATCGAGCCTCGATAGTTCAGGGTCTGACCGCCCCAGTTCTCAATATAGCGAAGGAAGTTGTGCATGCCGCCATCGCTGCCGAAATCCGTGCCGGTGCCGGTTATCCAAGGGAAGCCCGGGCCCTTGCCCGCAAGGATGGCCACGCGATACCACGTGGTCGTAGCGTTCCTTTGTCCCAAATTGTAGGGAAAAGAAAAAGAGTTCAAATCGTTGAACTTGTTGGAAAGGAGTGTGACAGCATCCGCGATAACAGCGGAGCCGACGTGGGGATCCGTGAATCCCATGCCGGCGGAATTGGCGTTGTAGTCGCCTTGCACGTAGACGGGGTTCTCCGACGCGATCGTTAGACCGCACACAGAAGCCCCCGGGCAGGGAACCGCGTTCAAATACTGTTTGAGATTACTGCCGTTGACGACTTTCAGGGCGCGCCGGAACAAGAGCGGAGGATTCATGCGCGCGTCCTGCGCATTCCGGACATAGGAGCCGGGCCATACTGCGCCAACACCTGCGCAGGTTGAGGGCAACAGCGCTCTACCTACGGCATCGCCGAACATTCCGTTCGTTACGGAAGGAGCGGGCTTCATGCCGTAAGTGTAA
>MNDE01000130.1 GCA_001914785.1 Acidobacteria bacterium 13_2_20CM_57_17 | reverse complement strand
GTTACCTATGTCTTAGGTACGTTGTGTCACCCATGTGTCCGGGCCGGACCATTGAAACGATGGTGGACGAGAGGGGATTCGAACCCCCGGCCTCCTCGTTGCGAACGAGGCGCTCTCCCAGCTGAGCTACTCGCCCACGAGCAGCGAAACAATTTTAGCAAAGGCCCCGGTGCTTGCCAACACGCGTTCCGCCGCCCGTAAACAGGTAAGAGCGCAGCATGCTTGCCGGCTTGGCCGGCTGCTGCGCCCTTGACATCGAACGCTTAATCTCTGAGTTACCCTTACGGTTGCTCGATTGCCCCGCCAGAGCGTTGCGCCACAATCTTCTTCACGTTCTGATACAGCGCGCGTGCCTGGGGAATCGCTTCCACAGCCTTCTGGACTTGAGGATCGGCTTCCAGCAAAACCTTGAAGCCTTCCTGCTGGTTGAACGTCGACATGAACACTTCCTGCTTGATCTTCCGCTTGATCCAGTCGCCGGCTTCAGACATCTCCGGTTCCGTGTACCGGACGTTGTGCTTGCTCAAATACTCGCGGAAGACTCGCATGACATTGTCGTCGGCTTCGAACTCTTTCGTAACCGTCGGTTTGGTGCCGAGGTAATAGCGCGTAAAGCCGCCTACGCCCGTCTCGGCGGGCCAGAACACATCGTCGCGGTAGAGCAATTGTTCGAACTTCGTCAGCTTAGGCGCAGGCACAACGATATCTGGCGTAATGCCGCCCCCGCCCGTCACCGGGCGTCCGCTATCCGTCAGTTTTACTTCTGTCGGGTGATCGGGCACTTTGCGTTCATAGTGATATTCATACAACGAAACCGATTTGTAGTCCCGCTGAATCAGCCGTCCGCTCGGCGTGTAATACCTCGCAGTCGTCAGCGCTAGTCCCGTGTTCTCGCTCAACGGCGTCACCGTCTGCACCAGGCCCTTACCAAACGTTGTTTCCCCGACGATCAAACCGCGGTCATGGTCCTGCACTGCGCCGGAGACAATTTCCGTGGCCGAAGCCGAATTGTTGTTCACCAGAATCACCAGCGGCACGGTCACGCCCTGATTGCCACGCACCGCGTAATAGCGCCGCTCCGGAGACGACCGCCCGTGATGCGAAACGATCAGCTGGTTCTTGTCGAGGAACATGTCGCCCACCGCGACCGCCTCGTTTAACAGGCCGCCGGGGTTTCCGCGCATATCCAGGACCAGGCCGTCCAGTGAAGAAGCATTCAGCTGTCTTAGCGCATCCGCAATCTCCCGGTCCGTTGTCTCGTTAAATCCCGACAGCCGGATATAACCGACGCCAGGCTTCAGCATAAACGCAATGTCCACGGAATGCCGCGGAATCTCGTCGCGCGTCACCGTGAACACGAGTTGTTCGGAATAGCCTTCGCGTGAAACCGTAATCTTGACGACCGTGCCCTTCGGTCCCTTTAGCATGTCCGCGACTTCAGTGGTGGTCAGTCCATCCGTGGACTTGTCGTCAACTTTGACAATCACGTCGCCCGGGCGGATTCCCGCGTTGTACGCTGGCGCGCCGGCATACGGCGCCATCACCACTGTATGGTTCTCGCGCGGCGCGACGATCATGCCGACGCCGTAGTACTTGCCGCGCTGGTCTTCCCGAAGCAGCGAAAACTGCTTGGCATCGAAGAAACTGGAATGGGGATCGAGCATGCGCAGCATGCCCGGAATGGCGCCTTGATAGACGGCCTTATCTATGTCGACGTTATCGGCATAGTTGTTCTGGACAACGTTCAGAACCTTCGTGAAGTCCCGCACAGCCGTCTGGTAATCATCCGCCGAGGCGGTCGTGGCTCGCACGTTAGGGCCGTAAATGCCACCCAAGACTGCGGATACCAGCAATACAGCCACTACAACTACAAGTCCGCGACGCTCTGAATTCATCCTTGTACCTCGCGTGACAGCTCAGGCTAAAATTATAGCACACCGTATACACCGTAAAGTCCGGTTTGACAGGGACTAACACCCTTTCTATGATGCCCATGGACCCTTTAGACGGCCCTCAAACGCAATGTTGAGCATTCCTCACATGATTGTGGTGTTTATCGTGGTTCTGGTCGTATTCGGGCCACAGAAGCTGCCGGAGCTTGCCCGCAGCCTCGGCAAGCTTATGGCGGAGTTCCGCAAGGCTTCCACGGACTTCAAGAGCGCGTTTGAAGAGGAAATGCGCGAAATGGAGCGGCAGGCCCTGCAGGCCGAGCGGAAGAAGACTGCCGAGGCCGTTGCGGCCTCAGGAGTGGCCGTCGAAACCAGCCTGCTTCCAGCTACCTCAGGCTCCACTGACGCGGATGCACCGCCAAGCGAGCCCCCGATTGAATCCCACGCTACGGAAGAGCCTGCAATCTCTCCGGTAGCCGAATCGGTGCCGCGCTCTTCGGAAGACTCGGCCGAAACCGGCTCAGAGGGCGCCACAATCACCAGTCCCCAAGACGCCTTGAATGGCCACCAGTCCCCGGCCTAATCCGTGCCAGAACCCGAACCCAATTCGCAGATCACCGCGCCAGCAGAAGAGCCTGCCGGCGCGATGACGTTTTTCGAGCACCTCAGCGAACTCCGCAAACGAATTATCTACTCGCTTTATTCGATCGGCATCGGCGCGTTCATTGGGGTGTACGTCTCGAAATACATCATAAATTTCATCATCAGGCCGATCATTAAGGCGCTCACGGAAGCGCACCTGACCGCCGAGCTGGTCTACACGCACCCCGCGGGATACCTGAACACTTACATTACGCTCGGCGTGTATATCGGAATCGTTCTTGCTTCCCCCGTTGTTCTCTACCAGGTTTGGCTTTTCGTCGCGCCGGCCCTGTACAAGCACGAGCGCAGCGCCGTCACCGGATTTATTTTCTCGACCGTGTTTCTATTTGTCGCTGGAATTGCCTTCGGCTACTTCATCACCTTGCCGTACATTTTGCGATTCCTGGTCAGCTTTCAGGGCCCGATTAGTTCGATCAAGCCGATGATCACCGTCAACGAGTACTTCGACTTGGTCCTCTTGATTCTGCTCGGGCTTGGATTGGTGTTTGAATTGCCAATTTTGATTTTCTTTTTGTCGCTCTTCGGGATCGTCACGCCGAAATTCCTCTGGAAGAATTTCCGTTACGCCATTCTGGTCATCGCCATCGTGGCCGCCATCGTGACGCCCACTCCCGATGCCATGACTATGCTCATCTTCATGGCGCCCATGGTTGGGCTTTATTTTGTTGGGATTGCCGTTTCCGCCGTGGTGACACGGCGACGCGAACGGCGGCTGGCTACTCCGGCGGAGGCGGGCTAAATGAGTTCCTTTTCTAAGCTACTTCTGCGAATGGCCCTAGGCATTTGCATTCTTCCTGTCGGCCTCACGGGTTGCAAAGCGAGCGGCAACGAGTCGTCAGACGGTTCGGGCCAGCCACAAGTCACGAGTGCCGACACTTCAGCTTCACCTCAGGCCGGTGATGACGCACCTCCGCCGGAAAAGACCAGCGGCTTCGATGGCAAGCGCGCTTTCGCGCATGTCGCCAAACAAGTCAGCTTCGGCCCTCACCCATCGGGCTCACCTGCTATCGCAAAAGTGCAAGACTATTTGCTATCGGAATTGAAGAGCTATGGCTGCACGGTGGAGACCGATGCTTTTAGCGCCGACACGCCCATCGGCCGTATCTCCATGAAAAATATTCTGGTGAAGATCCCGGGCGACAAACCTGGCGTGATTCTGCTCGGAACGCACTACGACACCGCCCGTTCGGCGCGCGATCCGCGTACCGGCGAAGTTCATCCAATGCCAACTTTTGTCGGGGCCGACGACGGCGGGTCTTCCACGGCCCTCATGTTGGAACTCGCGCTCCTCCTCTGCCCCCAGCGCGGCAAGTTTGCCGTTCGGATCGCCTTCTTTGATGGCGAGGAGGCCATGCACGACTGGAGTGACACCGATAGCCGCTACGGCAGCCGTCAGATGGCCGCGCGTCTCTCCACCAGCGGCGACATCAAGAAGATCCGGGCATTCTTGCTGGCGGATATCGTCGGCGGCCGCGCGGCCCGGTTTCTGCGCGAATCCAGTTCCACGTCGGCATTGGTCGATCTCATTTGGAGCACCGCCGCCAAGCTTGGCTATTCGGCTATTTTTCTAAACGAGAGTACTTCCGCCCAAGATGACCACGATTCCTTCTTGAAGCGAGGCGTTCCCGCGGTGGACGTTATCGGGGACTTCTTGAACAATGGTTACTGGCACACGCCGCAGGATTCTCTCGACAAAATCAGCGCCAAGACGCTCGCCATCGTTGGCCACGTTTTTCTGGAAAGTGTGAAGCAGCTTCAATCCAACTAATGTAGGCTGACTTCTAGTTCTGAGCGCAGAGTTTTCTCCTACGCCTCAAACCTCACATCTTTGCCTTTTTGCACGACCGAGTGCTTCCCAAAATCCTCGTCATTCCGGTAAGGAAAATCCGAGCGGTAATGGCTTCCTCGGCTCTCTTCGCGCGCTACTCCAGAGCGTGCGATCAGCAGTGCCAATGTGTGCAAATTTCGCAGTTCGTGTTCTTCGCGTCCGTGTTTTTCCGATTTCGGTAGCTCCAACGCTTGTAACTGCTTGATCCCTTCCGCCAATTCTTTTCCGCTACGTAAAATTCCGACTTCGCGCCACATCACGTCGCGGATTTTCGCAAGCGTCGCACAGCACGGCGATGGATTTGACGTTGATTTTGACGCTGCTTTTGGCGGTTCCTTTTGCGTAGCTGAAGAGTTTCCCGGCAACGGGGCTGGACTGCCCGGCAGCGCCGCACCGCTCCGCTTTCCGACCGGTGCGTCCTTCATCATTGCCTGCCCCGCGCGCGCCCCAAACACCAATCCTTCGAGCAGGGAATTGCTGGCCAATCGGTTGGCCCCATGCACGCCCGTCGCCGCCGTCTCGCCCGCGGCGTACAACCCCGGAAGCGAAGTCCGGCCCCACAGATCGGTCTTCACTCCGCCCATCATGTAGTGCGCGGCGGGGCAAACCGGGGCCATATCGGATGCCAGGTCGAGACCGTAGCTCGAACACGTCTCATAGATTCGCGGGAACCGTTTCTTCAGAAACTCTTCACTCATCTTCGTCATGTCTAGAAACACATGCGTGCTTTGCGTGTGATGCATCTCACTGACAATCGCGCGCGCCACGACGTCCCGCGGGGCCAGTTCCTGGGCTTCGTTATAGCGCTTCATGAATCGTTCGAGCCCAATATTGCGTAGCACCCCGCCTTCGCCCCTCAGCGCCTCAGACAACAAGAAACGGGGCGCGCCCTGAACCGCCAGCGCCGTCGGGTGAAATTGCACGAACTCCATGTCGGAGAGCACCGCGCCCGCCTCGTAGGCGATGGCCATGCCATCGCCCGTGGCCACTTCGGGATTGGTCGTCTCCCGGTAGATTTGCCCGAGCCCGCCCGTCGCCAGCAGAACAGCTCCCGCGCGCAAATCGTGTTCCGAGCCATCGGTTTCATCGATGAAGCAAAGCCCGGCCACGCGCCCGCGCTCCACGATCAATTCCGTCGTGAAAGCATGTGCCCGCAGATGTAAGTGTGGAATTTTATGCGCCCGCGCTAGTAGCGCCCGGCTGATCTCCCTGCCGGTCGAGTCACCGTGTGCGTGCAATATCCGTGAGCGGCTGTGCGCGGCCTCGCGCGTAAAAGCCAGCTTCGTCCCCGCGCGGTCAAACTCCGTGCCCCATTCAATCAGCTCCGTGATGTACTTCGGACCTTCCTCAACCACCAGTGCTACCGCCTCGGGACGGCACAAGCCATCGCCGGCATTGATGGTGTCCTGTTCGTGTAGCCCGATTTCATCTTCGTCCGAGAGGGCTACGGCGATCCCTCCCTGCGCCCAAGCCGTCGCGGAATCGCTCAGATTCGATTTCGCCAGAACCAGCACGCTTCCTGCTTTGCTCAGTTCGATCGCCGCACGCAATCCCGCGATCCCGCTGCCAACAACGGCGTAATCGGCACGATAGCTTTTGTGGGAGTCGGTCATGGGAGTGGAAAATCTGCCGCCTTCGTATGGTAGCACGAAGAAATTACACCGCTGAGCGGCGCCGGCCGCATACGAGGCAAGCAAAGCGTGTGTTACATTGAAAATGTCTCACCCATGAAAATGAAACGCATTCTCGTGAAATCGTCCGCTGGTCCCTACTCAATTCTCTCCGGCGCCGGCGTGATTCGCCGCGCTTCGCGGGAAATTGCCGGTCTGGGACGGTTTTCAAGTGTTCATGTCGTTTCCTCTCCGAAAGTCTGGCACGCCGTCGGTAAATCCGTTCAGCGAGGGCTGCGGCTCTCCAAAGGCGGCTCCATTCATCTGTTCGATGACGCGGAGGCAGCGAAAAATCTTCGCAGCGTAGAAGAGATAACTCGTTCCCTCTGTCGCGCGGGAGCCGATCGCAAGTCGCTGGTCATCGCTGTTGGCGGCGGCGTCGTTGGTGACGTAGCGGGATTCGCCGCCGCCTCGTTCCTGCGCGGCGTGAAACTTGTACACGTTCCGACGACGCTTGTCTCCCAGGTTGACAGTTCCATCGGCGGCAAGACCGGGGTCAATCTTCCGGAAGGGAAGAACCTTGTCGGAGCCTTTTATCCGCCCGCTTTGGTGCTCACGGATCCAGAGCTGTTGCGTACGCTCTCCGATCGCGAATATCGCGGCGGTCTTGCGGAGGTCATCAAGCACGCCATAGTCGCGGACGCCGAGATGTTTGCGATGCTTGAGAAAGACATGGAGAAGGTGCTGCGGCGGGATCGGTCAACGCTTGATCTTCTAATCTCTCGCAACGTACAAATCAAAGCCCGCGTGGTGAGCCGCGACGAGCGCGAATCCGGCTTGCGGGAAATCCTCAACTACGGCCATACGTTTGCTCATGCTCTGGAAAGCGTAACGAAATACCGGCGCTATCAGCACGGCGAAGCTGTAGCCTGGGGCATGATCGCCGCTGCTTTTCTCGGCCACGAGCTTGGTTTGACGCGCGCTGACGTCGTTTCCCGCATCGTCGCGTTGATTCGCCGCCTGGGACCTTTGCCGGCGTGGCCCAGCGTTTCGCCAACGGCGCTGCTAGGCGCCATGCGCTCGGACAAGAAAACGCGCTCTGGAATTCTTCGCTTTGTCCTTTCGCCCCGCATCGGCGCAGCGCGGTCGTACGACACGGTGCCTCTTCATGCCGTCGAGCGCGTTCTTCATTTCACGCCGCGCTTGATCACTGCAAGCGGCAAGCTCTCGCAAGGGCGTCATGACTGAGGCTGCCGCGCCGGTAAAGGGGACACGCCCCGAGGGCGCGGTTACCGAAGCCGATGCTTCGAGCAAAATCCGTGAAATGTTCACGCAGATTGCTCCGCGCTACGATCTGCTCAATCATCTTCTTTCGCTTCAGCTCGATCGGCTTTGGCGCGTCCGTACTGCCCAGCGATTGAAATCCATTCTCGACCAACCCAACGCTCTCGTCCTTGATCTTTGCTGCGGAACCGGCGATCTGACTTTCGCCTTAGCGCGCGCGGGGAAAGCCCGTATTCTCGGCGCGGATTTCGCTCATACCATGCTCGTTCGGGCCAGAGAGAAAGGCGCCGCTCAGGCGCCGGGGCACCAGTCTGCTCCAACATCAATGCCTTTTTTTGAAGCTGACGCGCTCCGTCTCCCGTTTGCCAATGCTTCCTTCGATTTGGTGACCAGCGCTTTTGGCTTTCGCAACCTTGCCAATTATGAGGCCGGCCTGCGCGAGATTCAGCGCGTGCTCAAGCCCAGCGGGACTATCGCCATCCTGGAATTCACCGAGCCGCCCGAAGGTTTACTGGGCGATTTCTATCGCTGGTATTTTTGCAAAGTACTGCCGAAGATTGGTGGGCTCATCTCTGGTGGACAAGCGGCTTACAAATATCTGCCAAACTCCGTCGCCCGTTTTTTCCGTCCGCCCGGGTTGGCTGCTCTTATGAGCGCTGTGGGCTACGGCTCAGTGGATTACCGCGTCTGGACTCTTGGCACCGTCGCCCTCCATACCGCCGTGCGCGCGAAATAACTAAGTAGGGTTCGCCTTCCCAGGAGATCTGCCCTTCCAGCTATTCTTCCAGTCCGGCGCTCCGCAACTTTGCCAACAGCGTCTTTGGCGAAACGCGCAGCTTTTCTGCTGCCCGCGTCTTATTCCACTTGCACTCGCGCATGGTGCTTTCGAGTAAAGCTTTTTCCACGTGACTCGCGGCCCGCCCGGTGACTTCTTCCAGAGAACCCTCCCAACTAAAATTCTCGGCAAGCATTCCCGTCGGCAAGCTCTTCGCATCCGGCTTAGAAGCCGCCAATTGTAACTCTTCAGGACGAATGCACATGCCGCCTGCCAGGATCACGGCACGTTCCAGCGTATTCTGCAGTTCACGTACGTTGCCCCGCCAACCATAGTGCAGCAGCCGGTCCCGCGCTTCGGCAGACAATTCCAGCCCAGGCTTTCCAAATTCGCGGCTGAATTTTTCCAGGAAGTGGTTCGCCAGCAGGAGCACGTCGCTTCCTCGATCACGCAACGGAGGAATCGTCATCGGAACCGCCGAAATTCGAAAATACAAATCCTCGCGAAACAGTTTTTCTTCCGCCAGCTTTTGCAAATCCCGATTTGTGGCTACCACGATTCGAACGTCCACATCAATCGATTGCGTGCCGCCCACTCTTTCGAATCGTTTTTCTTCCAGCACGCGCAGGAGCTTTGCCTGAATCCCCAGCGGCAATTCTCCAATCTCATCCAGAAAAAGCGTTCCGCGATGCGCCAGATCCATCTTCCCGACCTTGCGGGCGCCCGCCCCCGTGAATGCGCCGCGCTCGTGCCCAAAGAGTTCGTTCTCCACCAGCCCTTCCGGGATTGCCGCGCAATTCAGCGCCACGAACGGGTGATCCCGCCGCGGCGACAGGTGATGAATTGCCAGCGCGAACAACTCTTTTCCTGTCCCGCTTTCCCCCAGCAGCAGGCAGGTCGAATCCGTCGCCGCTACTTTTTGAATCTGCTGGCTTACTTCCCGGATGGACGGATGCTCGCCCACGATGCGCGGGAATCCGTAGCGCGTCGAATATTCCTCGCGCAACAGCAAGTTCTCCCGCAATAATTCCTGCTGCCGCGACGCCCGCTGCACCAGTAGCTTGAAATGCTCCAGGTCTACCGGCTTCTGCAGAAAATCAAACGCACCTTCTTTCATGGCAGCTACAGCTTCTTCTACCGAACCGTAGGCCGTCAGCAGCAGCACCGGTATCGCAGAATCCGCTTGCTTCGTCTCACGCAAAACGTCCAGCCCCGAAGCTCCCGGCATCTTCAGGTCGGTAATCACCAGCAAATATCTTCGCGCGCGTATCTTTTGGATCGCGGCTGCGCCGTCCGGCGCTTCGTCCACGGTGTAGCCTGCGCGCTCCAGTGCCTTTCGCAGCATGGCGCGCAATTCAGGCTTGTCTTCAACGAGGAGGAGAGGTTCCATCTCCTTCGTTTCTACCATGAATCCGGCCGCCGCCAGGGGACAACCAGAGACACCTGTGCAGAGAAGGGAAGCAGCGCACCTACTTCGACCTTACGGACTCGGCAGTGGTTCGAGCAAGGAATCAGAACCCGACAGAACTAGCGGTTACGACGGGGTCTGTTCCGGATGCGTCGCGGGCTCAGGTGATCGTGAACGTTTCCTTAGAGCGAACGCTGAAACGCTCAGTGCGAACGCAAGGATGACCACTTCGGCGACAGGAGATTTTGTCCAACTCGCCGGCAGGAAGACCAAGGGGAATGAGGACAGGCATGAGAAGAAGCAAACGACTCCGAAGGCACGGATGCACATTAAGACGATCCGCGGCCACCTTGGGGTCCACCCGGTGAAAGGGAACCACAGCAATTGGAGAAAGGCTGCCGGTTCATGCCTCATCCAGTAACCGAGCACCGCCCCCATAACGCATAGGCTGACCCCGCCGATGGCACTCTGGATTCCGCTCATAGATCGGCGGACGACCATAGTGGCGACGACACCACAAAATGCAAACGCGGGCACGAACGCTTTCTCCGTCGGGGTCATTTCGGGAAAGGTATGGCGCACTATCCCAAAGCTGCGGTAGCGCCGTGTCTGATTCTCGCTCTCATTCATGATCGCGCCGAAGAGACACGCCGGCACTTCAATGCTCCTTCGGAAAGCGATGCCTTAGCTGAGCGGCGAAGTGCCTCTTTAACAACCAAAAACTTACAACTGAACTCTTCACTTCGTCTCTTACCGCGCCCACCCTGGATCGCCGCCTGATTTTCTCAATTGATCTTCCAGGTCATCCAGGCCTTTCTTCAACTGATCCAACTCCTGCTTTTTTGCGTCGATCTTTCCATTGATCGCGTTAATATCGGCGCGCGTGTTCTGCTGCTGCATGGCCTTTTGCGGGTCAGGGTAGTATTCCACTTGGGCCTTTTCCAGTTCACGCGTCAAAATATCGAGTTCCTTCTGAGCCTTGGCAATCTTGTCGCGTTGCGCCTGAAACCGTTTTCTCCACGCCGATTCACTATTCGGATCTTCTTTAGGCTCGTCTCCAGCTTTCCCGGAGGCTCCAGTCGCCTGTACCGTCGCGCCGGCTGCTTTTCCACTGGCATCGTTCGTGGCCGCACTGGGCGACGCCTGCTCCGGCACGCTCTTCTTAAAATCGTCGTCCGTGTAAACCTTCTTCGGCTTCGTCGTATCCTTGTCCTTCTTCGCTTCGCGGGCCTTTCTTGCAGCATCCGCCACGGGATCGCCCGCCTGTTGCGCGGCCGCCGAGAGCCCAGCGAGGCACAGAGCAGGCACAAAAAAGAAAGCCTTCATCCTCAATCTCATTCGCATAGTCCTACCTCCCGGAAGCAACTGGAAGACCCCGACACTCTCTTAGATGCTGGTCTGCTTTGATTCTACTGCTTCTGGTACGCTGCGTGGCAAGGGCAGCGTAATGATAAACTCCGCCCCACCTTCGGTCCGGTTCCGCACCTCTACCTGACCGCCATGTTGCACGATAATCTTCTGCACTACGGCCAATCCGAGCCCTGTTCCCTTCGCTTTTGTCGTAAAGAACGGCCGGAAGAGCTTCGGCGCCACGTTCGCAGGAATCCCCGGGCCGTTATCCGTCACTCTGATCCGCTGGACACTCGTCTTTTCGCCGTGAACAATTTCGCCGCAAACAGCGACGCGCCCTCCGCCTTCAGCCAGCGCGCACGCCTCCGCCGCGTTTCGCGTCAGGTTAAGCAGCGCTTGCCGCAGCAGCCCTTCGTCTCCACCCGCCTCTCCGAAGGTCCCTTCCCATCGAATCTTTACTTGCGGCATCGTCTCTCGCACTTCAGCGACTATCCGTTCTACGATGGTTTGCAGAGCAACCCTCTCGTCTGGAATCTCCAGCGGCCGCGCGTATTTCAAAAATTCCGTCACGACGTGCGTAATGTTCCGCGTCTGCTCTAGGATGCGTTCCGCGTAGTCCAAAGCTTCCGCCTCGGATGATTCCGACCGGATCATCTGCGCGTAGCCCGATATCGTCGCCAGCGCGTTCTTGAACTCGTGTGCGATTCCCGCGGAGAGTTCTCCAAGCGCCGCCAGGTTTTCCTTCAATTGCATCCGTTGCTGTAGCGCGGCAAGTTCCGTCAAATCCGTCAGCAGACAAATCGCCCCGCTGATCTTTCCCTCGCCGCGCCGGATGGGCGAGATCGTCACTCCCAGATGCCGCGTGTCTCCTGCAGGTGGTATGTGCTCGACTTGTTCGCGCCGGAAAATCGTTCCGCTCGCAAGGCACTCTGCTATCAGCCTGGACATCCCCGAAGATGCCCCCAGCGCCTCGCTATATCGCCGGAATCCCAGCCCGCGAATTCCCAGTGCCTGCTCCGCCGCGGGATTCGAGCTGGAGATAATTCCCGTGGCATTCACCACCAGGAGCCCCGCCGGCATGTTCCTCGTCACTTCTTCGCTCAACCGCTCCGTTTGTTCCGCGCGCTCTTTTTCGATGCGATGCAGCCGCTCGAGTTCTTTCTCCTGTTCGCGCAGTTGCTGAATCACGCCCTGCATCGACGCAGCCATGAAGGCTGAAGGGTTCTCCGTGCCCGGCCCGCTCGTCTTGAATTCCTCTTTCTGTTCTTCCCGCCTGCTTTGAAAAGATTTGCGCATCAGAAATACCACCAGCCCGGTGACCGCCAGGAACCCGACTCCCAGCGCTGCGGCAATCATCCAAAGGTGCTGCGTGTTATTTCCAGCTCGCAACGTTCCGAACATAACCTCGGCTTTCAGCTTGCGTCTCTTCCTCTGCGAGTCTTAGCGCTCTCCGCGTCTCTGCGTTATCCTTATTCCTGCTCTTTCCGTCTTTAAGTTTCGAGTTTTTTTCTAGCCTACGATACCCCTGAAAATCGGCCACCGCTCAGCAATCACCGGCCCCCCATACACAATAGCCAGCGCGCCAATCCCCAGAAACGTGCCTAGCGGCAACTGATATTGCCTCGCAATGGCCCATTGCAATTGCCGCTCCGTCCCCAATCCCCGCCGGCTTGCCCGTTTCGCCACGCCGCCTCTCCAACCAGCGACGTACAGAGCCAACACAAGCCCGATCCCAATCAAGCTTCCCAAGAGACTCCCCACCAATAGTGTCAGAAACGTTCCCCGTAAGCCCAAAAACGCTCCGATCATGGCGATCATTTTCACGTCGCCCATGCCCATGCCCTCATGACCGCGCACTGCTTTGTAGCCCGCCGCCAGCCCCCACAGCAAAAAACTTCCAAAAGCCGCCCCCAGGACACCGTCCAGAATCCCGGCCGCAAATCCGGGCAGTTCCTCGTGCAAAAGTCTCCCAACGAGAAGCCCTGCGAACCCATGACCCGGTGGCACAAACGCCGAAAACAGTAGCCCCGCCGCAAAGCCCGGCCAGTTGACCACGTCCGGCAGTAGCCGCACGCGCAAGTCGGTTACTGTCAGAATCTCAAGCAAGCATGTGAAAAACAGCCATTTCACCGTCGCCTGCGTGATGCCAAACTCCAGAAACGCCGCCACAAACAGCAATCCTGTCGCCAGCTCAATCAACGGGTACATCGGCGAAATCGGCAGCCTGCAAGCCCGGCATTTCCCGCGCAGCCACAGCCATCCCAGCACCGGCACGTTGTCATACGGCTTGATCGGCGTCGAGCACCGCGGGCAGCGCGACCCGGGCGAAACGATGGAGATGTCCTCCGGTATCCGCGTGATGCAGACATTCAGAAAGCTCCCCACAATAATCCCAAGTAGAAAAAAGAAGGCGATGACCACGGTTTGCCCGGCCACTCCGCGGCCGCTCTTTTCAATCTGCCACACCCACTCCGCGGCCTCAACAAACCCCGCCGCCTTCGTGCCTCATCCCTAACGCTTTCTTCTGACTCTTCCTCTGTGCTCTCCGTGTCCTCTGCGAACTCTGTGTAGATTCCTGTTCTTGCAATTACCCCCGGGCCGCCCTTTTTGTTTCTGCGACTAACAACTGTAAACTAACAATTTACAACTGCTCTCATGCATTGGTTCGAGCGCAAAATCCGCCGCTACGAGCACCGCCGCTGGACCACCGACGACAATCGCCGCGTCCAGCCCTTCCACTGGGGCCTTGAGCACATTGGCGGCTTCCCCGACGACCCCGACCCCGCCGCCTTCGTGCGCGAATACGCCCGCAAAGCCATCGACTCCAGCAGGGAATGGTACGCCGCCTCTCCCG
>MNDE01000038.1 GCA_001914785.1 Acidobacteria bacterium 13_2_20CM_57_17 | reverse complement strand
TTGTTCGCAGTGTGGCGCAGTATTGCCGTCGGGCCTACGCGCCTGTAATTTTTGCGATTCGTCCTTTTCCGTGGGACCTTCCGTCTGGGAAGAATCCTCGGACATCTCCACAAAAGTGGATCTCGCGTCGAATGCGAATATTGGCGTCGACGGCGCCGATCAATTCAACCGTCCTGCTGCCGTTTTGCATGATTCTGGAAAAAAAGACGCTGGCTGGCGTGATGAACTCTCCCAACGCCTCGAAACTTATCGCACGCGGCGCAGAAAGTTTGTGCCAAACGAGGCTCAATCTCAATTCTCTTTTGATGACCATTCCCGCAAAACACGGCCGCATACTGCCGCCGTAGTCGCGGACCCTTCGGCCCCCGTTGAGGACGACTTTTCATTTACGATCGCCATCGGCCGCTCTTCGAATAAGAGCACACCCGAAGAATCGCGAATGGTGATTGATGTTTCCTTACCCCCGGATTCAGCGACTGGCTTGCAAACCCATCTGGCGGAAGACCAAAGAAAATCATTGCCCGGTCTTCATCCGCTGGCTTCGCTTGACGATAGACGCCTCGCGGGATTGCTCGATCTCTTCTGCCTGCTGTTTGCCTACGGTGGATTCCTAATGCTCTTCGGCTCTCTCGGTGGCCAATTCACTCTGAGCAAGCTGAGCGCCGCCGTGTACGTCGCGACTTTCGCCATTGTCTATCTGCAATATTTTGCGCTCTTCACCACCTTCGGTGGCACGACTCCGGGAATGATGCTGCGAGGATTGCAGGTCGTCAGCTTTTCCGGGGAACCGCCCACGCCCCGGCAAATGCTGCTGCGCAGCGCCGGCTACATGCTCTCTGCCGGGACTTTTTTCCTGGGCTTCCTTTGGGTGATGTGGGACGAGGACGAGCTCGCCTGGCACGACCGGCTATCGTGCACCTATCTGAGCCCGATACAAACTCTGGCCGAATTTGAGAATCCAAGCGTGGCGCCCAGCCGTTAGATTGTTCGGATAATTCCGGGATGTCGTGCGCCTTGTACTGTTGCGGCAATCTACATAGAACGGCAGTGGTTCGCGATGCGGATAATCGCCTGTAGACTGCGGTCGACGTCCGTTTCCGTGGTCGCCCAGGACGATACGCTGATCCGCATTGCGGTCTTTCCTTGCCACACTGTTCCCCCACACCAGCAAGTTCCGTCCTCCTGGATGCGCCGAATCACTTCTCGTGTCACTTCGGGGCGGCCAAAGGACACTAGCACCTGGTTGATCACGACGTCATTCAGCACTTCGAGACCGCCCTCTTTCAACCCTTGAGCAAACCGTTGTGCGTGGGCGCACGTTCGCTCAATTAGCGCACGTAGTCCCGAGCGGCCGAGAGATTTCAACGCCGCCCATGACTCCACGCCCCGCGCGCGCCTCGAGGCTTCCGGCGTGTGATGCATGGGCTCGCGGAGTGAACCAGGCTCGAGATACGCCGCCGTGATTCCCATCGAGGCACGCAGCGCACTTCCATCTCTGACGATGGCGATGCCGCTGTCATAGCCGACATTGGGCCACTTATGCGCGTCGGTGGCCCAAGAGTCGGCTTGATCGAATCCCTGTGTCAAGTGTTCGTACTTGGGCGAGATTCTGGCCCACAATCCGAACGCGCCATCCACGTGCACCCAGGCGCCTTGTTCTCGAGCCGCTTTGCAGACTTCTACCGCAGGATCGAATGCTCCTGTATTCACATTGCCCGCCTGTATGCACACAATCGTTTGGTCCGATAGGCGCGGCAATTTGTCGGCACGTATTCGTCCCTGGCCATCCGCTTCGACAATCGTTACGCGTTTCCTTCCAAATCCCGCCAGACTCAATGCTTTAAGCATCGACGCATGCACTTCCCCACCCACGACCACCTCGATCGGCGGAGCGCCAAACACCCCGTCAGCCACGACATCCCATCCCGAACGCGCCAAGAGCGCATGACGTGCCGTGACGAGCGCCGTAAAATTAGCCATGGTTGCGCAGGTAACCAGGCCTCCTGAGCACTCCGGTGGTAATCCGAGTGCCTCACAAACCCAGCGCAGAACAACTTCCTCCAATTCCGCCGCGATTGGAGACATCACGCGCAATGCCGCATTCTGGTTCCACGCTCCCGCAAGCCAATTGGCGGCTAGCGCTGCGGGCACCATTCCGCCATTCACAAAACCGAAGTAACGCCCGCCGGTCGTCGCCACGGTCGCTGCCGAGCCAATTTCGTCGAGCCTTTTTATTACGGCCATCGCGTCGCAGGGTGAAAGGGGGAATGGTTCGTGGAGTTCGGCAAGAGCAATGACAGCAGCTTCGGAAGGCCCCACCCTGCGTTCACCGGCGCCTCGAACGTAACTTCGCGCCTTGTCTGCGGCAAGACTCAGCACCTCCTCGCTCTTAGATTGCGCTCCTACTGCCGTATCGGTCGCCATTCGGCTCTTCCTTTCTGCTCCGGATGCATCTCAACGCAGTCAAAGACACCTATGCGCGAGCGGCTTTCTCTTCGCCGGCGAAAATACCTTATTCAGTTTTCGGTGGAGTAAAAGAGCCGAATTGTCTGCTTATTTCTTGACAACCGCTTCATCGGAAGCGATCTTGCCGTCGCGGATGTGGATAATGCGGTGCGCATGTTGCGCAATGTCGTGTTCGTGGGTCACAAGAATGATGGTATTCCCTTGCCGGTACAGGTTCTCAAAGAGCGTCATGATCTCTTCGCCGGTTTTCGAATCGAGGTTTCCAGTCGGCTCGTCCGCCAGGACGATTGACGGGGAATTGACCAGCGCTCGCGCAACAGCCACACGCTGCCTCTGGCCGCCGGAAAGCTCATTGGGCTTATGGTTCATCCGGTCCATCAGGTCCACGCGCTCCAGAGCTTTTTTCGCTTTTTCAATGCGTTCTTCCGCCGGGGTACCGTTGTAGATCAGGGGCAATTCGACGTTGTGCAGCGCTGTCGCGCGTGGCAATAGATTGAAAGTTTGAAACACGAAGCCAATCTCTTTGTTGCGAATGTATGCGAGCTCATCATCATCCAGCTCGCTCACGAGCCTACCCGCCAGCCAATACTTTCCGGAGCTCGGCGAATCGAGGCAGCCGATCAAATTCATCAGCGTGGATTTGCCCGACCCGGATGGCCCCATGATGGCCACATATTCGCCCTTGCGGATCTCCACATCCACACCGCGTAGCGCGTGCACCTGCTCGGCACCCATTTCGTATACTTTGGCTAGCGCCTCGGTCTTGATTACTAGGCCGGAACTGACCAGGTCTTCCCGGTAAGAATCTGCGGCTGGTGTCTCGACAGGCATTCGAATCTCCTCGTCCTTGGCTGCGCGTCAGCTCTGTTGATCTTCCTGCTTCTTCGGTGCGCTGTTGTCCACCTTCACCTGAGCCTCCGGCTTCAGGGTGCGCAGCGCTTTGTAGCTGCCCACGACGATCTCATCGCCTGCTTTCAATCCCTTGGTGATTTCAATATCGGTCACGCCGGCAATACCGGTCTCGACGGGCAGAAACACCGCCTTAGTTCCGTTGACTACGAATACGCCCTGTACTTCATCCTTTTTGGGATCGCCCGGCGCCGGAGGCGGCGGCGCGGCCAGTGTCACGCTGGAACTGCTCTGTTTCTTTGCATTCTTGGCCGCTTCTTCCAAATCCTTGCGCGTCCGCACCGCCAGTGCCTGGATAGGAATCGCAACTACGTTCTTCTTTTCCGCCGTCTTGATCTTGGCGGTGGTCGACAAACCGGGCCGCAGATTCTCCGGGGGATTGGCCAGCGTCACGACGACTTTGAAATCCTTCGCTTCCTGCGTACTCGTCGTGGTCTGCGTGGTGGTGAGTCCGGAACTGCGCAGCACGGCTTGTGACCCGATCTCGGTTACTTTGCCCTTGAAAATCTTCCCAGGCACCGCGTCGATCGTCACGTCGGCTTCCTGACCCATTTTTACGTTGACGATGTCCGTCTCGTCAACTTTCACTTCCGCCGTCACGACGGACATGTCCGAAAGCGTCATCAGGAAGCTGCCATTCGAATTCTGAATGCCAGGCACAACATAGTCGCCCACGCGCTCCGGCAGATAGCTCACGATCCCATTGATCGGAGAGGTGTACGTTGTCTTTTGTAAAACATCCTTCAAACGCAACCCCACCGCCCGGCCCTGATTCACCTGCGACCGCGTCTGCTCCAATTGCGCCTTCAGGGACAGTACACGTGCGCGCGCCGATTCGACCGTAGCTAGTGCGGAGTCAAAGGCCGTTTTCCGCTGATCGAAATCCTGCTTGGGAATCAAGCCATCCTTATACAGGCCCTGCCCGCGGTCGTAGTCGAGCTTGGCTCGCTCCAGATTTGCCTGTTGCGAGGTCAGGTCCGATTGAGCCGCCTTGTAACTGGCTCCCGCAGCCTCCACGCCGGATTCCATCGAATTAACGGCCGCTGACTGCGCTTGCACATCCGCATTTGCCTGGACATTTTCTTGCAGCAGCAACTTGTCGCCCTTCTTGACGTGGTCGCCCTCTCTAACAAGGATCGCGGTGATCCTCCCGAATCCTTGGGCAGTCACGTTCGTATAGGTTGTCGGCTTAATCTCGCCCGAGGCCGTCACCAACGACACCAGGCTCTCCTGGTTGGCCACTTTGGCCGTTTGTACGGTGACCACACCCTTGTGCGCCTGGTTCACGCTGAACAGCACAATTCCGCCCAGCACTACCACAGCGCCCGCGCCAATCGCTACTTTATGCCACGTCTTCATGCGATTCCCCTTCGACTTACCACCCTATTCTCGCCAGTCCAAACGTCCGCCGCGGACTTCCCTTCAAGCGATGCTGAGAACGAACAAACCGCGGGGGAACAGATGTCAGTCCGGCTGCCTCTACCCTACATACGCCCATCCGGGGCGAAATGTTTCGCGGGAGGGTTGCTCCACTTTAGCGGTTCGGGCTTCAAAGCAGGGGACTTACTGGAACCGGTGGCTCCTTTGGGTCAGCCACACCCTCCATGGAGGTGTAGCCAGCCCCTGAAGCCATTCTATGTTCAAAACACGAGAAAGGAAAGACTTCCCATACCGCCAGGGAACTCTCCCAGCAGCCGACCCACTTCATGAAGCGCAAAGAGAAGTGAAATGGTCAACCGGAGATAAAGGCTGCTCGGAGAACTGACCCCGTTTGCGATCTTCCTTTAATGATATACTGAGGGCCGTCGGCCGATTTTTTCGGTCGAACCGTCCGCGGAGAGGTGGCAGAGCGGCTGAATGCGGCGGTTTGCTAATTCTACCTGACCCGTTCGCACCGACCGATTTTTGTTTGTTTTGTTTGCATTACAGACTTATCAGTTGCATCTAGAGGCCCTCATTTGCAGTCAATTGTTCAGCAAGAGTTCAGCAAAAAGTGGCCTAGTTTCTCTCACCAAAGGGGAGTCAGTGCCGCAGAGAGCGCGAAGAAAAATCAGTCAAGTCTTTGCCACGTAGCCTCAGTGACAGCTCAATGGTTTAGCAAAGAGAGCCGTCTCAGACCCTGTTGTTTGGAATCCACAACTTACAGCGGATGAAATCCTCGTTTTCTGGCCGCATCGCGCTTGTTCGGTAGGAGTTGTTTCCTAGTTGTTCCCCAAAAAGGATCCCTGTGAACTCAGCCGGAGCGCCTGCTTGCAAAGCAGCAGCACAGTATGGAGTTCCTGGAAAGCTACTACTCAATTTTAATGCTGCCTTGGTTGTGAATTATCTTGAATCAGCAAACTTTAGGTTATTAACCGCTTTAAAAAATCTCCTGTCTTCACCCCCTTAATCATTTGCGTCCACGTGTTCCACAGTTTTGTTCCCTGTTCGCAGGTGTTCTCTTCCGAATTTATTTCTTAATTTATTTCCAAAAGTGGAAAAGACTTGATCCGAAATGTTACCTCCGCTGTGGCCTGGACAGTGTCGCTGATCAACCGATTAATCGCATTGAAGAAGTGCCGGAAATACTGCATTCATAGTATGTATGGCGCGCTATTCGGCAAAGCTGTATGGCGCTTTTCACGGAGTCTCGCAGCGCCAGGTCATCGACCTGCGATCTCGGCTCGGATCAGCATGGCGGCGTTTTCAAATGCATCGGCAAAAACCTTGAACCCCTTGGAAAGGAACTCACGTCGCTCTTCTGAGCTGGGCTCGTTCGCCACTTTGTTCAGGTAGTGCTCCATCGTCTTGAGGTGGGCTTCCAATACGCTGGCCTGTCGGAACAGACGGACGCTATTCCGCATGTGAAGCTCGACGAGGACCTGGATCTGATTGAGCTGGTCAGTTTCGGTCGCAGTGAAGGCATCGGCCGCCTGGAGCTTTCGCCGCACTAGCTTCACTTCCATATAGTGTCGACTCAGGTCCGTCAGGACATCGAACCGGAGCTTGCTGTCGTCGCGGCGCTGCTGGAGCGCGTCTTTGAAACGCTCAAGTACCGCGGAAGTTACGACGCCCAAGACGGCGATCAGTCCGGCCTGAAGGAGGGCCCGCACCCACTCCTGCCTGTACTCGATGCCGCCGCCCGGGGCGTTCAGGCTCAGCACGAGCGCCCCGCCCACGCCGAAGACAACGACCGCAGCAAGCAGAAATATCAGCCAAACGTTTTGTCGCATAGTTCACGCCTCCAGGTTCAGAATTCCATTCCTTTTGTCGCCATCCGGCCTGCCTCTTTTTTACCCTCGCCGTGATACTTCCCGGTCAGCACGCCATTGGCCAGTGGAGATCAAGCCAGCGCCCCTAAGTTCAAAGCCTTAGCCATGGGAACCGGTTCGCGCTCGACCGTCCGCTCAATCAGGCTGTATTCGATCTGCAGCCCGATGAACAGCGACCAGCCTCGCTGATCCCAAATGTGTACCCAGTACAGGTCTATAGTCCGTCTGCAATCGCTTGAGGCAGGACGAACCCGCAAATGGGTTGGGCTTCACGTCCGGATGACCCTGTTGAGGGTTTCGGCGGTTCCGCGATTTCTCCGTCGATACTTGACCCTGGCTTCGCCGAGCTTCCGGCTTGCGGTTTTTGGTCATAGATTGTTCCTTGCGGACCTTTTCAGCTCCTGGATGCCGTCGAGATTTTCGCTTTCACCCGCAGTCATAGCAAACATGCCGTGTGTGGTCGTGCCTGACGTGCGGGGACGCCAACCGAGAGATGCGGAAGAAATACTTCGGCGGTACGTCGCCTGGGTCACTTACCTAAGGACATCGTCAGGACCGTGACCTCGTCTTCGTTCATCGCGTGAGTGTTCGCGACGGCGCACCGCGTGCAGACAACCAAAAGATCCACGACAGTCTTTCCGGAAGTTTGCGTTCAAGAAGGTTGTTCCCGACAGCAGCAAAGCGATCATTCGACCTCCGCCTTTCGATTCGGAACTAGCTACGCCTGTATGGCCTGTGCTTGCGAAGGTGCAAGCCAAAGTTTACGTAGGTCGGCTTCGTCTCCGATGAACTCGTCCCTGTCGCACGGGCCGGCGCCAGCAACTGAGTGCGGACCGGGTCCGTGCGCGCCATCCGTATACTGCCACATTGTCCGAGTTTGCCAATCCGCTGCTACTACAGCTGTCGGACCGGATTGAGCAAGCCAAAGCCAGCAGTTAGCCAGCACAGGATCTTCACTGGCTCCCAGAAGTTCTCTCACGTAGTGACCCGAATAAAGCCCCGGCCAGCGACCCGTGACCTTTGCACGTGGGTGACAAAAGCGCGTGCTTCTTCCAAGGTCATGCTGGGGCCTTGTGGGTTGGCTTCAAAGTCAAGGACAAGCAATCTGACCGTCCACTAGCAGAATCCAGGAAGAACTCAGCCTGTTGCACGCCGTCGCTCCCGGTCCCAAAGTGGTAGGCGCCCCACAGGAGGCGAGCGGAAAGAGCGTTGGCCCGGTTGTTCTCGTAGGCCGGATCTCGGAACCGGACACCTTGAGTCGCCTTGTGGATGACGCCTAGAATCCCACGTTGAGACTGAATCTGCTGGAAATCCAAATTCTGGTTATGGTGCGACAATCGATGACAGAATTGAAGTAAGTCATCTTTCCACCTCGCTCGATTATCGAATATCCGCTATTCTCAGTACCCAGAGTTAGTGACCATACGGCATTTTTCGTTTCAGTCGAAATACTTGGAGCGGTTCAAGCTGAGAGATCCTTCGAGGTCCATCTCAACCGTTTTCCCCGCGGCCGGAGGTAAGCGCAGCAGCAGACGAGCCAGTAGGCGTTGGTGCCCGGACTGTACGTCTAGTGGCGTCAGCACGCGTATGGCGCGTATGGTTCACGCGTATGGTTCGCGCCTGTCAACGCAAAGTAGAAATGTCCTGTTTTCTGCCATATTGAAATGTCCGCCATGGGTGGTTGGGCGGGGCACTTT
>MNDE01000099.1 GCA_001914785.1 Acidobacteria bacterium 13_2_20CM_57_17 | reverse complement strand
GCGTTTCATCCAAACACATGAAACAACAACCGATACCACGTTGTCAAGACCCCGCGCATAAAAAACAGCCCTGAAACTGGGGGAGGGCAAGCGTTCAATTCCTCTTGACAACGGACTCACCTCGGAAATATCGTCCGAATGTAACCGTTTACAGTATGCGTAAATTATGATTTTTTTTGCGGCCTGCCCGCAGCCGATAACTGCCGTGTGCCTTCGCTCTCGGTAAAGTGGCGGAGGGTGCTGTCGCGGCGGCGCTGCGGTATTCTTACCTGCCGGTTCTTCTCAAGGAAAGAAGGCTTATGAGCGAGGCAGCGAAACGTCAAATGACACTCGGGATGATCGTGGGGAATCGTGGATTCTTCCCCGATCATCTGGCGCGCTCTGGGCATCAGGAAATGCGCACATCGCTCGAGTCCGCAGGAGTGAAGGTCGTCGCGCTCAGCGAAGCAGAATCAAAGTTTGGCGCCGTGGAAACGCGCGAGGAAGCGCGCCGCTGCGCGGACTTGTTCAAGCAGCACCGCGAAGCAATCGACGGGATTGTTGTCACTCTCCCGAACTTCGGCGACGAGCGAGCTATTGCCGATACGCTGCGGATGGCTGGTCTCTCTGTGCCAATCCTGATTCAGGCCACGCCTGACACACCAGGTCGTATGACCATCCGCGACCGCCGCGATAGTTTCTGCGGCAAGATGTCCGCCTGCAACAATCTCTCGCAATATGGAATTCCCTATTCGTTGACAACACTCCACACCGAGTTGCCGCAGTCGGACACGTTCCGCCGCGACCTCGATTGGTTCCTCGGTGTTTGCCGCGTGGTGAAGGGCTTGCGACGCTTACGCATCGGCGCAATCGGCGCGCGGCCCGCAGCGTTCAACACTGTGCGCTACAGCGAAAAGATCCTCGAAGCCAACGGAATCTCCGTCGAAACTATTGACCTTTCCGAGATTCTCGGGCGCATCGCGCGCATGAAAGACGACGACTCCGCCGCGCAGAAGAAACTCCAATCCATCCGCAAATATGTTTCCACGCAGAGCATTCCAGACGCTGCCCTCCTCAAGATGTCCAAGCTCGGCGCGGTGATCGACGGCTGGATGCAGGACACCGACGTGATCATCAGCGCCATTCAGTGCTGGACTTCTCTAGAAGAATATTTTGGTGTCGTCCCCTGCACCGTGATGAGCATGATGAGCAACGAAGGCATGTCCAGCGCCTGCGAAGTCGATATTGCCGGCGTGGTTGGCATGCACGCGCTGCGCCTGGCTTCCGAAACTCCCAGTGCGCTGCTCGACTGGAATAACAATTACGCAGACGATCCCGACAAAGCTGTCTGTTTTCACTGCAGCAATCTTCCCAAGCACTTTTTCAAGGATGTGCGCATGGACTTTCAGGAGATCATCGCCGGGACAGTGGGCAAGGAAAACACCTTTGGCACCTGCGTGGGCAGAGTCAAGGCCGGCCCCATGAGTTTTGTCCGCGTCTCGACCGACGATCGTGAAGGAAAAATTCGCGGCTACGTCGGCGAAGGAAATTTTACCGACGATTCGCTCGAAACCTTTGGCGGCGCCGGCGTCGTGCATATTCCTCAATTGCAGAAACTTCTCCGCTACATCTGCGAACGCGGGTTCGAACATCACGTGGCAGCAAATTTTTCATCGGTCGCGTCGGCCGTTCATGAAGCCACCAGCCGTTATCTTGGCTGGGACATGTATTGGCACAAGTCGTGACCGCCTTGGACGCCACGAGGATCACCGTGATTCCACAACTATCGCGCCGGCAATTCGTCGGAAGCTCCGCAGCTCTCTCGCTCTCGGCACTCATTCCCAGAGGCTTGCTTGCCGCCTCCTCAGCCGCGCAGAAAATTGTCGTGCGCGCTGACGCGGAAATTGGCGTCGTTCGCCCTGAATTTCACGGTCATTTTGCCGAGCATCTTGGCTCTTGTGTTTACGGCGGTTTGTGGGTCGGCAAGAAATCGCCGGTTCCCAATATCGATGGCTACCGCAAGCAAGCAGTGGATTACCTCCGGGAACTCGGCGTGCCCGTTCTGCGGTGGCCCGGAGGCTGTTATGCCGACGATTACCATTGGCGTGACGGCATCGGTCCAGTTGAGCAGCGGCCCAAGCGCGTGAATATCCATTGGGGCCGCTACATCGAAGATGGGAGCTTTGGCACTCATGAATTTATCGGTCTGTGCCGCCTGCTCGGCGCCGAGCCCTATCTCGCCGGCAATGTTGGAAGTGGTTCTCCGCGCGAGCTAAGGGATTGGATCGAGTACTGCAACATGCCCTCGGGAAGCACCCTTGCGGAAGAACGCATAAAGAACGGCGCTGCCGAGCCCTTTCAAGTGCGCTATTGGGGCGTCGGCAATGAAAATTGGGGATGCGGCGGATGGATGCGTCCCGAGGTCTACGGCACTTTGTACCGGCAATTCTCCGTGTACCTTCGCGAATTTGGCGGGACCAAGCCGTTTCTCGTGGCCAGCGGACCCAACGGAAACGATCGCAAGTGGACGCGCGGTTTCATGGATACGCTTGAAGGCGGCGCCCCCGGTGGCATTTCGATGCACTATTACGAAGGCGGCCCCGACCGCGCCACGGAATTCACCGCCGACCACGTGGGCCAGCAACTCTCCATATTCAAGCGAGTGGAAGATGCCGTCACCGAACAAAGAGCGCTCCTCGACAGTTACCGTGACGGCCACAAAATCGGCCTGATTCTCGACGAATGGGGCGTGTGGGACAAAATTCCAGAGGAAGACGAAAAGCGTTATGGGAAACTTTGGATGCAGAGCACCATGCGCAGCGCCGTTGCCGCCGGTCTTGGCCTCAATATTTTCAATCGCCAGGCCGACAAACTGTTCATGTGCAACATCGCGCAGATCGTAAACGTGTTGCAATCCCTCTTGCTTACTGACGGCTCTGAAGGCAAGTCCTGCATTCGCACCTCGACCTATCACGCCTTCGCTCTTTTCAAGCCTCACCGCTCCAAAACCGCCGTGCGCGTGGAGACGCAAGATTCGTCTCCGTTAGCCGTCTCCGTCTCGGCCTCCAAAGCACAGAACGAACTGGTCGTCTCCTTTGTGAATCCGCGTCACGATGCCGACTTTGAAATCGACTGCGCTCTCCAGGGAAGTACGGCGAAGGAAGCGAAGGCCCAGATCCTTCACGATCCCGATTGGAATGCCTGCAACACGTTTGAGAATCCCAATCGACTTCTTCCTCAAACGCACGCGGTTGCTTTGGACGGGTCCCGGCTCAGGATGGATTTGCCGCGCCTGTCGGTGGCTACCGTCAACGTCAAAACGGCCTAGTTGCGACTGCCAACTCAAAGCTGCGCTTCAAATGCGTGGAGCCTCCGCTCCAGCTCCCACTGTTGCTGCGCTCTCTCGCTGCCCTTCAAGAACGCCGCGCACCCGGACGAAGGTTTTTCTGCGCCGAGAATATCGCGCGAGCACGGCGCAACCGCGCGAGTGAGCGCATCCGGCGCGCTCCACAAGCTCTCGCCGGGCAGAAAGCTGTGCTCCACGCTCGTACGCGCCATCCGCTTCAGGTCCGCATAGTGCAGGTCATAGCTCTCGACCGCACGCACGTATTCGTGCGTCAAGTCAATCCGCGAAACGCCTTCATCGTCCGTTGCCAGCGCCATCGGTACGCCAAACATTTTGTACATCAGGAAGGGATGCTCCTTGCCGCTCACGCCAAGGATCAAGTCGTTGCTCGTCAGGCTGATTTCCACCATCACGTGTTTCGCGGCCATCTCTTTTAGCAGCGCGTGCGGATGATTCTCATACATCACGTCCACGCCGTGGCCGATGCGTTCCGCATGACCTTCCTCCACCGCCAGCCGCACGTGGCAGCACAGCCCTTCGTAGGGAACCAGGCCCGGCGCAATCTCCCCGGCGTGCAGGCTCACATGAATCTTCGGATACAGCCCGCGAAGAAATCCAACCATGCGCATGTGCAGCGCATAGTCGTTCATCGCCGTGTACCCGTCCTCCGGCATCACCAGGTTGACGGCCACAAATCGCGCGTTAGCCGAAGCCGTCTCAAAGCACAGCAGCGTTTGCGCGAACACCTGCTCCTTGGGAAAGCCGCGCAGCACCTGGCAAATATAGCGGACCTGAACGTTGCACGCCGCAGCCGCATCCGCTTGCCCGCAGTGCTCTCGCTTCGCCCGCAATTCTTCGGCTTCGTTCACGCCGGTTTTGGCGACGGCCACGTCGTCGCGCAGTCCTCGCGCCAGCAACGCCTCGCGCAATTGCCCGAAGTCTTCACGCCAGCCGATTTCTTTGGCGATCGCCGCGGTATGGCTGAAGTCCGGCGTGTGCATCAGCTCCAGGTACTGTTCATTTTGCGCCGCCGCGCGCGTCGCCACCTCATCAATCCACTCGCCGGTGTGCCGGTGATCCGTCCCTCCAAATTTCGAAAACGTGTCGAAAAAATGATCGTGCCCGGTTACGCCCGGCGACGGAACAAACCCCCGCATCGAAAACGCATCCACCAGCGCGTCGTACAATTTCTGATCCTTGAACGCAGTCTCAGCGGGAACCTTGCCCTCGCCGCACGCATTCTGCTCGACTCCGCCGCTGGACGCCGCTGGCGGCTTCGTAAACGCCAGCTTCGCAACGTCCACGCACAGATGATCCTCCGCTCCCGCACGGATCCACGATTCCGCGTACACCGCTCCGCTCAGGTGATTGTGCAGGTCGCCGCCCTTCGGCATCTTGAGCAGAAACTGGCGAAGCTGCAGCGGATTTTCTCGTGCGACTTTGAGGTTGGCTTCCGCGCGCTGCTCCAAACTTGCCGGCGTGGCCGAGGATCGCGCCGCTTTGGTTTGACCAGCAGCAGGCCACGTGAACGCAAGCGACGCAACGAGAATGTCGCATAACCCACGCCAGTGAAGCATTCGTCGAAGACCGTTTTTTGAACTGTTCATCGAAAACTTCTCCCGGGAAGTCACCGCAAATAGAATCGCCCACGCAATATTCGGATTCTCGCGGCTGCTAGCTGTGGTATAGAGTCTCATTCGCGCGCGACACAGGATAGCCGATATACAGAATCAAGAGGATGGAGATTCATGAGCAGGCTTAAGCGATTCGTTCTTATTTTGATCGTAGTCGCAATCTCTCCTATCCATCTTTTTGCTCAAGCCACATCATCCAGCAAGCCGATCCCGATCAAGGTCGTAATCGTCGCCATGTTCGAACGCGGCGAGGACACTGGCGACACGCCCGGCGAATACCAGCTCTGGGTCGAGCGCGAGCACCTTGATCAAATCATTGCTCTCCCCGCGGGCTATCACCACGTCCGCCTCAACAAAGACGGGGTCCTCGGCATCCTGACCGGTGTCGGCACCGCTAAAGCCGCGGCCTCCGTGATGGCCGTTGGCCTCGACCCGCGCTTCGATCTTTCGAAAGCCTACTGGCTTATCGCCGGAATCGGCGGCGGCGATCCTGCGGACGTTTCGTTGGGCTCAGCCGTTTGGGCCGACCGCGTTCTAGATGGTGATCTGGCTTACGAAATCGATGCCCGCCAAATTCCGGAGAATTGGCCGACTGGCTATGTCCCCCTGCGCAAAGCAACTCCCTACGAACAACCAGTCCGCGACCAACTCGAAGGCGAGCTCTACACTCTCAATCCGCAGCTTGTCGGTTGGGCGTTTCGCTTGACAAAAGACACTCCACTTTCCGATTCGGATTCTCTGCGCGCCGCGCGCGCCCGCTTCGCCGGTTTTCCGGACGCGCTAAAGCCTCCGTTCGTCACTCGTGGCGACACGCTTTCTTCGAGCACTTTTTGGCACGGCTCCAAGATGAACGAATGGGCCAACGCTTGGACGCGCTACTACACCACCGGAAAAGGGAATTACATGATTGCAGCCATGGAAGACACCGGCATCATGCAAGCTCTTACGTTCTTGAGCCAAGGCGGCCGTGTCGACCCTCAGCGCGTCCTCGTCCTGCGCACCGTGAGCAATTACGATCGCGAGCCGCCCGGCACTTCCGTCGCCGACAGCCTGAAAGCTCTGGTTTCCGGCAATTACTCCGCTTACTTTCCCGCCCTCGAAGCGGCTTATATCGTCGGCGACAAAATTGTCCGCGACATTATCGAACACTGGGCCGAGCGCGAATCCACGCTCCCGCATTGACCTCCCGCCGCGTCCGGCCTATAGTGGCGCACCTTTTTATTTCAGAGGGAAACCGTTTGCTCGACCGCGTCTTTCACCTCGAAGAAAACCACACCACCGTCCGCCGCGAATTGCTCGCCGGCCTCACCACCTTCATGACCATGGCCTACGTGGTCGTCGTCAACCCGCGTATCCTCTCGGAAACCGGCATGCCCGTCGAAGGCGTCCTCTTCGCCACCTGCATTTCTTCGGCGGTCGCCACCCTCATCATGGGCTTGTGGGCCAACTATCCCATCGCTCTCGCGCCCGGCATGTCCCTCAACGCCTACTTCACCTACTCCATCGTTCTCGGCCGCGGCGTTCCCTGGCAGACCGCTCTCGGCGTCGTCTTTCTTTCCGGCCTCCTTTTTCTGCTCCTCACCCTCACCAAAGTGCGCGAACAAATCGTCAACGGCATCCCCGATTGCCTCAAGTACGGCACCGCCGCCGGCATCGGCCTGTTCATCGCCTTCATCGGCCTGCGTAATGCGAAAATCATCGTCGCCAATCCCGCCACCTTCGTCGGGCTTGGCAAGACTTCCGATCCCCAAGTCCTTCTCGCCGCCGCCGGACTTATCCTCATCGCCATCCTGATGTCCCGCCGCGCCGGCAGCGCCATTCTCCTCGGCATCGTCGTCATCACCCTTGCCGGTATTCCTTTCGGCCTTAGTCACTGGCCCGCTCATTTTTTCTCCCGGCCGCATCCTTCCGGCACGTTCCTCAAGCTGGACCTCCGCTCCGCCACCAAACTCGGCTTTGGCGAGCTCATCTTCGTCTTTTTTTTCGTCGATCTCTTCGATAACGTTGGCACCTTGGTCGGCGTCTGCGAAGAAGGCGGCTTCCTTCGCGACGGTAAACTTCCCCGCGCCAGCCGCGCTTTGATCGCCGACGCTTTCGGCACCATGTTCGGCGCCTTCACCGGCACCTCGACGGTCACCAGTTACATCGAAAGCGCCGCCGGAGTCGCCGCTGGCGCCCGCACCGGCCTCGGCAACGTCGTCATCGCCGCGCTTTTCCTGGTCGCTATGTTTTGCGCGCCGCTCGTCGCTGCGATTCCCGCTTACGCCACCGCTCCCGCTCTCATTCTGGTTGGCGCGCTCATGTGTGGCGCCGTTGCTCGCGTTCGCTGGGACGATTTCAGTGAAGCCTTCCCGGCCTTCCTCACTTTGGTTGCCACTCCGCTCACCTTCAGTATCGCCACGGGCCTCAGCCTCGGCCTTCTCTCCTTCACCCTCGTCAAGCTCGGCACCGGCCGCCATCGCGAAATCAGCCCCCTCATGTGGGTTCTCTCCGTCCTATTTCTCCTCCGCTACGCTTTCCTCTCCGCCGAATAAGCCGTATCCGCCACCGCCGGAAAATCAGGATTGGCGACTCCGTTGGATCAGCATTGGTGATGGCCGCATGGGCTATCCATTGTCGTAAAATAGACAGGAGACGCGAAGCTTTGGGCGCGTTTCCAGGATTGTCGATGAGGGTTTATGCCGCTTGAAAAGAAGCAGGTTTTCCCCAACCTGTATCGTTACGTGTGTGATTCCTGTCCGTTCGATTGGCCCAGAACCCCGGTGAAAGAAAGCGATTTGCCTCCTCCTCCGGCCCACGCGTGTCCGAGTGAGAACAAGCCTCACGCGAAGCCAGTCCTCGAAGAACAAGAAAAGAAGCCCAGCGAGAGCACGAAACCGAAGCCCGTGGCCGTGTGTACGCGCTGCGGCGCCGTTTCCTACGCCACAAACCTAATTAACGGTCAGTGCGCACAGACCGTCACAGGGAAGAGATGCGTGGGAGTCAATGGAAGCGCTCTTAACCCTGACGATTGGAAACTGTGTGATGCGTGCGCGGGCACAGGGAGCATAGCGGCGGCTCGTTGCGGCCCTTGCGATGGCGCAGGCTGGTTGTATGTCCACAACAGGGGAAAGCCCTAGGCCGTCTCTAGCGCATCAACCATATCTGGCGTCTTGTCCCATCCTTCGAAGCCGCTCTAAAAGACTTGAAGAAGGAGTACCCAGTCTCCCGCGCCAGCTGAGTTTTTCCCGGGGATTTTGAAGCTCCTTGTCCCAGTGGTGGGGAAACGACTCCCGCTCACTTCCAGGTAGTTTCCAGACGTTGGGTCAAACCACTGTGCGCGAGCAGAATCTTTTAGCGCAGTCATATCCACGGTGATGCTGGAGGAGCGCGTCTCCGGCGGAATGTAGGCCAAGAGCACCTTGCCATCGCTGGTTGCCGCGGCAGTGACGTAGTCAGACTGTCCAAAGGTGCCGCCGCCTTCCGTCACAAGCTTCTTTATTCCGCCGAGCCCGGAAGGAACCAGGTCGTACCAGGGCAGTGGATCGAGGAGTCGTCCGAGCCGTGTCATGTCGAATGCGCCGGCCGAGTCCAGCGCGGCTTGCCAGGGGCTATGTCCAAAATGGAAACCTGACCACCAACTGGCCGTGGCGAATTCCCAGATGTCGCGGTTGCCGAAGAAGACGCCATCCGTGGCGCCGCCCAAGACTCCCCAATATTGGTATTTGCGGACGGAGGCCGGATCGCCCGCAATCCAATTCTCATTTTCGTAGCCTGTTTCTTTCAGATAAGCAGGACGAGCGGGCAAATCATTGTACGCAGTTTGCGCTTCGCCGTATGTCGTACCCGGGTGCCCTGGAATGCCGTACGTGTAAACTGCGTTGAGATCCATTAGAGGAGCGAACGCTTTCTCGGTGGTCGAGATGCACGGGGCATTCCAGTCCCCAGCCCACAACTGCTGGGCCTCGCCATCACGGATGCCCTCCACGAACCTCCGGAGTCGCAACTCTCCTTCTGATCCTTCTGATGGCAGGTAGTCCCCACCAATGACCCAGAAGATGTTCTTACGGCTCTTGTACCTCTTTCCGACGTACAAACCAAAGTTGTAGCAGACGGTTTGTGTGTTGGTGCCGTCACTCAGCGCCTTCCACCAGCCCTCGTCCCCGCCGTGGAAACCGAGGTACATCGCTGCAAGGCTAACCAGCATCCCCTTCGATGCTGCGAGATCAATGATCGAATCCGCAAAGGCAAAGTAAGCTTCATTGGGTGTCGAAAAGTCGCCCGGTTTCGTGAAAGGAGCATCTCCATTTCTGTTGGCTGGCGCACGGAAGGCGAACTTGGCCTCGAGCAGGTTGACGTTCACGGTATTGAATCCTTTTTTCTGCCTGTCCGAGAGGTATTTATCTGCTTCCGCATACGTGAGGTTGGCGATCAGGGACTGCGCGGAGTCCCCTTGAATGCGGAAGGGCTTGCCGTTTTGATCGACGAGGTATCTGCCGTTTGCCGAGATCTTGAGCGGATAGGTGTACGTGGCCGCAGTCGTAACTTGTATCGGCGAGGCCGGAAATGCAGGCGCTGGTGCCGGTTCCTTAACGGAGCATCCGTACGCTAGACACAAGCATGTGCAGACCAATAAGAGACCAATTTCATCTACGATTCCGCCGCCACGCTTGCGTGACATATCACAATTCCTCGCGTCTTCAGTCCAATGACCGCGAGTCCCTCTCCTCAAATTCGTACGCGATAAACTCCGGACACCGCAAAGCCGCAACTGCCATGGAGCAGACGCGGTGCCAGGGATTTAATCATGCGAGGGCGGGATTTTAAAGTGTCAGGTCCCACTTGCGCGTTGGTGGGCGATAAGTCGGGTCCACTTGCGCGGTTGCCGCGTTAATCAGCACTCGTGGATGCAAGTGATGCCGACTTTCCCTTGTATGCATTAGTAAAGCGCACTCGGATGAGCCAGAAAATCAGCAAAATCAGCGGAAGGATAGTGAGAACCAAATACAAGGTTGTGTTGAATAAAGCCGGGGATAGATATTTTCCTATCCCCACGGTCGAAAGCAATCTCAGTGGGCGGTTTGACCCTCCCAAGAAAAAAGACCCTGATGCGATGAACAGCCCAAAGCACATGCGCCAGAGATGCCGCGAGATGCGCTTGACTCCAGCAACGCCGCCGCTCACCAGCATGCGCACGTCCCCCGCCGCGGCAAGCAGACACACCGAACCCATGAAAAGGATCATTCCAACAGGAACTCCGTCGAGTGAGCTGTGTCCGCTACGCAGGACTTTGACGCCAGTCATCCAGCTGAGGATGCCATTCGCCAGGGGAATCAGGAGCAGAACCCAATCAAAACGGCTCGTTTCCCCGTCTCTGCGCCTGGCGGTCAGCCAGGCCGTTCCGATCAGATAAACGGTGAGAATCCCGCCGCCGATGTTATTGGGTTGATTCCTCGTGATGGCCAGGTACGTCGCGAAGGAGCCCATGGTGAGCATGGATGCGACAAAGACCTTTCCCGCCAGCACATGGCCGGGGGAACCTTTGCGGAAAGTCATGGCAGCAGTCCCGGACAGCAACCCCAAGGATCCACCGCAAATATGCGCAATCAGTGCGGGCGAATAGGACATTGCCCCTTCTTGGAGATATATACGTGGACGGAGCCCAAGTGTTTCACGTATCCAGCCAATTCCTGTTTGCGCTGTAACTCCCAGAGCACAGCCCCAGTCGCATTTGATGGTGGAAAATGCCCCCGCAGACTACCGGAACAAGAAGCTTCTGTTCCGCCTCCGACGCCGTGACTTACTTCAAGCCCGGCCCTCCACTAGCCTCCCTAGTCACTATCGCGGAGTGCCGCTCCTGGCCCTCCTTGCGTTAGAACAAGTAGCTGTACGTACCACATTGTGTAATCTCCATCTCATCCGGATCCTCAGCGCCGACATCTTTAGGGGCCCTGCCCCTTCACCGCCTACTTATTGCTAGGTAAGTCATCCTGCCGCAGCAGAGGCCCAGTTTCCTAGTGACGCTTATACGGCCGGAAACAGGCACACTAGTCCAAGACTGTGGAACATGAATATCGCGCCGCAGCCTGGAGTAGAATGATGGCGTGGTTAACATACAGGGCAAGAACAACAGGACCGGGAAGTTCGACCCCGTTGCGTGGCATAAGAACCTGATCACGCCTGAACGTTACAGGGGCAGATCGTCGATCCTTGGCCGCGCAATTGACGAGGAGGCGATAAGCGATCGCGCGCGCGTCGTGTACTCAAGCGCTTTCCGCCGACTTCAGCAAAAAACGCAGGTATTCACCCTGTCTAAGGATGCCGCAGTGAGAACCCGACTCACGCACTCACTAGAGGTTGCGAGCATTGGACGATGGGTGGCACAGAAGGTCGTGGACGGGGCGCTTGCTGGATTGGATCCTGATTACCGAGCTGCTCTTGTGTTGCTTGTAGAAACTGGGTGCTTAGCTCATGATATCGGCAACCCGCCGTTCGGCCACTTCGGGGAGGCCGCGATTCAAGTGTGGTTCCGGAACAACTGGGAAACCACCGCGGGAAAGAAACTGGCAAAGAGCCAGAAACTTAAGCTGCTGGTAGAAGACTTCCTATATTTTGACGGCAATCCGCAAGGTACGCGGATCCTAACACGCCTGCAAGGGCTCACAAAGAAAGACAGAAACCTGTACGGTATGGACTTAACTTTCTCGCAGGTCTTGACGGCACTCAAATACCCACGCGGACCTAAGGACATTCCGAGCAAATGGAAAAAGGCTGGATTTTTCGAATCGGAACGTCCGAGAATTGATGCGGCCTGGGATGCTCTAGAATTCGAGGTCCAACAAAGATTTCCACTTGCGTACCTTGTCGAGGCAGCCGATGACATTTCGTATTGCATGAGTGATATGGAAGACGGAATCGATCAACGCATCTTCACGGTGAACGATTTTTTCAAAGAACTCGAGGCTTGGATTGACAAGAAGAATCCAAAGAAACCTGATCTCTCGGACCTTCGAAAGACTGTGCAGGAGCGAAGCAATGATGCAAGGAAAGATCCCGCGGAGGATTTCATGCGATTCAAGGCAGTGTTCGCAAGAACAATGATAGAAGAGGCGGCGAGGGCTTACGGTGATGGAAGCTCTGAAGACATCTTGGATGGATCACGTCATGGACTCCTTGACGGCACAGATGCCGATGACCTATTGGAAACTCTAAAGGACGTTGCAAAGAAGTTCCTTTATGTCGAAGAGAGGGTTCAGAGGCCATTCCTCGCAGGGCTTAGAATCGTGCATGGCATCCTCGATCAGTACGGCGAGCTTCTCAAGCTGAAGCGAGACCGCTTCGCGAAACTACGAAAGGCCTGGCAGTCCTCCGATCGCGAGGAGGTTTATAAGGAGGAACTGCAGACGCTTATGCCTCTTCTTGACCGACTGCCCGCGCACTACCTAGACGTTTATGACTCCACCGCAGGCGAGAAAGCTTCGCAGAAAAAATGGGGCGAGGATGCGTGGGAATGGTTCTGTCGGGCACACCTCTTCGTCGATTACCTGTCCGGCATGACCGACGATTTCGCATATCGGAGTTACCAAGTAATTTCGGGAGTTAAGCTTGAGTAATACGCTGCGCATTCAAAGGCATCCTTGCCCAGTGGTGGAAGAAATTGCGGCTCGGCACGGAGCCGACCTAGTATTCACTTATTCCCACTACGAGGTCGCACCGCCAGGTCTTCAGGCGATAGCTCCTCGCACCGCTGTGCTTCGAGTTCCCGCCTACGATGTAACGCCGGATTGGGTGGCCCATCGTTTCGCGGAACTCGGCCCGAACGAAGAGATGGCCTGGCACTCTCACGTTGAACGTGGAAATGACGGTTTTCATATCCCGATGATCGATTTCGTTGGCCGACCAGCCCATTCGTTGCTTTGCGAACTCGGTCGCCTATTAGCAGCAGAGGCGGGTCTTGGGGGTAATCTGGTCCTCTTCGACACAGGACAATCCTTTCATGGCTATTTTCCGGACTTGATTCGGGAACGAGCCTGGCGCAAGTACCTTGGCCAGTTGCTCATTCTCAACGAGTACGAGCGTCTGCCCGTGATCGATACACGGTGGGTAGACCATGCTCGCGTCAGGGGCTTTACGGCACTACGTTGGAGCCACAATACGAATCGCTACCGAGCTATGCCTCGACTAGTGTCAATCCTTGAAAGCCACGGAGCGTAACAATCTTACTGGCTCGTGACTCTCCATAGTTCCTTAGCTACGATACCTTCAGGTAAGAGTGCGGGTCTTCTCCGATGCGGCAGCTTCTCTGCCGTTTTTTTATTTTCCAGGAACGCCAACCTCCGGATTGGCGCGGCGTTCCTTAACATTCTAGAGGCGGGGCTTATGTGCCATTTTTTTCTATTCCATTCCGTCCGAATGATTCTGTCGCTCCGACTCGGCGGCGGGCGGTTTTCGCCCTCCCGTAATGGAGGGATCTCTCCTCATCTGCGGGTCTCAACCTAAATCACTTGGAATCAACACTTGCACGATCGGGCCAAAAACACACTCCTAGCTACCTTTAGAATCAACACTTACGGGAAGTGTCCGCAAGTGTTGATTCTAAACCACTTAGATGAGATCTAAGTCCTTTAGATGTAACACTTACAAAAAACAGAGGGGGGTGGGGCAGTTATGGTCTAACCAGAAAAAGTTCGTATCCAACTGTAGCTCACCCCTTCAGGGGTGAGGTCTTTCTCGGCCCTTCCGGAAAGCATTTCCCAATCATCTAAGCCTCCGCTCGCCCGGAAAGGCTCGCCAACGACTCCGCCAGCACCAGCGCCCCGCGCGCAATATCTTCCGGAGCGGCGTACTCATCGGGCCGATGGCTGTAACCGTTCCGGCAGGGAATAAAAAGCATCCCCGTCGGAGCAATCCGTGAAACGAAAAGGGAATCGTGGTAAGCCCGGCTAACCATCTCCAGAAATGGGAATCCGTGCGCCCGGCAGGAATCGGCGAGCGCCGCGCGCACCTCGGGAGCGCAATCCGCCGGCGCATCCGCATTCACCAACTCCCACTGAATGGAGACGTGGCGTCTCGCGCCAATCTCCCGGGATACGCCCTCGATTGTTTGCATCACGCCATCGCGCCGCGCCAAATCCGTATCACGAATGTCCAGCGTTATGCCCACGCGGCTCGGAATGCTGTTCACCGCGCCGGGAAAAACATCGCAGACCCCGACGGTCGCGACAGTGTCGAGCGCGCCGCTCGCGTGCGCCGCATCTTCGATTGCCAGAATCAACTCAGCGGCCGCGCAGAGCGCATCTTTGCGATCCGGCATCAGCACTCCACCGGCATGCCCGCCCGCGCCGTCGATGGAAACGCGAAAACTCGCGGGCGCCGCGATGCTCTTCACGATTCCCAAAGATGTTTTTGCGCGCTCCAGCAGCGGCCCTTGCTCGATGTGCAGCTCAACAAAAGCTTTGTAATAGCTTTTCGGCAGTTTCACATCCTGAAGATTCCCGTTGAAGCCCGCTTTTCTGCGAACTTCGTCCACAGATTCGCCGTCACGGTCTTTCAATTTCGCGGCGGCTTCCGCGGACAGCGTTCCCGAAAGCAACCGGCTCCCCAGGCACCCGATTCCGAATCGCGTCGGCTCTTCCGTCGCGAACACCAGGAGTTCAATCGAATGTTTAGGCCGGAACCCGCTCCGCTGCAGTGCGCGAATGGCTTCGAGTCCGCCAAGCACTCCGACGCCGCCGTCATATTTGCCGGCGTTGGGAATTGCATCAATGTGCGATCCCGTGCCAACGGCAGGTGCCGCAGCATCGGCCCCGGTCCACCGCGCAAAAACATTTCCGATGGCATCTTGCCGCACGGCAAGCTTGGCTTCTCCGCAGAGCGTAATCACCCACGCGCGCGCTTTCAAATCTGTCGGCGTAAAAACAATTCGCGTGACCGCGGGCGGCTCCGCGTCTGAAAAAGTCGCCAGCGTCTCCAGTTGGGATAGCAGCCCCTGCTGATCAATTTCCAATTTCATTTTCTCAAGGTCTCGTTGTAGCGCCGGCATCTTGCCGACCTTTTTCACGTTTTGCCGAGCGAGTGCCGGTTCCAGTTCTTGTAAATCAGGTATTTCGCGGGAAATTTTCCGATGGCCCCAAACCATTGCGGGCACCACGGTCCCATCCAGATGAAATCGCCCGTTCTCACCGGATACCACGAATCGCCCAGCCGGTAGATGCCGCCGCCTTCCAGCATGATCAGCCCGTGCTCCATCACGTGCATTTCCACCATGCTGAGCGCGGCGCCAGGTTGATACACCATGGTATTCACCGCAAAATCAAATGGCGGCTCATCGGGGAGCAAACATTTCACCTGCAAATCGGAATCGCCGTCGAGCGCGTGCGAAGAGACTGCGTCTTCGTTCGAGACCAGCAATCGCGGCGGTTCGGTTTTTTGATTTTTCTCGTATTGCTTTTCAATAACGGCGACACGGCTTTTTTCTTTGGCGACAACTCGATGAGAAAATCCTTCCGGCAAATATGCGTAACCACGTCCGCCTAGTTCGTGCCGCTTTCCCTTGATCTCAACGGTCACGGCACCATCCATGACGTAAACGAATCGCTGCGCTGGCGTATCTCCCAACTCGCCTTTCAATTCAAACTCTGCGGTGTATTCGGTGAACGCTGCGCCCAGCGCCGGCCCGATGTGCACGATGGCGGACGCATTCCTCATCCCGGGCAGGGTCGTGCGCACAAAAGTGTCCGGAGTTTGCAAAATGTGATTGCGTTGATGCGAGCTGCGCGTGTGACCGAGATTATGCACGGCACGTCCTTCCCAGAAATTCCTGCGAAGCCGCAAGCTGCGTCAGCAAATGCTGTCCGCATTCCAGCGCTTTCGCGACGTCGTCAAGATGGACCGATTCCTCCGGATCGTGGCTGATGCCTCCCGGCGTTCGTAAAAAAATCATCGCCGCCGGAATTTTCTCCGCCAGGATCATGGCATCGTGTCCCGCGCCGCTCGCCATGCGATGCGGTTCGCAGCCGGCTTTTTGCGCGGCAAGTTCGATTTGCTCCGTCAAAAATGGATCCATCGCCACCGCATTTTGCGCGAGAAGCGTTCGCCACTTCACGCTGACCGCGCGCCGCGAAGCGATGGATTCCGCCTGCCGGATCAACTCATCGAGAGCTTCCGTTCTCGTGCGATCCGAAGCGTGACGAATATCCAGGGTGGCGCGCGCTTCTCCAGCGACCACATTCGTTGCGCCGGGCTTGGCTTCCACGTATCCCACTGTTGCGACTAAATCTGCCGTGCGCTGCGCCAGCTGCTCAACCGTGACAATCCACTCTGCCGCCGCTGCTAGTGCATCGTGCCGCAAATTCATCGGCGTCGTCCCGGCGTGATTCGCATGTCCTGAAAATGTGAACTCCAAACGGTTCTGCCCCACGATCGCTTCCACGACTCCGAGTGGACGTCCCAGTTTCTCCAGCACCGGCCCTTGCTCGATGTGAAATTCGATGAATCCCAGAACGTCGTCGCCCAACCCTGCTTTGGAAAGTTCGTTAGGGTTCAAACCAAAATCTTGGATCGCTTTGCGAACAGAGACTCCACTCGCGTCCTTGCGTCCCAGAAGTTCCTCGTCCACTCGTCCGACGAGCGCTCTGCTTCCGATAAAGGGAACTCCAAACCGCACTCCTTCTTCCTCCGAGAATCCGATGACCTCAATCGCAAACGGCAGCTTCAATCCGCGCAAAGATTCCACCAGCTCGATCGCTAGCACAACTCCCAGTATTCCGTCGAACGGACCGGCATTCGGGACGGTGTCCAAGTGCGACCCAATCAGAATTCGCGGCGCTGACGACGACGCTGCGGAATAAAATCCGCGCAAATTTCCAACCGCATCGATGGACACATTCATGTCCAGAGCTTTCATCCACGAAGAAACTTCGCGGTGACAATTCCGCATTGGCGCGGAGAGAAAAGTTCGCCGCGTGCCGCCCGCGTCTTCGGAAAACGTCGCCAGTTTCCGGCAGCGCGCAATAACTTCTTCCGCAAGGTTTGTAAAATCACTGCTCGTCGTCGACATTAAATTCACGTCACCAACAAACGCCCTCTTCGCTCGAATCAAAACTCTCGGATTAGTTTCGCTGCAATCCATCCCGCCACAACCAGCCCCAGCATGATTTCCCAGCCGTACCGGTTCCCGTAAGTCGCAACGGGAAAATGATTGCTCAGCATCAGAAAGACAGCCGGCACGGCCAGGAACGTGTTGTGCTTCGAACGCAACTTCGCTTGCGCGCCGAGCGACGCATCGAACTTTTCGCCCGCTGCCGCAGCCGCGAGCATCCTGCGCTGCGTTGGGAGAATGCAGGACCACACATTCGCTACCATGATGGTGCCGAAGATCGCTCCCATGTGAATGTATGCGGCGCGTCCGCTGAGCAAGTGCATCAATCCCCAAGCTGCCGCCGTCGTCATCAGCAGAGCAAAGGCCGCGAACGCTTTCGGCGATTTTCCTAGCGACCGCACCGCCTGATCGTAGATGAACCACCCGCCGATCATGGAGCCGACTCCGATTGCAACGCCGGCGCGCTTCGAAATGTCCGCAACGTCCGGATCGATGAGGCCATCGCCCATGTAATACACCAGAATGAGAAGAATCACGCCGAACAGCCACGTCGCGAAGGCTTCCCAGCGAAACCAGCGCACCTGCTCTGGCGCAACGCCTAGCGATTGCTGTTTTTCGACGGAGTAAAAACCTCCGCTGTGCACCATCCACACTGCCGGAGCTGTTCCGTCCACTCCCGCTTTTTTTTCCAGTTTCGCGAACTGGCCGTCGAGCCACGTGAAGTAATAAGTTTGTCCGACCCACATGATTGCCGCGAAAACGTGAATCCACCGCACACTGAGGTTCAGCCATTCGCGGATGGAAGAATCCATTTCAGCTTCCCCGGTACGTCGTGTAGCCGTTCGGACTCAGCAGCAACGGAATATGAAAATGGTTTTCACCGTTTCGCACGTGAAACAAAACCTCGACCGCGGGATACAAACCATCCACGCCGCAGGCCGTGAAATAATTCGTGGTGTCAAACGACAAGCGATACGTTCCCGCGGCGAGACTCGCGCCTTCCGGCAGCAATTCGCCGCATCGGCCGTCTTCATCCGTCCGAGCAGAAGTCAGAGTAGTCCAGTTGCCCGAAGAATTTTGTCGCTGCAGGCGCACCGGCACGCCTGCTGCAGGTTTTCCCGCAACGGTATCAAGCACGTGAGTAGAGATTCGGCTCATCCCGCGATCCATTGTTTCAGACGGATATGCATGATTTGGCGCTGCTCCTCAGCCGCTTGCTGCAGTTCGGTGGCTTCATCATTGTGCAACCGGCGGCGCAGAATCTCCAGGATTTCGCTGGCGGATTTTCCCGTGGCGCAAACGATAAAGATACGCCCGAACTTTTGTTCGTATTCGCGATTACCCCATTTCAGCGCCAGTTTTATGGCTTCATCGGCCGATGCCGCCTGTCGTTGTTCCTGCTCGGACCAAACCGAAGATTGTGGCGCGGCAGTTGTTTTTACGTGTGATTCGCCGATTCGCGGATGGCTCCGGAAGGCCTCGAGCCAGCTGGACTCCCCAAGTTCTTGCCAGACAGCGTCTGAAGTTTGAATCAGCGAAACTTCGTCTGGGATCGGCCGTTTCGAGACCATGCTCGCTGCCCAAGTCTCTGAGCCGCAGCAAGATAGAATCTCGCGCGCAGCTTCCTCGCTTGGCAAAGAATTCCAGCGAGCCAGAACTGCGCTCACGCGGTCGCTCCTTCAGCGGCAAGCTTCGCGAGAAACTCGGTGACCAGATTGCACGCCACCGCGGATCGATATCGCGCGGTGGAACGAATATCGTCGATGGGTCGAATTTCCTTAAGCACGCTTTTTCTTGCGGCATCGATCAAAGACGGCGCGATCTCTTTTCCGGTGAGCATCTTTTCCGTCCCATTCAAACGTAACGGAACGGGCGCAACGCTTCCCAGTGCGAGACGCACGTCACGAATCGCGCCGTTCGCGACTTGACCTAGAGCAGCGAGATAAACTTTGGAAATGGCTTGTGCGTTCCGGGCTCCAACCTTACGCGCATGCGAGAAATATTTCGAGAACCGGCGCGGCAACGAAATATTCAGGATCAACTCGTCGGCAGCCAGAATTGTCTGCTTGTAGCCGGTGTGAAAAGTTCGATAAGGCACGCGGCGCTCGCCGCGCACGGAAATCAGCGTCAATACGGCGTCGTAAATAAGCAGCGCGGGCAGGGAATCGGCAGCAGGAGAAGCGTTGGCGATGTTCCCTCCCAGTGTCCCGCGATTCTGATTGGCAATTCCACCGGTCCAGGATGCCGCCGTGGCCAGCAGCGGAAATTCGCGCGCGACGACGTTATGGTTGCGTACTGCGGTATACGTGCTTGCCGCGCCGATGGAGATTCTATCCGGAAAAACCTCGATTTGACGAAGCTCGGGAATATTCCAGATGTCGATCAAATTGCGGTTGGCCAGCTTTCCCGCCGAATACAAAACCATCACGTCAGTCCCCCCGGCGATGGGGAGCCATTGAGCCGGCTCGGCAGCCAGCAGAGAAAGAACGCCCTGCAAGCTGCCCGGTGAGACGAGTCTGTAATCGGCTGGATCGGCTCTCATGGTGCAGCTCTTCCGCGCGCCGCCTTTGCCACCGCTTCGAAAATTTGCATGTAACCCGTGCAGCGGCAAAGATTCCCCGCAAGGCCTTCCCGAATGTCCGCCAGAGTAGGGTCCAGTTTCTTATCGAGCAGATGCGCGGCCGCAAGAATCATTCCCGGCGTGCAGATGCCGCACTGTGCGCCGCCACATTCGAGAAACGATTCCTGCAAAGGCTTCATCAACGAGTGAGCGGACATTCCTTCGATGGTAACGACGCTCGTGCCGTTCGCTTGCGCGATAGGTATGAGGCAACTATTCACCAGCATATCGTCCAAGAGAACCGAACACGAGCCGCATTCGCCTTCGCCGCAGCCTTCTTTGGCGCCTGTCAATCCAAGGTCGTTCCGAAGCACTTCCAACAATCTCTCCATGGGATGGGCGAGCACGTTCTTGGCCTCGCCATTTACAGTGAACGAAAACTCGCACTTCGTGCTCGCCGCCGGCGAAGGATTCATGACGTCCCTCGTGCCAACGGAAAAACAACTTGCTCGTTGAATTCAGGCCGCACAGTCTCAAAGAGATCTTCGGGCAGCAGCGGAATGGAGCAGAAGCGGACACCCGTCGCATCTTCCACGGCGTTTACGATCGCGGGCGCAGGACCATCCATGGGCAACTCTCCGATCCCTTTAGCGCCATGCGCGCCGTGAACGTTGCCATTTTCTTCAAAAAACACGCGAATCGGCGGCAGATCCATCGAGGCCGGCATGATGTAGTTGGTCATCTGGTTGTTCATCATGCGTCCGTCCTGCCAGACAACGTTTTCATAGAGCGCGAAGCCGATCGCTTGCGCTACTCCGCCGGTGATTTGTCCTTCGGCCAATACAGGATGAAGGACTCTTCCGACTTCCTGTAGAGCGACAAAGTCATCCACCGTCACACTATATGTCGTCAAATCTACGGTGACTTCCGCAACGTACACGGCCCATGCAAACGCCGCATAGGCTTCGCCGCGATATTTTTCATCGTCCCAATAAACATCGGGTGGGGCTTGGTACCGCGCATATGACTTGAGCGCCCCATGCGTGGCGATGTATTCCTTGCAGCCGGCGCAAAATTGTTCAGGAGAGTAATCGTCATGCAGCAGCCCGGTTTTCGTGAGTGTTTCCTTGATCCCCCTGGCGGCGGACTGAACCAGTTTTCCGACAATCATCGCCGTCCGCGAAGCCACTGTCGGGCCGCTGTTCGGAACAACGGTCGTGTCTGGTTGCGCGATGGAGACGTTTTCATACGGCAGGCCGAGCGCTTCGGCAGCAATCTGGCAGAGCACGGTGTTGGTTCCTTGACCAAATTCCGCGCTGGACACCAGCACGCGCACGGTTCCGTCTGCGCCCGCTTCGGCGCCGACGAGAGAATTCAGATAGCGTTCGCCAGAACCCGTGAAGCCGGCGCCGTGCAAAAAAGCCGCGATTCCAATTCCTTTTCTGTGCGTCCCAGCTTTATTTTTTTCTGCAAAACGCTTCTTCTTCGCGGCATAGTCGGAAAGTTCCAGAGCCCGTTTGAGCAAACGATCCAGATCAATATTTTCCTTAATGGTCTGTTCCGTTGTGGTCGTTTGGCCGGACTTCAGAAAATTTCGGCGGCGGACTTCGACGGGAGAAATCCCTACGACCTGAGCGATGCGGTCCATGTGGCGTTCCATAGCGAAAAGGCTTTGCGGCGCGCCGAATCCGCGGAAGGCTCCGTGCGGGGGTGTATTGGTGGCAACCGCCTTCGTGCGAATGCGCACATTGGGCCAATAATAAGGACCACCGGCATGAATAGTGCCGCGCGAAAGGACGACCGAAGAGAGCGTCGCGTACGCTCCACCATCGATGGTGAACTCGATTTCTCCGCCAAGAATTCTTCCGTGGCGGTCGACCGCCGTACGGTGGCGCGTGCGCGAAGGATGGCGCTTCGTGGTTGCGGCCATGTCTTCCATACGGTCGTAGACAATTTTCACGGGGCGTCCGGATTTCATCGCCAGCAGCGCGGCGTGGCCCGCGATCATTGATGGATACTCTTCCTTACCACCAAACGCTCCGCCGGTCTCCATTTGCACGACGCGCACTTTTTCTTCGGGCAACGCGAAAAGCGTCATCAGCGCCTTATGCACGTAATACGGGCATTGCAGGGAACCCCAAACGGTAACGCCGCTTTTCGGGCCGAACGCCGCAATCACGCCGTTGTTTTCGATGTAGAGCTGCTCCTGAGCGCCGGTGAGGTATTCACCTTCGACGATGTGCGCGGCCTCTTTCCAGACGGCATCGACGTCACCCTTTTCCACGAGAAAAGTCTTGAACGTATTGTCGCTGCCCCAAATGATTGTGGATTGCCGCTCGCTTTCTTCAATGGTGTGTAACGCCGGGAGGGGATCGTACTCGATGGAAACGGCCTCAACAGCCTTGCGAAGTTTGGGACGGTCGGGATGGGCCAGAAGTAGAATGGGCTCTTCCGGATGATTAACAAACTCGGAGGCGAGGCAAGGCTGGTCGTCCAGAATCAGCGAGATGCAGTTCTTTCCCGGAATGTCCTTGGCGGATACGACGACATATTCATTCCAGTCAACGCCCGGACCAAAATGGATTTGTTTGATTTTGCCGCGCCCGATGGTGCTACGTACGGTCGCGCCGTGAAGCATGCCGGGCAGAACCATGTCATCCACGTAACGCGCCGCTCCAGTGACTTTGTCCCAGCCTTCCTTGCGCGGTACAGAAGCTCCAACGATGTGACGGACGGTCATAAATTATTTGCTGGCGATATTCTGTATGAAATGACAGGAGTTTCAAATCTCTATTTGAGTTTGGGAAGACCATTACCTGCGGAATTCACGCCCTCTTGGCTCTGCCGGGAATTCGCCATCGCGGAATATGCAATCGCCGCGCAGGTAAGTTGCCTTGACCACGCCGCGGAGTTTTTCGCCCAAATACGGTGAAACGCGATGACGGTAGTGAAGATGGTTCTCAGTCGCTACAAATTCGGCTTTCGGTTCAAACACCACGAGGTCGGCATCGAAGCCTTTGGCGATGCGGCCCTTGCGCGAGTCACATCCGGCAAGCCTCGCAGGACCCTCGGCCATCCATTGCGCGATATCTGTAAGTGTGAATCCGCGGGAAATGGCCTCCGTCCACATGATGGGCAGAGCCAACGATAGGCTGGCGATCCCTCCCCACGCCGCTTGGAAATTTCTTTCGCCGAGCCGCTTCATCTCTGGAGGACAGGGAGAATGATCGGTAGCCACCAGATCGATCACTTTTTCTCGAAGGCCTTGCCAGAGTTTTTCGCGATTCTCAGAGCTGCGAATGGGCGGTGCACATTTGAAGAGTGTTTGTCCGTCCGGGATTTTGTCGGCAAAAAAATGCAGGTAGTGCGGACAGGTTTCAACAGTTACAGGCAGGCCTTCTGATTTTGCCACGCGCAACATGTCCAGCGCTTCGCTTGTTGCCAGATGGACGATGTGCAGGCGGAAGTGAAATTCGCGGCAGAGGGAGAGCATCAGCCGAATCGCGGATAGCTCCGCTTCATCGGGCCGCGATTGCAGATATGTCGAGTACTTGCTCCAATCCGCGCCGGTCAATCGGTGCGTTGCTGCGTCCACGGGAGCGGGCAGTTCCGCGTGAACCAGGAGTGGCAAGCCGGTGCGAGCGACATGCGGCAGTGCAGCACGCAGCTCTGGTTCGCTGACCATAGTGAAGCCGTCGATGCCGGGATGAATGAGGAAGCACTTGAATCCCGGCACGCCTGCGGCTGCCAGTTCTTCAATATGCTTCTGGTTGTTGCTCACCACGCCGCCCCAGGCCACCCAATCCACGTAGCACTGGTCTTTCGCTGCGTTTCGTTTTGCTTCGAGGGCGGCGACAGTGGTCGTGGGCGGCAGGCAATTCAGCGGCATGTCTACAAGCAGCGTATAGCCGCTAGCCGCGGCGGCGCGGGTCGCCGTACGGAATCCTTCCCACTCCGTGCGACCAGGCTCGTTGATGTGAACATGAGAGTCCACCAAGCCCGGCAGAATGGCGGCGTTACCAAAGTCCTGAACGGGAATTTGCGCGGGCAATTGATCAGGCAAAACAACCTCGAGGATTCGGCCGTCTTCGACGAGCACAGCTGTCGGTTTGATTCCCCGCGGGGTCACGACTCGACGTGAGAGAAAAGCTGTGAGGCTCATGTTTGTGCTGTACAAACGCGCAGGCGCTATGCTCAGCAGAAGGGTACCGCAACCGTCCACAACTCCCCAAGCGCCCCCAGCTTCTCTGGTTCGCTGCAAATTTTTAACCTGAGCGGAAAATAAGTCTGTGATAATAGCGGTCGTTGAAAACACCCCTGCAAATTCTGGACGGATTCAAGGCGCGCTTTGGGACGACCGCAAGCGCTTACCGGGCGCCTGGGCGCCTGAATCTGATCGGCGAGCACACCGACTATAACGAAGGATTCGTGCTGCCAGCGGCGATTGACTTCTATTGTTGGGCGGCTGCTGCTCCGCGGGGTGACGGCAAGCTGGTTATTCATTCTGAAAATTTCAATGAAACGATCGAGGCGCGCCTCGATTCGTTGTCACCCCTGCCGGAGAAACACTGGGCCAACTATCCACTGGGTGTGGCTTGGGCACTTCGGCGAGCAGGGAAGCCCATTAGCGGAGCAAATGTCTATATCGCAGGCGAAGTGCCACTTGGCGCCGGATTAAGTTCGTCGGCTGCTGTCGAAGTCTCCGTTGCTTTTGCGCTGCTTCGGCAGAGTGGTGACGCGGAGAACCGCGCCGAACTGGCGAAGCTATGTCAAAAAGCAGAGAACGAGTTCGTGGGCGCGCGCGTTGGAATTATGGACCAGTTTATTTCGTGCTTCGGTCGCGCGTCACATGCGCTTTTGCTGGACTGCCGCTCGCTGAAGCACGAATTCGTAAGACTTCCGCCGAACTTGCAACTGGTGATCTGCAATACCATGGTCCGGCACGAACTGGCTTCCGGCGAATACAATACGCGCCGCGCGGAATGCGAAGAAGGCGTTCGAATCCTGCGCATCGTGCTGCCGGAGGTTCGGGCGCTTCGTGACGTAACACTTTCTCAGTTGGAGGATCATCGTCAGAACCTTTCGCGGAAGGTGTTCGCGCGGTGCCGGCACGTCATTACGGAAAACGCGCGGGTGAATAGCGCGGTTGAGGCGTTTCGCAAAGGGGACACGACGACGCTCGGGCCTTTGCTGCAGGACTCACATCGGAGCCTGCGGGATGATTACGAAGTCAGTTGCAGGGAACTCGACCTGATGGTGGAAGTTGCCGCGGCGCAACCCGGCTTGATTGGAGCGCGAATGACCGGCGGAGGATTTGGCGGCTGCACTATCAATTTGGTAGAGTCCGCGGCAGTGAGCGATTTCCGGCGCAACGTGGCCGCAGCATATTCCTCTGAAACGGGTCTGACTCCGGAGATTTATGTTTCACCAGCGGCCGAGGGCGCGAAGGAAATTACTCTCGAAGAGAATAGACCCGTGAAGTGACAGGATTTTTAGCGGAGGAGGGAAGCGCAGCCAGTTGTTAACGCGCGTCATGCTTCGACCTTGCCCATGAGTTTCGACGAGCTGAATCGAATTCCACACCGGCGGTTTAATCCTCTCCTGCGGGAGTGGGTGCTCGTGTCACCCCATCGTATGCAGCGGCCGTGGCAGGGGAAAGTGGAAAAGCTCGCAAGACCTCCTGCAGTCTCATTCGATCCTAACTGCTATTTGTGTCCTGGAAATAAGCGCGCGGGCGGAGCACAAACGCCGCGTTACACGGAAACGTATGTTTTTGACAACGATTATCCGGCGATGATGCCGGAGGTCGCGGCTCTGCAATTTGATTCGCGCGGCTTGCTGGTGGGGAAAGCAGAGCAGGGAATCAGCCGCGTGATGTGTTTTTCGCCGCGCCACGATCTCACGGTTCCGCGAATGAGTATCGCGGAGTTGCTCGGAGTCGTGAACGCATGGGTCGAGCAGTACTGCGCGCTTGGGAAAAGGCCGTGGATTAACCACGTGCAGATTTTCGAGAATCGCGGCGAGATGATGGGCGCCAGTAATCCTCATCCGCACTGCCAGATCTGGGCGAACGCTTCACTGCCAAACCTTCCGACTCGGGAGCTGGCGTCTTTCCGGGAGTATCGCGCTGAAAAACAGTCCTGCCTGCTGTGCGATTACTTGAAGCTGGAGCTGCAATTGAATGTGCGCGTCGTTTGCCAGAACGATGCTTTTGCTGTGATTGTGCCGTTCTGGGCGGTTTGGCCGTTCGAATCGCTCGTGTTGAGCAAACGCCATCTGGCTTCCATCGATCAACTCAGCGAGCGAGAGCCTGATCTGCTTGGCGACATCCTGCGGCGAATTACTATTCGCTACGACAATTTGTTTGAGACGGCGTTCCCGTATTCCATGGGATTTCACCAGAAGCCCACCGATGGAGGCGCCTACGAAGAGTGGCACCTCCACGCGCACTATTTTCCGCCGCTGCTGCGCTCCGCGACGATTCAAAAATTCATGGTGGGCTACGAACTTCTTGGGTCTCCGCAGCGAGACGTTACGCCAGAGCGCGCGGCGGCACAGCTTGTGGAAGCAGGGGAAATTCACTACCTGGATCGCGTTGCGGAGCAGGGGAACGCTTAGCTTGCGATGTCCCCAGATCCGCGCAATACGCACATTGTAAGCGATTACGCTTGGCACGCCGCTTCGTGGCGTGATAACGTTCCGCGCTGTTACCCGCGAGAGGGCGTTTTTTAGGCTCAAACACGAACTGATGCTGCTCCCTGACCTTCACAAAGCGGTACTGGAAGCAAACCTAGAGCTGGTGCGTAAAGGGTTGGTCCTTTATACGTTTGGGAATGCCAGCGGCATTTCTCGGCAGAAGTCGCTGGTGGTGATCAAGCCAAGCGGCGTACCTTATGAGCGGTTGAGGCCGGCAGATTTAGTGGTCACCGATTTGAACGGGAAGATTGTAGAGGGCAAGCTGCGCCCTTCGTCGGACTTGCCTACGCATCTCGTTTTGTACAAGTCGTTTCCCGCGATCGGCGGAATCAGTCATACGCATTCGGAGTACGCGACGGCGTGGGCGCAGGCGCGCCGATCCATCCCTTGCTTGGGAACGACGCACGCCGATTATTTCCATGGACCGGTTCCTGTAACTAAGGAAATGACGGACGCAGAAATAGCTTCGAAATATGAAGAGAATACGGGACACGCCATCGTGCGGGCATTTGAAGGAGTGGACCCTTCCGCGATTCCTGCCGTGCTGGTGGCCAATCACGGAGCGTTTGCCTGGGGCGCCGACCCCGCAACTTCGGCGCATAATGCCGTTGTTCTGGAATCCGTCGCGCGCATGGCGTACTTTACTCTGGGCATCAATCAGGAAGCTCGCGCGATTGGGCGCTTTCTTCACGACCAGCACTATCTGAGGAAACACGGGAAGGCCGCCTACTATGGGCAGCCCAAGGAGAAAAAATGATCGCGATGATGGCGTCGGCTGCACCAACCACGCTTGTCCATCTTTCCGCGGTGGATCTGGTCATTATCGCCTTCTATTTTGCTCTGGTGCTGGGCATCGGTTTCTATTTGAAGCGCTTCGCCAAGACGGGCGAAGACTTCTTCCTGGCCGGCCGCGAAATGACTGCGTGGGTGGCTGGGCTGGCGTTTGTGTCGGCCAACCTGGGTTCGTTGGAACTTCTCGGCTGGGCGGGCAACGCGTATCAATACGGCATTATGGCCGCGCATTGGTATTGGATAGGCGCGATTCCGGCCATGGTGTTCCTCGGCATCGTGATGATGCCGTTCTATTACATTTCCAAGACGCATTCGGTCCCGGGATACTTGAAACTCCGCTATGGGACCGAGGCGAGCGCACTCAGCGCAGTGACCTTTGCGTTCATGACCATCCTTATGTCGGGTGTCAACATGTATGCCATGGCGGTGGTCATGGAAGTGGTGCTTGGGTGGAATTTGCATTTTAGCATCATCGTTTCTTCTCTTACAGTGGGCGTATATGTCGCCGCCGGCGGACTTTTTTCCGCGATCTTCAATGAGGTTTTGCAGTTTTTTCTGATTTGGTTTGGGGCGCTATTAATTCCCATTCTCGGTTTGGTCGAAACCGGTGGCTGGAGCGGCATGGTCGCGCGAATTCACGAAAGATTTCCGGGCCAGGATTTCACCCACATGTGGGGTCCGATGAGCTCGGCCAGCAACAACCCTATGGGAGTCCACTGGATCGCGATCGTGTTTGGCTTGGCCGCGGTGCAGTCGATGGGGTATTGGACGACCGACTTTCTTGTCGTGCAGCGCGTGCTTTCTGCAAGAGACGTGCGCTCAGCAAAGCTGGCGCCGATTATTGGCTCTTTTTTCAAAATGGCCGTGCCTCTCATCGTGATTCTTCCTGGCCTCCTGGGGCGCGCGGTCCTGCCTTTTCATCTTGTTCCGGGAAACGTGGCGCAGCCGGGACAGTTTAAATACGATGACGTCCTGCCGCTTATGCTGGCGCGCTATTGCGGGCCGGGTCTGCTGGGGCTTGGAATCACTGCGCTGGTGGCAGGGTTCATGGCCGGCATGGCAGGCAATGTGAGCGCTTTCGCGACGGTCTGGACCTACGACATCTATCGTCCGTATATGCGCAAAGATGCGCCCGATGCTCACTACGTTTCGATGGGGCGGTGGTGCACGATGATCGGTTTGTTTGTGAGCATCGGAACGGCCTATCTGGTCCAGTACAACAAAAGTATGATGGACTATGTGCAGGCGCTGTTCGGTTTCTTCATCGCTCCGCTGTTTGGTACGGTTGTGCTTGGCATGCTTTGGAAACGCGTAAGCCGGATGGCCGGGTTTTGGGGGCTGCTAGCAGGTGTGGTTACCTCCGTCACCGTATTCCTCTTGATGAAGTTCGATCCGAGTTGGGTGAAGGTGTTTGCGTTGTCGCCGCTGGCGCAACCGCTTGCGCAAGCCATGTGGCAGGCGCTCTGGGCGTGCGTCACTTGCGTGGTGGTCACTGTACTCGTGACGTTGGTAACCAAACCCAAGCCGGATGAGGAACTGAGGGGGTTGGTTTATGCACTTACGGAAGTACCCCGCGAAGTGCATACGAACTGGTTGCATCGGCCGGCGGTTTGGGGAGTGGCCGCACTCGTCATCCTGGTGGTTCTGCAAATCATTTTCCGGTGAGGCGACATGAGCGAAAAACATCACATCATTCCGGTTTGGTTCTTTGTGGGAGTACTCTTGCTGGTGTATGGATTCCTGATTTTTGCCAGCGGGCTGGCGGAATGGTCGTATCCGCCCGAGACGGTGCACTTGGCCAATTTGCATGCTCCGGTATGGTGGGGAGCCCTGTTGTTCGTCCTGGGGCTGATCTATTGCATCAAGTTCTCTCCTAAACGCAAGGTGTGAGAATTCCCTGCTGCTGAGGAGTGCTGGCGCAAAGGACATTACCGGAGAGCGTGCATGGCCGCCGTTGCCGGAGTAGATTTTGGGACATTGAGCGTTCGCGTTTCCATCGTGGACAGCGAACGCGGACTGCTGGCATCCGCCAACGCTGAATATCCTCTGCATCGCAAACGTGAGGATCCCGAATACGCCACACAGTCCCACGAAGATCATATGCGGGCGCTCGCGGCCGCTACTCGCGAAGCGGTCCAGAAATCCGGCGTTCCAGCCGATCAGATTCAAGCCCTTGCGCTGGATACGACCGGGTCTTCCGTCATTCCCGTCGGCAAAAACCTTCAACCGCTCGACGACTATTATTTGTGGTGCGATCACCGCGCCAAAGCGGAAGCCGCCGAAATCACCGCGGCCGCGCATCGCGAGAAGCTCGCCGCGATCGACTGGTGCGGCGGTGTGTATTCCTCGGAATGGGGATTCTCGAAACTCCTCCACTGGCTTCGCCACAACCCCGCGAAGCGCGCCGAATTCGTCTCCGCGTTTGAACATTGCGACATGGTCGCCGCAACGCTCTGCAGCATCACGGACGCGAAGCAAGTGAAGCGCAGCGTCTGCGCCATGGGCCATAAGTGGATGTGGAACCCCTCGCTCGGCGGCCTGCCGCCGGAGGATTTTCTCGTCAAGGTAGACCCACTCTTCGCTGGAGTGCGCGAAAAAATCGACGGTGAATGCGCCGCTTCCAATCAGCTCGCAGGCCGGCTTTCGCCTCACTGGGCGCAGCAACTCGGTTTGAAGCCTGGTATTCCCATTCCTGTCGGCGCGTTCGATGCGCATTGGGACGCCATCGGCGCGGGTTGCCGCAGCGAAGACATCGTGAACGTCGTCGGAACGTCCACCTGCATTATCGGGATTACTCCCTCCGTGCGTTTGGTTCCCGGAGTATGCGGTGTTGTCCAAGGCAGCGTGCACCCGCAGCGTACCGGCATCGAAGCCGGTCTCTCCGCGGTCGGCGATATTTTTCAATCCATTGCTACACGCGCCGGAACCGATGTGACGACTCTCTCCCGTGGACTGGAAAACTATCGCGCCGGCCAAACCGGCCTTCTGCGCATTACCTGGGACAACGGCGACCGCACGGTTCTGGTAAATCCAAACTTGCGTGGCATTACCTTTGGCTGGAATCTGCAGACCACCGCACAGGACGAATTGTTCGCCGCCATTGAAGGCACTGCATTGCACACGCGAGTCATTCTCGATCGCATGGAAGAGCACGGCGTCATCGTCCGGCGGGTCATCAACGCCGGCGGGATTCCCCAGAAAAACCATGTCCTGAATCAGGTGTATGCGAATGTGCTGGGCAGGCCCGTGCTCGTTCCCGCGGGCAATGTGGTCAGCCTAGGTTCGGCCATTTTTGCCTTTCTCGCCGCGGGCGTTTTCAAGACTGTAGAGGAAGCGCAAGACAGAATCTGCCCGCAGTACAAAGTTTTTCAGCCGCAAGTTTCGGCGAAGGCCGTTTACGACAATCTCTACGCGCTCTACAACAAGGTTTATTTTGCCTTCGGCCGGCCTCAAGACGCCGAATTTGGAAATCTGCTCCCCGGCTTGATTCAACTATCCGAGTCGGCGCATGCTCATACAACTCGCTAAACCACGCGTGGCTGGATTCGCAATTCTTCATGTCTTCACGGCGCTGGTGATTTGGCTTTTTTTGGACGGCGGAGGTATCGGATGACCACTTTTCGTTTTCTGGTCTCCCTGATAACCAAGGACAACGACTATCAGATGGAACAAGCTGCGGCCGCGAAAGCTGCCGCCGCGGAACTCGATGTCGAGGCCCAGATCATTTATGCCAATGACGACGCCATCACGCAAAGCACCCAGCTTCTCAAAGCCATTCAGGCGGAACCGTCTCTTCGGCCGAGCGGAATCCTCGTCGAGCCTGTCGGTGCCACGTCCTTTCCGCAAGTCGCTAAAACTGCCGCGGGCACCGGTATCGGCTGGGCCATTCTCAGTCGTCACGCCGAATACGCTATCGAGCTTCGCAAGACTGCTCGCTCTCCCGTTTTTTCCGTGAGCGCCGATCAAGTAGAAGTTGGCCGGATTCAGGGCCGCCAGGTCGCCGCTCTTCTTCCCCGAGGCGGCTCGATCCTCCTCATTCAAGGACCCTCGGTCAGTTCGGTCTCCCGCGAACGCTATACGGGGCTCCAGGAACTGCTCGCGCCCAACGTGCACGTAACTACCTTGCGAGGCCGGTGGACCGAAGAAAGCGCTCACCAAAGCGTTTGTTCGTGGCTCCGCTTGATGGCCGCCCAGCGGTTGCGTATTGACCTGATCGTCGCGCAGAATGACGCTATGGGCATCGGCGCGCGCAAAGCGATCGATGAGACGATTCCCGATCCGGAGCGGGACCAGTGGTTTGGCATTCCCATCATCGGTTGCGATGGAGTGCCCAGAACGGGCCAGGCGTGGGTTCGTACCGGGCAATTGGCCGCCACGGTGATTGTCCCGCCCAACACGGGAGAAGCCATGACCTTGATGGCGAAAGCACTGCGCTCCGGGACCGCCGTTCCGGAGCATTCCTTCACCGCCTCCGCGCCATTTCCCGCCATCGAAAAGCTCGCTCCGGGGCATCCTGCGAATGAATAATTCATTGAGCGAAAGTGCGCGCCAGCAAGTAAAATTATTGACGCGATTCCGTGCTGCAACCGGAAAGCGATGCATGCGGGGGACTCGAATGAAGTGTTTGATGGCGGTTACAATTTATTCGGGAGCGTTGCTTATGACCATTCTGTCGCCGGCTGGCGCAAAATCTCAATCTGGTTCGACAACTAAAAAATCCTTTGGGAAAACTCCGGATGGCCAGCCGGCCGATCTTTTTGTGCTCACGAATAAGAACGGAGCGGAAGTCTCCATCACGAACTATGGCGGGGCAGTCGTCTCGCTCAAGGTTCCGGACCGCGGCGGCAAGCTCGCCGACGTGGTCCTCGGTTACGATGGAATCGACGGGTACGTGAATGACAAAAGTTATTTCGGCGCGCTGGTTGGCCGCTACGGAAACCGCATCGGCCATGCGCAGTTTGTGCTGGACGGCAGGACCTACACGCTTGCAAAAAACAACGGCGAGAACAGCCTGCACGGCGGCGTCAAGGGCTTCAACAAAGCGGTATGGACAGCCAAAACTCTTTCCAAGAAAGACGGCCAGTCGCTTGAGCTTTCCTACCTCAGCAAAGACGGCGAGGAAGGCTTCCCCGGAAATTTGAAAGTCACCGTCACGTACACCTGGACGGATGCAAACGCGTTGAAGATCGAATACTCCGCCACCACCGACAAGAAGACTGTGGTCAATCTGACCAACCACTCTTACTTCAATCTCGCTGGCCAGGGTTCGGGCGATATTCTTGGCCACCTGATGACGATTGAGGCTGACAAATTCACTCCGGTAGATTCTGGATTGATTCCCACCGGCGAACTGCGTGACGTCGCGGGCACGCCGTTCGATTTTCGCAACTCCACGGCGATCGGCGCGCGCATTAGCCAGGACGATGAGCAGCTGAAGCTCGGCGGCGGATACGACCACAATTTTGTCCTGCGCCGCTCAGCCGGCTCCAGCGAAACCTTGGCCGCGCGCGTCGTCGAGCCCACTTCAGGCCGTGTCCTGGAAGTCTGGACCACGGAACCGGGCGTTCAGTTTTACACCGGCAATTTTCTCGATGGCAAAGCTGCGGGGAAAGGCGGCGCGACGTATCCGAAACGCTCCGCGTTCTGCCTGGAAACGCAGCACTTTCCCGATTCGCCGAACCAGCCGAAATTTCCGTCCGTCGCGCTGAATCCCGGCGAGCGGTACCACACCATCACGACGTATAAGTTTTCCGCAGAAAAGTGACTATCGCCGGAAGAAATCAACAAGCCAAACGCGCTAGTTCGCGCGCGGAGGAGTTGGCGGGGTGCCAATCCTGTTTATCAAGGCGATCAAGTGGGGGCAGTCCTGGTCGGTTATCGCGGTGAACTTCAAGCCGAGGCCACCGTTGGGAACCTGATGCTGCACGACGGCTTCGGCGCGGATCTGTCCCTCGGGAACAAGAAAATCAATCTTGGCGCGCGCGCCCAGCTTTCGGGGAACGGAAGTGGAGAGGAACAATCCGCCCACGCTTAGATCGCAAACGCGGGAAACGTCTTCGATTCCTTCGCATAGCCAGCAGACCCACACATGCTCATGTGTTTCAATGCGTGAAACCATTCTTCGGGAATACAGGGGACCCACCTGCGCGGCTGCCACGTCTCACCTTGGGGCCTGCGGAGTTGTGTGCGCGATCTAGAAAGCCTGGGACGCCACACAAGCCTCGAGTGAACTCTAACGGGGGGCCATGAAGATACAATCGGGCGAACACCCTAAGCCTCCCAGGGATTTACCTGATTTTGGGCCGCGCTCAATTGAAGCTGGCAGGATGCACATTTCTAGATAATAATCAATTATTGTGAGCGGATTTGCGGGATTGCGAGTGTTGTCGCTGGAAAGCCGCCGCGCTCCAGAGATGGCCAAATTGATCACCACCTACGGCGGGGAGGCAATCGTTGCGCCTTCCATGCGGGAAGTGCCGCTGGAATCGAACACGGAAGCTCTGGCCCTCGCGGCGGGTCTTATAGACCGCAAATTTGACATGGTCATTTTCCTGACCGGTGTGGGAACGCGGGCCCTCTTGAATGTTGTCGAGACGGCACACAAACGCGACGAATACATCGCATCGCTTCAGCGTGTGAAAGTCGTGGCGCGCGGGCCGAAGCCCGTCGCGGCCCTGCGCGAAATCGGCGTCACTCCCGCGATCACCGCGCCCGAGCCGAATACCTGGCATGAACTGTTGAGCGCACTCGACGATGCGGCCAAGAATTCGCAAGGACTGAGTTTGCAAGGGGCTCGAGTCGCTGTTCAGGAATACGGCGTTTCCAATCCTGAATTACTGGCTGGTCTGCGCGAGCGAGGCGCGCAAGTGACGCGCGTGCCTGTTTATCAATGGGCGTTGCCGCACGACTTGGCGCCTCTGCGCGGGGCAATTAAAGCAATCGCCGAAGGAACTGTGGAAGTGACGCTCTTTACGACCGCGGTTCAAGCGATCCATCTGTTCCAGGTTGCCGCCCAGATGAAGGTGGAGGAAGCAGTGAAGAACGGTCTCGCGCGCGCAGTTGTGGCTTCTATCGGGCCGACCACTTCAGAAGAATTGGGGCGGCGCGGGATCCAGGCCGATCTCGAACCCTCGCATCCAAAGATGGGCTATTTGGTGAAAGAGGCCTCCGAACAAGCCGCTGAACTGCTTCGTCGGAAGAGGCAGGGAACTGCTTCTGCCCGATGAGACAACTAGTCTAAATGAGACTAGTGCGGAGCCCTCAGCGCGAGTTTGCGCCTGCGGCGGCTCCCACGGCCGATCCGGCCTGGGGAATCATTTCGAAATCGACTCCCGCCTCAGCGAGAGCTACTGTCTCGTCGTCGGCCTGAGCAGCGGAGAGGGCATCGCCCGTTTTAAGGCGCACGACATAGTGTCCATCCCGCGCGGCGGCGATGAGCAGGGAATGAACTTTTTCCTGGAGACTGTTTGCTTGCAAGCCAAGCTTGTGCACATTGCGCACTTGCGCCGAGGCGGGCACAAATTCAAGAATTTCCGGCGAAACCGGGTCGTCATGCAAGACGACTTCGGCAGCGCGCAGCACGCGCACAGCCTGGGCCGACAGAAGGTCGGGATCTCCTGAACCGGCCCCCATCAAGTAGACTTTTCCCTTCATAGCAGCACCTGGATTGGATGCAATCCCGCCGCCGGCCTGGGCCAGCGGCCCTTCTAGCGGCAGCAATCCCAACAGGCGGCCACCGCTGATACAACAATGCAACACTAGCACCGCCGATGGTACGGGAAGGCGCGAAAGTATGAATTTGATGAATCGAAAATATTGATCAGAAGAGGGGCGAAATGGACTGTTCGCGAAGTACCGGGACTACTTGCCTTGGAGTTTCTTCTGGCGGCGATTTCGCAGGAAGGCTTCGAAAGCTTCCTCGCTGGCATCCTCGTGCAGCAAGCGTTTCCGTTGCTCAGGATTCGCGTTGGCGGAACGGAGCCTATCGCGAGCTTCGCCTAGCTGCGTGAGCCATTCTTCGTATTCCGGGCCGAACTGATCTTCGAGTTGCTTCCTGAGGCGCTGGGCGAGCGCCGGGCTTTGCCCAGCGGTCGAAATGGCGATTTGCAGCGCCCCACGCTGGACGACGGAAGGGTAGTAGAAATCGCATAGAGCGGGAACGTCAACGATGTTGCAGAGGACGCCGCGCTGGGTTGCTTCCTTGTAAATGCGCTCGTGAAGTTCAGTGGAGGACGTGGCTGCAATCACCAAGAACATGCTTTCGAGATCGGCAGGCTGGAATGGCCGCTGATGCCATTCGATGGTTTTGGATGCCGCCCAGGAACGGATTTGCTCCGTCGCTTCGGGCGCAACAACTCGCACGCGAGCGCCGGCCTCGAGAAGGCTGGCGATTTTGGATTCGGCGATGGCGCCCGCTCCGACGACGAGGCATGGCCTAGCCAAAAGCTTGAGGAACATGGGGAAGAGCTTTGGAGGTTTCATGCGTTCGCGCAGTGCGACTCCTCACTGATACCTGGACACCAAGTCTACGGCAAATCGGACCTGAAATTGTGTTCAGGGTCAAGTCGAGAGAGGGAAGTTGGATTTACCCAAGGCGATCGGGAGTCAAGAGAGCGGTCATTTCGAGCACGCGGTGATAGTAGTCGCGCTGGGTAAGTTGCGCCGCCGCGGCGTCATCGATGATGAAAGTCACCTCGGGATGCAATTGAAGGGCGGAAGCGGAGACCGCGGAGGTGATTGGGCCTTCGATGGACTTCGCGACCGCAGCGGACTTCGCTGCGCCGGCGGCGAGCAAGACAATTTTACGCGCCTCCAGGATGGTGCCAATGCCCATGGTGATGGCGCAGCGCGGACTCTCCTCACCGGGCGCAAAGAATTTTGCGTTGTCGTCCAACGTTTCCTTGCTCAAGACCTTCAGGCGCGTGCGGGAGCCGATGCTGGAGGTCGGCTCATTGAAACCAATGTGGCCGTTACGCCCGATTCCCAGAAGCTGAATGTCGATGCCTCCGGCTTTCCGGATGGACTCTTCGTAAGACGCGCAGTACTGATCGTAATTGCCGCGGATGGTTCCGTCGGGAATGTGGACGTTGCGAGGGTTCACATTGATGTGGGCGAAGAGATTTTCCTCCATGAAATAATGAAAGCTCTGAGGATGAGCAGCGGCAAGCCCAAGATACTCATCAAGGTTAAAGGTTATGACGCGCGAGAAATCGAGCGAGCCCTGTTTGTGAAGATGCACGAGCTGCTTGTAAACGCCGACCATGGTGCTGCCCGTGGCCAATCCCAGCGTCAATGCGGGTTTCTTGTGTATGCCACTGGCGATGAGTTGCGCGGCCTGGCGGCTGATTTCTTCGTCGTCGCGCTTCAGGATTACCAGCATGCGGCGTCCTCTCTGAACTGAGTATTACGCATTAACTGAGACAGATTTGAGCCAGCGAAAGGAATTCGTCTGCATTACCGGAACCGGCGAATGACGAGATTGTGACGGTCCGAACGATAGAAGCCCAGCACATACATGATCGGCCGGCCTTTGGTGGAATAGATAACCTGGCGAATGCGCAGCAGGGGATCGCGGCGGGGAATGGAGAGAGTCTCGGCGATTCTCGGATCGGCCGCAGTGGCGTCAACTTCTTCATCGGCATAGCCGAGTTCGACCTTGTAATCGCGCTCGAGGACTCCGAAGAGAGAATCCCGCCAGATGGGCGCGTCCAAGAGGCCTGGGAATTCAGCGGCGTTGAGGTAACAGGTTTCCAGAGCAAAGGGCTCGCCCGCAGCATGCCGCAAGCGCTCGAGCTTAATGATGTGGCTGGTTGGCGGAAGAGAGAGCCGCGCGGCCGCTTCGTTTTCATTGTCGAGCACTTTAGCGAAGAGCACTTTGGAACCGGCCACCAGGCTGCGGCTGGACATTTGCTCGGTATAGCTCATCAGTTTATTGAAGTGAATTTTGGGGGCGGCGACAAAAGTTCCGATGCCGCGACGGCGCTCGACAATTCCTTCGCGCTCGAGCGACGCAAGAGCGTGACGGGCGGTCATAAGGCTGACCTGATGAATTTTGGCGAGGTCACGCTCGGAAGCGACGGCGTCTCCCGGATGCAACTGCCCCGAATCGATGCGCTTGCGGATGACGCCCTGAATTCTCTGGTAGGCGGGCTGGCCGTTGCGATTTTTCGCAGTCATTCGTTCTCCCGCGTTGGAACGGGATCTCTTCGTGGACGGCTGGACGGAAGTAGGCTTCATATCAAGAACGATATTCTATTCTGACCGTTCGTCAAGCGGCGAAAGCGATGGGAGTTCACTCCGGCACCAAGCGTGTTATAGAGCGCAACCTGCAGAGTGCTATAGTGCTCTTTCTCCCATACCTGTATAAAGTATGAAATAACGCTTGACAACAAAAAAGCAGTGCTATATAGCTATGCGTAATTCAGCCATATAGCTGGTTAGAGGCGTTGGGTGCGCGCCTTGCGTCTTCCGGGGCGGGTTGCTTGGAGGCAAGATCGAGCTTCTTCCGAGTCGAACTCGCGACCTGAAGGAGATTAAGCAATGAAGAACAACAGCGGTGGATTCGCACTCAGCCGCAAGAGCAGATGGCTCAATACCTTACAGGCCCTGAATTACAAGAACATTGCAAGCGGGCTGGCCGATGAAATGATAGGTTTCATCCGGCCAAGCGAACCAGGCAAGTGCTGCCCGCCGTTCAAGATGGTAATCATTGACAAACGCGGTACGGTGGTATTCGAGTGCAACGTGAGCAATGACGGAAGGGTGCGACCCCTTGGATTGGTACGCAAAGTGCGAAACTCGCATTTCCCGGCGACGGCACTGCTTACAGACCGCTCGCTAGTTACACGCACATTTTTGATCGAAAGCGAAACGCTTGGCAAAGGTTGCAACTCTGATTGTAATTAGTCCCGTTCAGGAGTTCAGAAACGCAGCAAGTTCATCGTTGAAGCGATCTTGAGCCTCGATATTGGAGAGGTGCGCGGCATTGAGTTCAATGTAGCGCGCTGCGGGAATCTGTTGCGCGAGAAAGCGCCCGTCTTGAGGAGGCGTGGCCGGATCATGCGCTCCGGAAATCACGAGAGTTGGCGTGCGAATCTTGCCTAATTGTTCGCGGCAATCGAAATCGCGAATGGCCGCGCAGCAGGCGACATAGCCCTCAGGGTTTGCTTCCTCAATCATTTTGAGAATATTTGCCATCGTGTTCGGCGATTTCTGGCGAAAGGCCGGAGTGAACCATCGCTCGATAATCGCCGGAGCGACCGATTTCATCCCATTTTTTCGAACGGCTTCGATACGCGCGTTCCACGTTTCGAGAGTTCCAATTCTCGCGCCAGTGTTGCATAGCACCAGTTTGTTGAGACGTGCGGGCGCGTTGAGTCCCAGCCACATACCTATCATTCCACCCATAGACAAGCCGCAGAAATGGACGGGGTCCAAACCCTGTGCATCCAGCAATGCAATGACATCTTTTGCGAGAAGCTCGATCGAGTAAGGGCCAGGAGTGGACGACGACTGACCGTGACCTCTCGTATCGTAGCGAAGGATGCGGAACTTCTTGCGAAATTCGGAAGCTTGCGGGTCCCACATGGAATGGTTCGCGCCGAGGGAATTTGAAAAGACTAGCACGGGCAATCCACTCTGGCCTTCCAACGTGTAATGAATCCCGGCTTCTCCAGATTTAAGGATGGGCATCGAGGTTACTCTTCCTCCGGGAGAATTTCGCCGAAGCTCGCGCGTAGCTGGCGATGCTAAACGCGCTCCAAGATCAGGGCAATTCCTTGGCCGACACCGATGCACATGGTGCATAGCGCATATTTGCCGTTGGCCCTCAAAAGCTGATAAAGAGCAGTGGTTACAAGCCGCGCGCCGCTGGCACCTAACGGGTGCCCGATGGCTATTGCGCCGCCGTTGGGATTCACGTGTGCCGCGTCGTCCGGGATTTTCAATTCGCGCAGCACGGCGAGCGCCTGCGACGCGAATGCTTCATTCAATTCCACGACGTCCATTTGCGCGAGCGACAATCCTGCCTTCGCCAAAGCTTTACGCGTCGCTGGTGCGGGACCCATCCCCATAATTCGCGGAGCAACGCCAGCAGCGGCAGAAGCCACGACTCTGGCCTTCGGTGTCAATTTATGCCATTTCACCGCCGCCTCTGAGGCTAACAGTAATGCGCAAGCCCCATCATTCACGCCCGAAGCATTTCCGGCAGTGATCGTGCCATTCGGTTTCACGACCGGCTTTAATTTGGAAAGCGCTTCCAGGGACGTGTCTGGCCGAGGATGTTCGTCCTGCGAAAAGAGAAGCGGGTCGCCGTTCTTTTGCAGGATAGGCACGGTCACAATTTCCTGCGTCAATCTGCAGCTACGGATGGCGTCGGCAGCGCGCTGCTGGCTCCGGAGCGCGAAGAGATCCTGGTCTTTGCGCGAGATGCGAAATTCTTCGGCGACGTTTTCGCCGGTCTCCGGCATGGAATCGACGCCGTATTTGGCTTTCATCAGTGGATTGATGAACCGCCAGCCGAGCGTGGTGTCTTCCATTTTCAGCGAGCGCGAGTAGGCGCTGTCGGCCTTGGCGATGACGAAGGGAGCACGGGACATGCTCTCGACGCCGCCGGCAATCACGAGGTCCGCTTCGCCGGATTTGATGGCTCGCGCAGCGGACGCAACGGCGTCCATACTCGAACCGCAGAGGCGATTGACCGTTGCGCCCGGAACTTCCTTCGGTAAACCTGCGAGCAAGAGCGCCATGCGGGCAACGTTGCGATTGTCTTCGCCAGCCTGATTGGCGCACCCGTAGACGACATCGTCCACGGCGCTCCAATCGACATCCGCGTTGCGCTCGACCAGGGCTTTAAGAGGAATCGCTGCGAGATCGTCGGCCCGAATGGAGGCAAGCGCTCCGCCGTAGCGCCCGAACGGCGTCCGAATCGCGTCGCAGATGTAAGCAGTCTCCATGGTTGTCCTTGGAATTTCAGTGGTGCTTATCTTATACGGAAGAGCCGCGAGGCGTGGTGCTGGATTACAATGTAAGGAATCCTCCCAGTCTACACAGTCAGGGATGAGCCTGGTCTGTACCCTTCACAGTAACCGGCCCCACCCCCCTGTTTTTCATAAGTGTTGCATCTAAAGGGCTTAGTGTTTTTGTAAATGGTTTAGAATCAACACTTTTACGGACGTTCTCATAAGTGTTGATTCTAAAGGGGCTTACGTTGCACCGGAGTTTTGCAGAAACGGAGCATTCTCACATTACAGAATGCGGCAAAATGCGGTCTCAAAAAAAGAAAAGCGGGAGCAAGCTCCCGCAGTCCAACTCATACTTTCCCCAAGTTATATTGTACCAAGGGGATAATAAAAGTCAAGGAAAAACTTGTGGCGAGCTTCCCATTACCCGGGAGCTTGTCTCGAGTGGCAGCTCGAATCGAGACGCCAACTTCAGCACTTCTGCGGATAACCCGCTACAGGGCCAAGTGAACGATATGGGCGCTAAGAGTCGGATCGGGAGTGCTAGCTCAACCTTGGACTCGAACACTGCGGGCAGGGCACGATGTCGACTCCGCAGGGTGACCCACGTCGACTGCAACTGAGGAGTGCCAAACTCACTGGGCCAAGCCTACGCGGCGCAATAAGTCCTGGAAGCGCGGGTCGCTACGCAGCGGATCAAAGGCCGGTTCAACCTTGAGGGTGGTTAGAACACCGAAGTGCTCGGAGTACGCCTTTTCCAAGTCGGCCAGGGCTTCTTCCTTGTCGCCGACGCCTAGATGTGCCCAAAGCAAAGTTACGGGATCCAACTGCTCATGTCGGCTCAGCTTTTCCAGTTTTTCCAGCTCGCGCCGAGCCCGATCCGACTGACCCGCGCGGCCATAAATGTAAGCCAGCAGTGACCAGTACCAGGGCCCTTCACCATAAAAACGGCGCCCTGTTTCTGCTGCTTCCAACGCTTCGGCGAACATCGCCTTTTCTACATAGGCAAAGGTTATAATGCCGGCATGGTTAAATTTCGGATCCTTGCGAAGCACGGTGCGAAACTGCTCAATGGCACGGTCATACTGCCGTGAGAAGTACAGAATCGCGCCGTGGTCGGTGGCTATGATGAGCGAAAGCGGGTCCAGTTGGCGCGCGCGTTCGCTCTCGCTTAACGCCTCGTCGAAGCGCCCCCGCCACATCAGATGCTCGGCATACCACTGGTGGGCGGTAGCGTAGTTGGGGTTCAATTCGATGGCCCGCCGGTATTCCTTTTCTGAAGTTTGCCAGTCGCAATCGTGATTCTGGACAATCAAAGCCACCGCCGTGTGTGCTTCCGCCAAGTCCGCGTCCAGTTCCAGGGCCCGTAAGGCGGCCGCGCGTGCCTGGGGAATGTACAGGGTTGCAGAAACGGAAGTATAGGCGGTCAGCAGAGTATAGGAATTCGCCAGACCAGCATAGGCAGGGGCGTAATTGGAGTCTAATGTTGTGGCTTGCTGAAAATACTCGATTGCCTGTTGAAATCCCGACACAGTCCTTTTGTTCCAGAAGTACAGACCTTTGAGGTACAGGTCATGGGCGCCGGATTTGGGGGATAACGCAGGTTGGTTGTTAGACTTAGTCGATTCGCGGCCGTTAATGGCGGCGTGAATTTCGCCAGCGATTTGACTTTGCGGCTGAGGGTGGCTTCGGAGGCGAGACCATGCGAAGTAAGCACCTGGTGCCGCAATTACCACAATTGAAATCCCCAGAAGAATCTGCGATCTGCGCTTGCCAGCTCCATCGACAATGGCGGCTGGTACGCTTGAGCGGGCCGTAGCAAGAGTGACGGCTACGGCGGGCGAGGGCGATGCCAAGACTTGCTCCACCGGAGCAATGAACCGATAACCCACACGGGGAACCGTTTCGACGTACCGGGAGTTTTCTGGTGAGTCGCCAAGCGCGGTGCGCAATTTCTTGATCGCGCTGTTCAGGCTATGTTCAAAATCCACGAAAGTATCGGAAGCCCACAGCCTCTGCCGCATCTCTTCGCGGGTAATTACTTCCCCTGGTTTCTCTAACAGGATGGAAAGGATGCAAAAAGGCTGGCCGGGCAAGCGGATGCGGACGCCATGTTTACGCAGTTCGCGTGCAGCAAGATTCGCCTGGAACACGCCAAAGCGGACGACACCAGTGGGCGATGGAGAATTCGTTTCCGCCACAGATCACCTTCCCAAAAGGGCAGAAGGCCGAGCTGCCTTTTACGAATCGCAGTTACCTAGGAATCTAACCTGAATCGTATCTGAGGCTTGGCTGGTCATCAACAGATAATGTCACGTGCATTGCCTTCCCGTCACCAATCCGGTAGTTTGCAGCAAATTCTGTCCCATTCGTCTTGGACAACAGATAGCTAGCCCGCGCCAAAAGGCGCATAAGAGGTGTTGCGATGCGGACTTTCCCAGCCCGGCAGTCCAGTTTTGCCAGTAGCCTGTTTCCGTTTTCTACTAAGCGATCCACGCTAATACGCCAAATCAAGCGCGGCATGCTTATCGGTGTTCTCGTACCTGTAGCCGTGCTCCTGGTCATTGTGGCCGTAAGTGGACACCAAATCACTTTCATCCCCAACGGGACGTTCTTCGGGAATCCAAATGGTGCGTCTGAAACTTATAGCACAACCGGCGAGGGCGTTGACCTGACTGGACCATTCTTCCAGAGCTTGGGCACCAACGGTCGTTCGTGCGGCTCATGCCACCAGCCCAGCGATGGCATGTCCGTGTCGGCCGCGAATGTCCAGCAGCGATTTTTGCAAACCCAAGGTCACGACCCGATCTTCCGCACCAACGACGGTTCCAATTGCAACCACAGCATCGACGTGTCCACCCTTGCCGGCAGGTCCGCCGCCTACAGCCTGCTGCGGACACGCGGTCTGATACGTATCGCCATCGCTGTCCCCGCAAGCGCTGACTATCGAGTTGTTGCGGCGAACAATCCGTACGGCTGTAACGAGTCTGATGTCATTTCGATGTACCGTCGGCCCCTGCCCTCTACCAATCTCCGTTTCTTGAGCGCGGTCATGTTTGACGGGCGGGAATCATCGGCGTCTACCGGCACAACAAAAATCCTGTACTCGAATTATCCGCCTTCGCTTTTGAACGATCTGGCACACCAGTCCGTGGACGCCACGACCGGCCACGCGCAGGGCGATGGGTCAAGGCCAACGCCTAACGAACAGCAGGAGATCGTGAATTTTGAGATGGCACTGTCCACGGCGCAAATCATCGACAATGACGCCGGCCGATTGGACACGCACGGCGCGACTGGCGGACCGGTGCCCCTCACAACCCAACCGTTCTTTATCAGTGTCAATTCCAGCGTCCACTTTCTGCTCCCTCAGTTCGAGCAGCCGGGTGGACTGGTTACGCCGGGTGACGGTCAGTTTACTCCCGCGATCTTCAATCCCTTTGATTCCTGGGCGTCCATGCCTGCCATGTCCCCGCGGGCGGCGATTGCGCGTGGGCAGGCCATTTTCAATTCCAAGGCTATCAACATTAGTGGTGTAGCTGGTATCAACGACGATGTATCGGCTGGCGGGCTGGTTGCAGGCGGTATTCCCTCGCTTATGGGAACCTGCGCCACTTGTCACGATACTCCGAACGTGGGCAATCACTCTTTCCCGACACCCTTGAACATCGGGACTGGTGACCCTGACCCTTCCAACCTGGCTGCCAATTTGGGAGGACTGGATGTGAGCTACCTGCCGAGCATTACTGTGTGCAAATTGGATCTAGCCACGAACCCGCCGACGCCGACGAGCAATTGCAAGACGACCACCGATCTCGGCCAAGCCTTGATCGATGGTAAATTCGCCCACGTTGGCAAGGTCAAGGGGCCGATCCTGCGCGGTCTCTCCGCCCGCGCCCCGTACTTCCATAACGGCTCCGCGCGGACCCTCATGGACGCCGTACATTTTTATGAAGTCCGCTTTGGCCTCGCTCTAACACCTCAAGAGGAATCGGACCTGATCGCGTTCTTGAGCGTTCTATGATTCGTACTCACAAGCGAAACGATCACTTCGGGGACGAAGACGAAATGGAAAGCAAAAGACGCGCTAATCAGAAAGTGGCCTACGACCAATAGTGGTTGGCGGGAGTCACTCGTAGCGGAGGGCTTCGACGGGATTGAGGCGGGCGGCGCGGGACGCGGGGTAGAGTCCTGCGATAAGGCTGACGATGATCGCGAATCCGATGGCGCTTAGAGCGAGCCACCAGGGAACGTACGAAATTTTCACGCCGGGCAAATTCTGCCGATGAAGATAAATGGTGGTGCCCCAAGTCAACGCGGATCCGATCAGCCAGCCGAGCGCGACACCAAAAATTCCGCCGAAGAGTCCCATAGCGCCGGCTTCCGCAAAGAAGAGGCTGCGCACGTCGCGGTCGGTTGCGCCGAGCGCTTTCAGGATGCCGATTTCGCGGCGGCGTTCGAGGATGGCCATCACCAAAGTGTTGATAATGCCTAACGAGGCGACGGTGAGCGCGAGGCTTCCAAAGAGGCCGAGGAAGAGATCAAAGACGGTGAAGACGACCCGAAGACTTTTGGTAGCGTCCAGCAAAGAAAACGTGGCGAAGCCCAATTGCTTGATCGTCGCCTCGACTTGCGGCACGTCTTTGGGCGAACGGACGCGCACGGTCATTGCCATGTAAGAAGGCTTTGCGGGATTGCCCGAGAGGAAGGCTTGCACGTCGTCGGGCTGAGCCACATGGAGTTGCTCTGCGGTCTTCAGCGGAAGGTACACTCGCGCGCCACCGAACCCGCCGATCCCTGCTGAAGGATCCGACTCGGTGATGCCAACAATGCGCAGGGTCTTTTCGCGCGGAACTATGGAGATGCCACCGGGTTTGCCGGAGCCCATCATGCTGTCGAGAAGGGCTTCGTCGTCAGCGTCTTTCGAGAGCGCGGCGCGTTCCGCATAACGCAGAGTCAAATCTTTTCCTACGAGCGATGACGGCTGGTCGGCGAGTAACTTTGCAAATTCAATTTGGAGAATGGCTTCCTCCGCGGTGGGCGATGAAAAATACTTGCCGGTCATCCCTTCAAATGCGCCGCTTGAGCGGGAAGAGTCAGGCAGACCGAGAACGGAAGTCGATTCGGACTTGCCCGCATAGCGCACGTCCGTGACGAACCGGATTTGCGGGTAGACTTCCGTGACGTTCGAGAGCTTGCTGAGTTGCTGGCGCGCGTCATCGTCCAAGGCGCGTGATTCTCGTTTTGCCGCGGAATCCGGCGGCGGAGGCTGTCTTGGCCCGCGAAAATTACGCTGCGATGTAACGAATACGGCGTCGAACAAGCCGGAACGCGTCAGGCGCTGCGAGGCCAGGGTTTGCAGCCCGACACCCAGAGACAACATCGCCACCAGGGAAGCTACACCGACGGCAACGCCAAGCGTGGTAAGCGAATTGCGAAGCACGGCTTCGCGCAAATTACGTACCGCGAGTTCGCTCAGGTCTCGCGTTCTCAACGCTGCGCTCCGTCGCTGACGAGGCGCCCGTCCGAGAGGAGCGCGATACGGTTTGCAAAGCGCTCGGCTAGAGGACGTTCATGGGTGACCATGATGATGGTCATTCCGAGAGAATCTTGAATTTCTTTCAATAAGAGCAGGATTTGTTCGCCGTTTGCGCTGTCGAGATTTCCTGTCGGCTCATCGGCGAACAGAATTGCCGGACGATTCACAAGCGCGCGCGCCAACGCGCCGCGTTGCTGCTCGCCGCCAGAGAGTTCGCTCGGCCGGTGCTGCCTTCGTGCGGCAAGCCCCACGCGCTCAAGCGCTTCGCCAACGCGGGATTGCCTGTCGCTGCGATCCACTTCGGCGAGACGCAACGGCAACTCCACATTTTCCTCGAGCGTCATGCGCGGCAGCAGATTGAAAGATTGGAAAACCATGCCGACGGTCTCGCGGCGATAGCGCGCAAGTTCGTCCGCTTCCAATTCGGCGAGGTTGCGCTCTCGCACGCGGATCGCGCCAGAGGTGGGGCGATCAAGGCCGGCCATCATGCTCAATAGCGTTGACTTGCCGGAGCCGGAGCTTCCCAAGAGGGCGAGGAATTCACCTTGTTCGATGCGGAGGGAGACGGCGTCGACGGCGCGAATGACGGTTTCGCCCAGCCGATATTCGCGGGACACACTTTCAGCCTGAATGAGCATAGGGGCGGTGGGCATGGTTGGGCCGCTCAATTCTATTACGCAAAGAGGATGGGGAAGTTACGCTGGTTAACCGGCTCCCTCAGAACGAATCGAGGCCATAGAAGGGAGCCAGCAGACAAATCCTGTCAGAGATAAAAAAACTTACCAGCTACTTTTGCCTGATCGTTACAGGCTGCAGCAGTTTGAAATCGAGCGGCGTCTCCGCGTTCAGGGTAATGTCGCGATTGCCAGTCAGTCCCGCACCGCCAGTACCCGCTGCGGCGCCGATCAACGCACCGATGGCAGCGCCTTTGCCGCCGCCAGCAACGGCCCCGATAGCCGCGCCACCAGCCGCGCCACCGCCCACCATGGCTGCGGTGCGCTTGCCCTTGCCTTTGCTGGACATGGTTGCACCGGAGGTCTGAATCTCATGATTCTTCCCGTTGACCTCGACGCTGGTGAGCTCGAGAGCCAGCGCGGCGCCGCCTTTGAAGCGGCCGGCGGCCTTTGCCTCTCTCACAACGCCCTCTGCGCGGGCGCTCTTCGGAATGGCGATCTTTCCTCCGATTTCGATAGGAGATTCGACCGTCGCTGTGAACTTGTCCCCGGGTTTGCTGGTTTTCGAGCTAATGGTTTGATCCAAAACAACAGAGATCACCGTGTCAGCAGGGATGACCAGAGGTTTCGGTTCGATGGCCTTCTTGACGGCGGTCTTTGCCGCTTCCGTCACAGATGGCGTAGCGCTGGCGTCGGGACTGGACTGCTGATCGGCTGCTTTTTGGCATCCCGCGACCACCGCACCGATGGAAAGGGCACAGAGCGAGAGTAGAGCAAGAAGACGGCGGTTCATTAAATCCCTCCACGGGCTGGAAATCTTTATTCTCTAAAGATACGCTCATCTGTTATGAAGTCAATTTAGTACGCGCAAATCGGCGGGTTCAAAAACGACGGCTTTGTCCCAAACTGGCACGTCTTGCAAATTCTGAGACCCAAGAATGGACCCATTTCGGTTTGATTAGAGAACTCCAATCTTGCCGAGCTGATTCCTAAGCTCGCGAATCGCAAACAACCAAGAGAATCAGCGAATTGAAGAAGAGCGCGTGCGGGTGCGCGAGGGCAGTCGGTCGAATCGCGCGCGAAGGCCCCGGTCCGGCCTTGGCACACAACTTGCACCATCTTTTCACGGGGAAGCCCTGCTGATTCGCGATCCAGGCCAAGACGACTCGTAATCGCAGATCGAGAAAATGAAAGACGGTAAGACAACGCCCGGTTCTCAAGACGCAGGGGCTAACGCCCTGAGAGCGAACTTTCGTGTCATCGAGCGCCGTGAATGGTGGTTGTGGGTGACAGCGGCCATCATCACACTGCTGCTCACAGCCGCACTGGCTTCGTTTCTGCTTCCGAATTTGTCACCGGCAACTGACTTCCACGCCCTCTATGTTCTTCCGCAAGCTGTGCGTGGTCTTGTCGCCCTCGTCTTCCTGTTCGACCTCTACACCATCTATCAACATTTGCAAATTCATCGCATTCGCCGGCAACTGATCGAACGAGAAGAGCTCTTTCATTTGATTAGCGAGAATGCAGCGGACATGATTGCCGTCGTGGACTTGGAAGGCCGTAGGATTTTCAACAGCCTTTCTTACCAAAGAATACTGGGATATTCGCCTGAAGAGCTTCAGGTGTCATCGGGGTTCGAACAGATTCATCCTGATGACCGCGAGAAGGTCAGGAATGCCGCCAAGGAAGCCCGCGAGACGGGGGCGGGAACCATTCTGGAATATCGCTTTCGCCACCAGAATGGCGATTGGATGGTGCTGGAATCCGTTGCCAGCGTGA
>MNDE01000011.1 GCA_001914785.1 Acidobacteria bacterium 13_2_20CM_57_17 | reverse complement strand
CATTATGAATAACTCAGTTTCGGCCAACACCTGAGAAGGAAGGTGGAAACAGCTACCCATGCAGAGCTTAAACGGAGTTCTGGTCGGATAGTCGGCAAACAAGAAACTGAGAATTTGATCCGATGACTTCCGAGTCCCTCGTCACTCTGGCACACATCACTATGAAACCCTCAGTGCCTCCGATGCAATTCGATAGACGATCCTCCGAGGTTGCGTGGTCTATTGTTGTTGGAGTCCTTCCCTTTGGAATGAGACCCACGATGGCCGAATCGATCATCTCGACGCGATCGTGGCCTGGGAACGGAAGCTCACAAACCATTCCTCGTAGAGCATCCGCGCCATTTGCTGAAAGATCTTGATCCGCGGTGCGTTATTTTCGATACGGTCGTCATATGTGGAAAGAATTCCGACGAATCCTTTCCAGCATCTCTTGTCTGGGAATCAAGACAGGTAGTAGGTCAAGTACGTTGCGATTCAACCCCAACTCCGGAATAAGCCCATCGAGAACCTCAAGCCGCCGCCGTAAGCTCCAAGAATCCTACGGGCCTGCTTGAGGTTATGGGGTGAGAAGTAATCTAATGATCTGCTGGCGTAAGCCCAATCTTTACAGTAAGAAAGGGCCCGCTCCTGGCGATTTGATTGCACGCAGCCGGGAACCTGGCGCACCAAGGACGCAGATCAAGCTGAGCTCCGGTGCTTGGTGAAATCAAAGATTTACCTGCAAATTAAAACAGTGATTGTCCCGATTGATTTTTGCAATGACCACCACTAGGGTGAGGTTCCGTAAGACGGCATCGGAAGCCCGTATTAGCGCGCACCGCTCATCTCGGCGTCTTTCACCACGGCGCGTTTCGTAGCCGTAACCGGGCGGAGCGATGCAGAGAAAAGAGAGGATGCGGCAGACCTGGCCCGCAACGTTCATCGACGGCACTCCCAAGGACACCGCGAACGACGCGAGGTCTCTGTTCTCCTTCCTCAGCGCAGCTAATCCGAATTACTTTGAGCACACTGCGGTCCTTCCCTGGGAGCGCCCGCGTGTCCATGGTCCGCATGCCGCCGGAGCTGTTTCTCGAACAGGGGTGGAAACAATGCATACCTCAAAAACGCTTTCGATCATTTTGATGGCGATGACGCTGTCTGTGCCACGGCTGGCCGCGCAGACCAGTAGTGGCTCGATTGCGGGCGGCCTGCGTGACCCTCAGGACGGCGCGGTCCCGAGCGCAACGGTCATCCTCACTGAGCAGGAAAGGAAAACGCAGTTCACTGCAAAGACGGACTCCGAAGGGCGATTCGTGTTCCCGCAGTTGCTTCCGGGCCGATACGATCTCATCATTACGGCCCCAGGATTCAGAAAGGTCGAGCGCAAGGACATATCGCTGCTGGCAAACGACAAGATTACCGTCGGAATCATTACTCTGGAGGTAGGCGAAGTAAGCCAGACAGTGGAGGTTTCGGCGCAAGTGGTGCAGCTCAAGACGGAGAGCTCGGAACGCTCAGACGCGATTGTAGGGAGGGAAATCCAGGAGTTGGCGGTGAACAGCCGAAGTTACCTGCAATTTGCGGGGTTGGCCACGGGAGTGGTGAGCACGGCCAACTTGACCACCGGGGGACACAGTGGTCTGGCGAATATTTCGGCAAACGGCCAGCGTTTCGACCATAACCAGCTAACGCTCGACGGCATAGGTAACGTGGACACCGGTAATAATGGAGACCAGTTGGCGACGATCAGTCTGGACGCGGTGCAAGAATACAAAATCCTGACGAGCAGCTACCAGGCCGAATATGGGCGCTCCGCCGGCGCGCAGATCAGCGTGGTGACCAAGAGTGGCACGTCCTCTTTCCACGGCAGCGCGTATCTATATCACCGCCACGAGGGGTTGAACGCCAACAACTGGAAAAATAACCGCGATGGGCTGCCGCGGCAACTCTTCCGGTTCAACGATCCGGGCTATACAGTTGGGGGCCCCATTTTCATTCCCGGCCACTTCAACAGAGACCGGAAAAAACTGTTCTTCTTCTGGAGCCAGGAATTTCAGGAGCAGCTCAAGCCCCAGGACCGCCGTGACGCCACATTCCCGACAGCGCTCGAGCGCACGGGGGATTTTTCGCAAAGCGTCGACAAGAACGGCAATGCGTTCCACTTCATTCGGGATCCGCTGTCCGGCCAGCCATGCAACGCCGCCAACACAGCGGGCTGCTTCCAGGACGGTGGCGTGCTTGGTCGAATTCCGGCCAACAGCCTGTACGGTCCGGGCATTGCGGCGTTGAACTTTTTCCCGGCTCCCAATGCGCTGGGAAACAAAGGTTTCAACTACCGCTCGCAGATTCCGGATTCCTATCCGAGGCGCGAATCGCTGATTCGCGGCGATTACAACCTTAGCGCCAAATCGAAAATGTTCAGCCATTACTTGATCAACAGCGACTCGGTAACCTCGGCCTACGGGTCGTTCGTGTTGGGCGCGGGCTTCCCCAAGGTGCCCATCACGGACACGCGCCCCGGCAAGAGCTTTGTGGTCAGCGCGACTACGCTGATCAATTCGACGACGGCCAACGAGGCTACTTTTGGCTATGGTCACAACCAGATCAACATCGATCCCGTGAACGGTGGACTATCTCGGGCGGCAAGCGGAGTGAACATCCCGGTGCTCTATCCCGCCGCAGTACAGGGAGATTTCATCCCACGGTTTGCTTATGCGGGAACACGAATTGGCAACCAACAGCGCATCGGGACGAATAATGCCCCCTTCTTCAACTACAACTCGACTTTGGACTGGATCGACAACCTCTCGAAGATATGGAACCGGCATGTATTCAAGACCGGTATCTACGTGCAACGCAGCCGCAAGGACCAAACCTCGTTTGCCAACGCCAACGGCGACATCGACTTCAGCGACACTTCGAGCAATCCATTGGACACCGGCTTCGGTTTTGCCAACATGGCCATTGGGGTGTTCACCACCTTTAATCAGGCGTCGGGCTATTTCACCGGGGAATATCGGTACACTAACGTGGAATGGTATCTGCAAGATCAATGGAAAATAGCGCGGCGTCTTACGCTGGATTACGGCATGCGCTTCTACTGGATTCAGCCGCAGTTCGACGCAGCATTGCAAACATCGACGTTCCTGCCCGGGCGCTTTGACCGGGCAGCTGAGGTGCGCCTCTATCAACCCACTCTAAATAGCAGCGGGCAAAGAGCGGGGTTCGACCCGGTTACAGGACAGAGCGTACCGGCCTCGGCCATCGGCAAGATAGTTCCCAATTCCGGCAATACCCTCGACGGAATCGCGCGGGCCGGCAAGGACGTCAGCAAGTACCTCATCAAAAATCGCGGTATTCATTATTCACCCCGCCTCGGATTCGCTTACGACGTTACTGGCAAACAATCACTGGTGCTTCGCGCCGGAGGGGCAATTCTCTATGACCGCTTTCAAGGCAATGAAGTGTTCGACATGCTGACCAACCCCCCCACCACGTTGGCGCCCACGGTGGTGAACGGATTCCTCAAGGACATTGATCCCAAAAATGTCCTGCTGGCACCGGTGGGGTTGAACGCCTTCGACTTCAATGGTTTCGTTCCGACCACATACAGCTACCATTTCGGCGTGCAGTCCAAGCTGCCCATGGATTTCATTCTGGATACTGCGTATGTGGGCTCGCAGAATCGCCATGAGCTGCAACGAAGAAATCTGAACGCCATCCCTTACGGTGCGACATTCCTTCCGCAGAATCAGGACTGCACGAAGTTTTCCGGCACATGTTCACAGGGGCCTTACTCTGGCTCGCAAGCCTTTGACGCCAACTTCCTGAGACCTTACCCGGGTTTCGGGGACATTATTATGCATGAGTTCGGCGGTACTTCTAATTACAACTCGCTGCAGACCAGCGTGAACCGGCGGTTCGCCAAAGGCTTCTTTTTCGGCTTCAATTGGACGTGGAGTCGCGCCCTGGGCACCACCAGCGATCGCACGGGGTTCAACCGCATCGACAATCTCACGCGGCTGGCCAACTATGGTCCACTGTCCTTCGACCGGCTGCATACGGTCAACATCTTCTATACCTACGAGCTCCCGAGGATTTTCCGCAGCGGCCCCGCGCACTCGCTGATTGACGGCTGGCAGATCTCCGGCGCCACGCTATTTCAGAGCGGCGCGCCCTACCAAGTGAGCTTCTCTATACCCGGCGTGGGCAACCAGAACATCACCGGTTCGTATACAGAACCAGCACGCGTCAAGTTGATTGGGAACCCGCTCAGCGCAATCACGGGCGACGAGTATCACCGCCTAAATCCCGCGGCATTTGCACCGCCACCGGTGGGCAGTATTGGCCTCGACTCCCCCACGAACTACCTGCGGGGGCCCGGGATTAACAACACTAACCTATCCATCCAGAAGTCATTTTTTGTCAGCGAAGGGGCGAGGTTTGAGCTGCGCGCAGACGCCTTCAACGTGTTCAATCACACGCAGTTTAACGGCGTCAACAGCACGATTAATTTCAAAAGCCTTAGCGATCCAACGATCACAAACCTGTATCAGAATCCGGACGGGACTATAAATAATATCAATGGATTCGGAACGGTGAGCGGCGCCCGCGACCCGCGTATTATGCAACTCGTGGTTCGCTTTCAATTCTAGACTCGCAAGCGTCGACAGCATTGACGAAGGATCTGCCCGCCGCAGACAATCCTCAGGCTCGAACATCGGGAGGGATTGAAGTACCGGGTGATGCATATCGCGTCTTGCAGGAGCACATGGTGTGTTGTTCTGGCCCTTACTTTTACGAGCGGGAAGAACGAAATCGAGGAGGGGCGCCACCTGGACTTTGGCCCCACGAGGTTGGTAAATTGAAACGGCAAGTCGGTGGGCGGTCAAGGATTTGTGTGACAACTTCGCTTGCGTACGGATTACGAGCAGGCGTGGGGCACTCGCTGGTACTGGCGTTGAGTATCTCTGCACCCGTTCTCTCCTGCGATCAGGGTTTCGCCGGTCAGCGAACTGTTTTGGAAGCACGAGGCTCCGTCGCGCAAGTTCCTGTCGGTCAGGAACGCCGCAGTCACGAACCAGCTTCACAGTTGCCGGCCGAGGCGACGACATCACCATCCAATTCGCCAGAACAGGTGCAAAGAGGGCAATCACTCTTTTCCGTCCAGTGTGGCTTCTGCCATGGGCGCGACGCTGCCGGTGGCGAGGCCGGTCCGGACCTCACGAGCTCCGAACTCGTCGCGAAAGACATCCGTGGAAACGAAATCGGCCCGGTTGTGCGCGCCGGACGGATTGATAAAGGAATGCCGCTTTTCAACGTCAACGATGCGGATCTAGCTGCCATCGTGGCATTTATTCACGATCAGAAGATCAAGATAACCTCCAAGGAAGGGCGGCGGCGTACCGTTCAGATGGAAGATCTGCAAACTGGCAGTGCCGAACACGGGAAGGAGTATTTCAACGGGGCCGGTGGGTGCTCGAAATGCCACTCTCCGAGCGCAGACCTCGCCGGCGTAGCGAGCCGACTGCGGGGACTGGCGCTGCTTCACCACATGCTCTACCCGGGCGGGGGCCGCGGCGCTGGTCCTGTTGCGGCCGCAGCAACGGTGACGGTGATACTACCTTCCGGCGAAACAGTACGGGGCAAATTGGCGTACAAGGACGAATTCGTTATTGGGCTAACTGATTCGTCGGGATGGTACCGTTCTTGGTTCAAGAACCAGGTGAAGTTCACGGTCGACGATCCGCTGCAAGCGCACGTCGAGCAACTCGGAAAATACACCGATGAAACCATGCACGACGTCCTGGCCTACTTGCAGACCTTGCGGTAGGGGAATATGTTCGAGGCGGTTTCCCAGGAGGCAATTGGACGATGAAGATTGGATACCATGTGTTGCGACCTGCCGCCGGTTTGATTTTGGTGATGCTTGCGTTCCAGGGCAGGGCGCTGGCTCAGGGACTGGATCCCGGTACACTCCAGCAACCTCCGAGTCAGAGTTGGCCGACCTATCACGGCACATACTCGGGTCAGCACCATAGCCGGCTGACGCAGATTACGCCGGCGAACGTCAACCAGCTTACGCTTGCCTGGGCCTTCGAAACCGGACAGACCGCGCAGGTCAAGTCCACTCCCATCCTTGTCAATGGCATTTTGTACGTGACGACGCCGGACAACGTCTGGGCGCTCGATGCCAGGTCGGCACATCCACTATGGCACTACACCTATCCGCCGAACCAGGGTCTGCACATCGGCCATCGAGGAGTCGCCATGTACAAAGACTATGTGTATTTCTCGACTCCCGATGCGCACCTTATCTCCCTTGACGCCAGAAACGGCAAAGTTCGTTGGGACATCGTGATCGCCGACGTAAAGAAAGGTTATTGGACGACAGTGGCGCCGCTGGTCATCCGCGACCACCTGCTCGTGGGCACTTCCGGTGACTTCGATAACCTTCCCGGAATGCTGAAATCGATTGACCCGGAAACGGGTGATACACAATGGACCTTTTACAGTACGCTTCCGCGAGAAGCACCCGAAGCCTTTAGCGGCGGGGCCACTGGGGGAAACATGTGGATTACGGGTACGTATGACCCCCAGCTAAATCTCTTCTATGTGGGAACAGGAAATCCCACGCCAGTGCTGGCCGCAGGAGCGCGGCCCGGCGACAATCCCTGGACGTGCAGTATCGTGGCACTCAACCCCGACAACGGGAAACTTGTTTGGGGGTTCCAACCATCGCCCCACGATACACATGATTGGGATGCCGTCGAAGTTCCAGTCTTGGTGGACGGAAAGTTCAAAGGCACTCCTCGCAAGATGCTGCTGCAAGCCTCGCGGAACGGTTATTTCTTTGTGCTGGACCGCACTAGCGGAAAAAGCCTGCTTACGACGCCCTTCGCCGCCGTCAACTGGTCCGCGGGCGTGGACCAGGGTGGGCGTCCGATTCCCAATCCTGCGAAGGAGCCGGCCCGCGATGGACGGCTGATTGCACCGGACGAAGGCGGTGCCACTAACTATCGCTCGCCTAGTTTTGATGCTCAGACTGGTCTGTTCATCGTCAGCGCACAGGATAGCTACGGTATCTATTTTTCGAAGCCCGAGCATGGCGAGTATGGTTGGGCAGGCGCAGATTACGGACTCTTCGGCAAAGGGACGCTTCGAGCGATCGATTATCAAACGGGGAAAATCCGTTGGACCCACGACTTGGGCGGTGGAGCTTCGGGCGCAGGTGTTTTGACTACTGACTCGGGATTGACATTCACAGGGGACTCTGTTGGCAGCGTTCTTGCCCTCCGGACGCGCGATGGCACAACGTTGTGGCATTCGCGCATCGGACGCGTAGGAAATTCTCCCATTACGTATGAACTTGACGGCCGGCAATACGTCCTTGTTGCGAGTGGCGGAACGCTTTATGCGTGGGCGCTTCCCGACCGGCCAGTCGCCATGGAGCGAAGCAGGAGATCGCACTGACAAGCAAGTTGTGCTGGCTTAAAGGACAAAACGCGTATGCCTACCGAAAACTCAGCCACTGAGGACTATCATGCAAGGCACGCTCAGAGCGGTCATCGGGACGCCTCCGAACTCACGACGTTTGAATTTTCCGCAAGAGCAGAATAGCTGAACGTCTTTTGCGGAGGCAGGCAGACTCTCCATTTAGCATGAAAAACTCAGTCTTGTCCCCCAACTCACCCAAATCGATCCTGAAAATGCCACGTAACTATCACAAAACTCGGGATGATCCTAGGTGTTGAGCATCCCTATGTCGTACCGAAAGGTCATGACATGAATCTGTTTGATGTAATAGAATGAAAATGCGCATCTTAGGGCGTTCCCCGGTAGCTCAACGGTAG